>NZ_JBQLID010000010.1:0-112861 GCF_056034405.1 Marinococcus sp. LNHM4E3-1 | reverse complement strand
TTCTTTTTAGTATACGACCCTTCGGGGCGCTTGCCTACAAAAAAACTGCCGAGAAAGGAGACTTTCTCGACAGCCTGGGAAGCCGGCTGGATAAACCAGCCGGCTTCTTTTTTCTTTATAACTATTCTCATTTATCAGAAAAAATAAAATTTTCGGTTGAAATGTATTGGGAAATGGTTTATTATGTAAACATACTCAAAGGAGGCATTATTGTTTTGACAAACAGTCAACTGAACACAACTGAAATGATCGACAAAGGGATGCAGCAGTCTCACAGCATGAGCGTAGAGGAATCGGTTCGCACGATTGAAAACATCATGCAGGTCGAAGCAGCACGTCAGCAGGACTATGAAGACAATAAGATTGAAAATTTATAAGTGATGAAAAGCGCGGTCCCTAAAGGCCGCGCTTTTTGACGTTTATACGCTTTCCTGGCCCGTTAAAATAACCGGGCCTTCTTTTGTGATCGCAATGGTATGCTCGTACTGGGCGGAATAGCCTCCGTCCCGGGTAGTGGCGGTCCACCCGTTGGAGGTCATTTTGCTCTGCCAGCCGCCAGTGTTAACCATTGGCTCGATCGTAATAACATGGCCCGGCTTTAAGCGGCCGCCTTTGCCGGGGGCACCGAAATGAGGGATTTGCGGGTCTTCGTGGAGAGTGGGCCCGATGCCGTGCCCGGTAAAATCCCGGACGACCGAGAAGCCTTCATGTTCGACATATGTTTGAATCGCATGTCCGATATCACCGATCCGGTTGCCGACTTTGGCCTGTTCAATACCTTTATATAAAGATGCTTCTGTAACCTCCATCAGCCGTTCGAGTTCACTGCTTACTTCCCCAACCGCATAGGTCCAGGCGGAATCCGCCAGGGCTCCGTTTAAATTTACAACCATATCGATTGTAACGAGGTCACCGTTTTCAAGAGGGCGGGATCTTGGGAAACCATGGCAGATTTCATCGTTTACCGAGGCGCAGGTGGCATATTTGTATCCCTGAAACCCTTTTTGTTCAGGAGTTGCGCCGCGTTCTGCCAGAAATTTTTCGACAAAATCGTCAATTTGTTTTGTAGTGACGCCTGGTTTGACCATTTTGGCGATTTCTTTATGGCAGGCGGCAAGAATTTTTCCTGCTTCATGCATAAGCTCAATCTCTCGTTCTGTCTTTAACGTTACCATCATTTGTCTCCTTTTATTCAGTATCAAATACTATTGTAAAACATTCGTATAAGAAATGCATTGTTTGATGATTTCCTTTATAATGGCGGGATTGCAGGACAGAGATGGAGGTAAATCATGAAAAAACAGAAATGGTATGTACAGCTCAGGGACAAGTTTTGGTTTATTCCAGGATGCTACGGTATTCTTAGCTTAATAATAGTAATAGGCGCTTCTATCATGGATCAGCAGGTGCTGCGGCCGGTTTACAATAATATGCCTTCTATGCTGATCGTGGAAAATAACACTGCTACTTCTTTATACAGTGCATTAGTGACGGCATTGCTGACGTTGACAACCATAAGTTTTTCTTCGATTATGGTCGTTCTGACCACGTATGCCACACAGTTTACCCCAAGGGCTCTGCAGGATTTCATGAAAAGCCCGACGACGCAGCATACACTTGGGGTATTTACGTTTGGGGTATTATTTACTCTGGTAAATATGCTGCTTTTTTCGAGCGAAGGCAGTAGCCAAATTTTGATGCCAATGCTGACAGTTCTTGTGGCGCTTGGCTGTCTGGCTTTTTTTATTATCTTTATTTATCACTCCACCCAGTGGCTGCAGGTGAATCATTTGATCAGCCATATAAGATCTGATGCCTCCAGGGTGATCCGGGATGCCTACACTTATTCGGGGGTGCACAGCTTCAGCGAATGGAGCGATGATTTTCGAAATGACGAAGAAGCAATCGTTTATGCCGAACGGTCGGGGTATACCAATATGGTGAAAATGCCTGAACTGATTGAATGGGCCAGGCAGCAGGGAGCCGTGGTCGAATGCCTGTTCCAGGTAGGAGACTACGTTCATCAGGGAGAGCCTTTATTTCGCTATTGGTCAAAGCATAGTTTATCCTCGAAAATATTGAGAAGTTTTTTATTAGTAGGAGAAGAGAGAAGCAATGTTCAGGACATTGAATTCTCCATGCAGAAAATTGTAGAAATAGCGCTGCGGGCCATTTCGCCTGCAATCAATGATCCACACACAGCAGCGAACTGCATCAACCGTATTGGGGCACTGCTTTCCGAACTCAGCCATGAACACAAAAATGACCAATACTTCGCTGACAATCAGAATGAGCTGCGGTTATTCATGCCTGTAAAACCCTTTAGGGAGTATTTATATAAAAGCTTTTATCAGGTGAGATTGTACGGTTACGAAGATATTTCGGTAATGGGAGCCTGCATGGAAGCACTGACGATGCTCGTGAAAACAGGAGATCCGTCTGTGTTAAAGGAAGTGGATTCATTTTCCCGTTACATGGAGCAGGCGGTCGCTCCGGAACAGCTTGCGGACTGGGACAGGGAATACTGGGAGGAGCGTGTGCAGAAAAAGAACACAGCTCTGCATCAGGCACTTACAAAAAGTAAGCAGATAACTTGAAACAGCCAGTAACGTGCGTGTATGATATGTAAATGAAGTTCAACACGAAAGGATGAAAGTTCAAATGAAAGTAGCAGCTATCGTAGGAAGTATTCGCCAGGAATCATTTAACGGAAAGTTAGTGGAGTACATGCAGGATCGTTACAGTGACATCATGGATATTGATATTTTAGATATCCGCGATCTTCCGCACTATGATCAGGATGAGGAAAGCAACGCTCCGGACTATGTGCAGGAATACAAGCGTTCTGTACGTGAAGCGGACGCCGTGCTTATCGCCACTCCGGAATATAACGGTTCGATTTCCGGCGTGCTTAAAAATGCTCTTGACTGGAACTCCCGGGTCGATTACGACTTTGCCGGCAAACCAACCATGCTTGTAGGAGCTTCTCTTGGAGGCCTGGGCACAGTGAAAGCGCAGATGCATCTTCGACAGATTCTGAGCGCTCCCGGTATGAGTGCAAAAGTACTGCCTGGAAATGAAGTACTGATCGGAGCCGTCCATGAAAAAATGAATGAAAACGGAGATTTAACAGATCAGGGCACGATTGATTTTCTTGATAATGTCGTAGCCGAATTCGAACGTTTTTATCAGGAAACGCGGGCTGTGGCGAACCGCGCGTAATATGCAGAAAAACCCTGCTGGCATAGGCCTGCAGGGTTTTTGAATGCAGATTTTTGCTCAGAGGGAGAAGGCGGATTATAAAAATCACCTTTGACTTCCTGACATAATATGATAAAGTGTAGACAACTTAATAGGGAATCCACTAGGGGTGCCGAAAGCGGCTGAGATAAGGACTAACCTTAATCCCTTTGAACCTGATCTGGTTAAGGCCAGCGTAGGAAAGTGGAGACGGCAGAATACGTCTATTTCAAAAGCACAAGCTTTACCATAGAGGACGTTTATTCTAAGCCACTCCACCAATGGAGTGGCTTTTTTTACCCCATTGGTCCTGACTGCCCGTAGTGGTTCCCTCCTAATTTAAAGGAGGAAGTTACAATGAAATTTTCAGAGCTTTTATGGCAGGACACAGAGCACATTTTTGAAGCCTGCTGGAGAAATCCGTTTGTACAGGGTATCGGGAAAGGGGAGCTCCCAAAAGCATCTCTTATCCATTACGTGAAGCAGGATTTTGAATACTTAAACGCCATGATCAAGGCAAAAGCAATTGGGGTAACAAAGTGTACGTCAAGAGAAGACATGGTTATGTTTAAAGATACCATTGATTTTGTTTTAAACAGCGAAACGCACCCGCATCATAATTTGTGTGAGCAGGCGGGCGTGGGCTATGAGGAATTGCAGGGCTATGCGCTTGCTCCGGTATCTCAGCATTACGTGCTTCACATGCTGCACCATGCCGAAAAAGGAACACTTGGTGATGTAATTGCGGTAACGCTTGCCTGCCCGTGGGTGTATTTGTATGTGGGTGAAAGGCTGATGGAGGAAGTGCAGCCGGACGAAACCCATCCGTTCAATGACTGGATTCGTTTTTACGGGGACCGTGAGGAACGGGAAATGTACAAATATATTGACCGCCTCGATGAACTGGCAGAAACAGTCACAGAAGAAGAAAAACAGCGCTGGCGGACGTTGTTTATGGAAGGATGCCAGCTTGAGTATATGTTTTTTGAGGACGCTTATTATGCAAAAGACTGGCCCTTTGCCAGAACGTTAACAGACGGGGAAAAAGTCTAATGATAAACAAACGCTTAAACCTCCGGGATATTGTCGTCATCTCGTTTATTTCAGCAGTTCTCGGCGTCCTTTATCTTCTTTGGGTGCTGCTGGGACAAATGGTTACCGGCATCTTCGGTCCAGTTGGAGGAGGCCTGATGGCGGGCTTCTGGATCCTTGCGCCTGTGATTTGTGCCTATATCGTTCAAAAACCGGGAGCGGCGCTGCTTTCAGAGCTTATTGCGGCCGGCACTGAAGTTATGGCGGGGTCTGTCAGTGCAGGAGCAGTGCTCGTGCTCGGCTTCACCCAGGGGCTCGCTGCAGAATTGATTTTCGCTCTGTTTTTCTACCGGGTGTTCCGTCTGCCAGTATTAATGCTTGCCGGGTCGGCCGGAACGTTTGCTGCATTTTTAACCCAGTATGTCCTTTATGGATTCAGCCAGTACGCAGGTTCTGTTGTTGTATTTATGCTGGTAACCATGCTTATAAGCGGCGCTCTTTTAGCCGGATGGGCAGGGAAAAGCTTTGCGGATGCGCTGGTAAAGACTGGAGTGCTTGACCGCTTCGCCCTTGGCCGTCAATACCGTCTCGGCCAGCAGAAGGATGCTGTATGATTTACGCAGACAAATTGACCATTGCGTACCCTTTTGCTAAGCCTTCGATAGAAGGTTTTTCAGCAGAAATATGTACTGGGGAAAACGTGCTGCTGCTCGGTCCGAGTGGTTCAGGCAAAAGTACGCTTGCTCTCGCTATCCAGGGAATTCTTCCGCGTTCTGTGGAGGCGGAGGTTTCGGGCGGTCTGAGCGTGTTTGGGGAAAATCCGGCGGTGAAAAGTATTACGGAGGCCGCCAGGCAGGCGGCGCTTTTGTTCCAGGACCCGGATACCCAGTTCTGCATGCCGACCGTGCGGGAAGAGCTTGTATTCACGCTTGAGAATCTGCGGGTGCCTGCAGGTGATATCGAGGCCCGCGTGCACGAAGCCTTACAATTTACAGATATGCTTCACTGCATTGATGCCCGTATCGACACACTGTCCGGCGGGATGAAGCAAAAAATAGCTGTTTCCTGTTTAGCTGCTGTGAATCCGCGGATATGGATTCTGGATGAACCGCTCTCCCAGCTCGATCCGGTAAGCCGGCAAGCAGTGGCTTCGCTTCTTGGCCGCATTGCAGCAGATAGTGATAAAACACTGGTTTTGATTGAGCATCAATTAAATGAAGTAATGGAGTGGGTAGACCGGGTGATCGTATTGAACCACGATGGCCAGGTGTCTGCGGATGGAAGCCCGGCACGTATATTCAATTCTCATGCAGCCGTACTCGAAGCAGAAGGAGTATGGCTGCCGGCTCCTGCAGAAGCCGGAAAGAAATTACTGAAAAAGTCAGAGAATCCCAAATCTGCTCTTCCCATTACTTTAGGGGAATGGGAAAGGTTTGCAGCGGATTATTCCGCTGCAGCAGTTCTTGCATCTCTGCCGCAGCCGAAAAAGATAAGTGCTCCTTCACTTGAACCACCTGTTCTGGAGGTGAAGCAGGCGGCCTTTGCCTATGGCGAGCAAACGGTTTTCGAAAACGTATCTTTTTCCCTGTACCCAGGGGAAATGACTGCTCTAGTCGGTGCAAACGGAGCAGGAAAGAGCACGCTCGCACGTGTCCTCACTGGATGGGAATCTCTTAAAAGCGGCTCTATATATGTTAACGGAGAAGATATTGCCAGTCTGAAGCCGTACGAAATTGCTAAAACCTTCGGAATTGTTTTTCAGCAGCCCGAGCATCAGTTTGTAGCACAGACCGTGGAAAAAGAAATACGCTACGGAATGGAAATGGAAGGGTGGTGCGAAAAAGATATTGATCAGCAGACAAATGAACTGCTGATTCAATTTCAGCTCGGACATATTCGAAAGAATCATCCATTTCAGCTCAGCCAGGGAGAAAAAAGGCGCCTTTCGGTGGCAGTCATGGTAACGAACAACCAGTCCGTATTAATTTTGGATGAGCCGGCGTTTGGTCTTGATAAGCGAAATACCGATGCTTTATTTGAAGTGCTTGAGCAGTGCCGGCGACGTGGAAAAGCGGTTCTCTGGCTGACGCATGATATGGATCTGGTCTATACAAAAGCTGGACGGGTTTTGGCGCTGGCGGAACGAACACTTGCCTGTGATGACGGCGTGGAAGCATTTTTCAGTGGGAGTATGGATTTAGCTAAAATCGGTGTCCGCCCGCCGGTAGTAAAGCTTATGAGCTTAAAGAAAAAGAAAGCAGTAAGCCATGCTTGAAGAAATCCAGACTCGGAACGCTTTTTTGCAGCACGTACATCCAACGCTGAAGCTGATAAGTCTTTTCACCGTATTTTTCTGCATGATTTTCGTTTATGATATTTGGCGCCCGCTTGCCGTTTTGCTGTTAACGGTTGCTGCCGTCGCCTTTTTGGGAAAAGTGCCGTTAAAGCTGCTGCTCGTACTTATGCTTCCATTTGGGCTCTTTGGGTTCAGCTTTATATGGCTTCAGGTTGTTTTTCCTGACGAAAGAGGACCCACAGTTCTTTTCTACGTATTCCAAATGCCGGTTGCTCTTGAAAATATTCAAACAGGGATCTCGCTCGGTCTGCGGGCAATGGTGTTTGCCTCCTGGTCGCTTCTTTTTGTTCTCACTACCTCTCCCGTGAGTTTAGTGATAAGCCTGATACAAAAATGGCATATGCCTCCAAATATTGGTTATGGAATGATGGCCGCCTACCGTTTTCTCCCCCAACTGCGGGAGGAACTGGCGGTTATCCGGAGAGCCCGGCAAATCAGAGGGATGGGCAAAAAGCCTAAAATGCGTGAGTGGAAAGAGATGGCCGTGCCATTGATGGCAGGGGCTGTACGAAAGGCAGAAAGAACAGCGCTCGCAATGGAATCGAAAGGGTTTGACGGCTCCAGAGAAAGAACGGAATACGTACAGATGAATTATAAAAAAACGGACATATGGTTCAGTGCCGGGTTTATATTGTTTATGATTTTTGTTTTTCTTATGCCAATGCCGTGACAGATCAGCTGTATTAATTAAAGGTAACCCCGGAGGCTCACGGCCCCCGGGGTTATTCGTGCTGACCATTATTTCACTAAAAACTTTTCTTCGATGCTGTCGACATAGCTTTTAATATCTTCAGCAATGTTATCCATTTCATCCACATCGACTTTCATGGTGGGAATCTCACCCTTATGTCCATGTTTGCGGAATTCCTCGATCATCTCATCCACAGCTCCGGCGAAGTTTTCATACGCGTGATCCCCGGAGCCGAAGATGGAAATCGAAAGGCCGGAAATATCATAGGCGAAAAGATCTTCAAGAAAATCTTCCGTTTCTTCGGGGATATCACCTTCACCCCACGTATACGTACCCATAATGAGCAGATCGTGAGGGAGGGGGTCTTCGTTTGGAAGGCCATCGGCGATCATATCCATCAGCTCTACTTCGTGCCCGCGGTTGATGAGCTCTTCTTCCGTATCAATAGCCATGTCTTCAGTATTTCCAGTCATTGTGGAATAGAACAAAAGTATTCGCATATGTCCATTCCTTTCTTTTATAGGCTCGTGCATAAAATACATATTTAATATACTTATTATATATTCGGCGGCCGGATTGTGCAATCATCCTGGTGAATAGAGGTGCACACTAAATATGTTAAAATATATATTGGTAATATATATTAACGCTTTAATGAAGGAGGAGAAAAAATGAAACAGATAGGTATTATCGGCGGCCTCGGTCCGGAATCGACAGTGGAATATTATCAATCCATCATTAAAAAGTATCAGGAAAAGAAGAATAGTCTTCAGGTGCTTCCGGAATTGTACATTAATAGCATTAATATGTACAACATTTTTACGTATATTTCGGAAGAACGAATGGACGATCTGATCGAATATCTGGGCAACGCTGCCCGTAAGCTTGAACTGCTCGACGTTGATGGAATCATTATTGCAGCCAACACTCCGCACCTTGTATTCGATGAAGTGCAGAAGCAGGTCGAGGTGCCGATGCTCAGCATCGTGGACGCCGCGGTGGAAGCAGCAGAAAATCAGGGCGCCGAAAACATTGGGCTGCTGGGCACAAAGTTTACGATGGAAAAGAATTTTTTTAAGAAGCCGTTCGAAGCGAATGGAAAGAATATTTATGTGCCAGCTGAAAGTACACAGCAGTATTTACACGAAAAAATTGTCAGTGAGCTCGAAAATGGTATCGTAAATCCTGAGACGAAAAAAGAATTTGAGCGGATCACCGGGGAAATGATCGAACAACATGGGCTTGATACCTTGATTCTTGGCTGCACTGAACTGCCGATGATTCTTTCTGAAGAAGATTTTTCGATTCCGTTTTTAGATACAATGCAGGTGCACGTCAACAAGGTCGTAGACTTTATGTTTGAAGAAAAATAAAGCAGAAGGAGGGCAACGATGGCCATTCAATTGAAAAGAATTTATGAAGACCCGGAGAAAAAAGACGGGTATCGGATTTTAGTCGACGGCGTGTGGCCGAGGGGAATAGCAAAGGAAAAAGCTAAAGTGGATAAATGGAGCAGGGACGTTGCTCCTTCAAAAGAGCTGCGGCAATGGTTCTCCCACGATCCGGAGAAATTTGACGCATTCAAAGAGAAGTATAAGCAGGAGCTTCAACAGAATAACGAACAGGCTGAAGCTCTCGATCAGTTAAAAGAGACCGTACGTGAGCAGAATAAGCAGTTGACGCTCGTGTTTGCCGCGAAGGAAGAAACGTATAATCATGCCCGTGTCTTAAAAGAAATTCTTGACCGTCAGCCGAAGGATTCTTAACGAAGAAGAGGTGACAACGATGGAGGAGTATCTGGGCCAATGCAGTGAATGTGGCAAAGAAATTTACTGCCGGGACGGCTTTATGGAAGGGGTTCATGAGTACGGCCGGCTGTACTGCTTTGAATGCGCCAAATAAATATACAGTACTCCGTTTCCAGGTGGAAACGGAGTTATTTTGTATATAAAAGCTGAATGTGAACGTTTAATGAAGTATTTCTAAAAGTATAGATTTAAATATGTATTTATAATACACTTTTTGTAGAAATTAAAAACGTTTTCATTGGAGGAATTTGATGCTTGCACCGCAAACGATTGAAACTGTAAAAGCAACAGCTCCGGCTATTCAGGCCAACGCCGCTGCCATCGGCAACCGTTTTTATGAAATGTTATTTGAAAAAGCACCCGAACTGCGGAATATGTTTAACCAGACGAACCAGGAAACAGGCGTACAGCCGGAAGCTCTTGCTTATTCTGTCTACCAGGCAGGAGCGAATATTGACCGCCTGGAAGAGCTTCGGCCTACTATTGAACGCATAGCGGAAAAACACCGGGCCCTGGATGTCAGGCCGGAGCATTATGGGTTAGTAGGGGAAACACTGCTCGAAGCGGTGGAGGAAGTGCTCGGAGACGCAGCAACTCCGGAGATCCTGGATGCCTGGGGAGAAGCGTATCACGCGCTTGCCGATATCTTTATTCAAAAAGAAGCAGTCAAGTACGAAGAAGTAGAGGCCGCCCGCGGCGGGTGGACAGGCTACCGTCCGTTTTATGTAGCGGAAAAAGTACCGGAGAGCGATGTTATCACTTCATTTTACTTAAAGCCGCAGGACGGTGGAGCGATTATACCGCAGCAGCCGGGACAGTATTTAACGCTGCAGGCAGACATCGAAGGAGAACCCTATACCCATATGCGCCATTACAGTCTATCGGATGCTCCGAATGAAAATTTTTACCGGATCAGCGTAAAGCGTGAGGACCCCGAGGACGGAAACCCGGCCGGTATTGTGTCGAATTATCTGCACCGGGACGTAAAAGAAGGAGATGTACTGCTGTTCGCAGCACCGGCAGGAGAGTTTGTGATGGAAACAGAGGAAATGCCAATTGTACTAATCAGCGGCGGCGTCGGAGTAACCCCGATGATGAGTATGCTGAATACACTCGTGCAGGAAGATACGAAACGAAACGTAACGTTTATTCATGCCGCTGACAGCAGTAAGGTTCATGCCATGAAAGCACATGTGGAGCAGCTCGCAGATACGTATTCAAACATTGAGGCCTATACCTGTTATTCCGAACCGACAGAGGAAGACCGTTCGAACGAAATGTTTGATAAAGAAGGGTATATTGATGCCCCGTGGCTGGAAACCGTCCTTCCTGACGAACAGGCAGATTTTTATTTCTGCGGTCCGACGCCTTTTATGCAAGTAGTTAACGGAATTTTAAAGGATAGAGGAGTGCCGGCAGAACGTCGCCATTATGAAGTTTTCGGGCCGGAAAGCACGATTGAATAATTAAAACCCAGAGATAAAACTGGTTCAGCAGCTGCGGCAGAATCTAAATAGATATGCCGCAGCTGTTTTTAAATTTAATAGAAGAAAGGATGAAAAATATGAAAATCCAGAGTCTTACACAATTAGCTCCTTTCAGCGAAGACCGAATGGCAAATGAAGTTGTTTTTAAAAAGAACAACTGCAAAGCTGTGGTATTTAATTTTTCGCCTGGTCAAAGCCTTCCTCTCCATGATCATCCCTTCACTCAAACATTTGCATTAGTCGTGAGCGGGGAAGGGCTATGTTATACAGAGGATGAGAATTTCCCCGTGAGGGAGGGTGACCTTATTCAATGCGGGCCTACAGAAAAAATAGGGTTTGAAAATAACAGTGATTCCAATTTGAGCATATATGTCACACTAGTATATATCGAAGAAAATTAGCATCTGCCAAAAATTATCTCTGCAATAAATATTAGTATCCTTCCTGCCAGTGATAGGTAGCAGATTAGTAAGTAAATCGTTAGATACTGAAAAACTGCTACTGACGTTCACTGATGCTCACTGACATTCACTGTCACAGCTTACAGAGGCGGACGACTTCTAGGGAGCTTTGTTTATTCCAGGACGAATCTGGTACGGTTAGAAAGCAGATGAAAGGAAGGATGCTGATTTATGCAGACTTTAAACAATGAAGCTAAAACTAACCGAACAAAAAAGTACAGCCTGATCGACACTGATATTCACGAACGGGTAATGTATGAAGATTTGTTTCCATACTTAGAGCAGCCGTGGAGAAGGTATATTGAAGACTGCCACTGGCAGCAGGAAAAACATATGCCATTTACTCAGCCCGCCGTGGCTGGAGTGGACCGGGCTGACGCAAAAACGCCGGACGGAAAACCAGCGGGCACAAGCCTTCCGTTTATGCAGGAGCAGCTGCTTGATGCCAACAATCACGAATTCGGTATTTTAACCGGAGCACTTGATCCATCTCCGTCTTCCATGCACGGATGGTACGAAATGGCCACGGCCCTTGCCAGTGCCTATAACGACTGGCAGATCAATGACTGGCTTGATAAAGACAGCCGCCTGTACGGCTCCGTTCACATTGCAGCCCAGGAAGTAGCGAACGCAGTGAAAGAAATCGAACGCGTCGGCTCTCACCCAAAAATGATTCAGGTGCTTTTGCCCATTGATGATATTGCATGGGGGGATCCTTACTACCATCCAATATTCGAAGCAGCTGAGCGCCATGACCTGATGATCGGCATGCACCATAACGAACCGCCTGCCCCGCTCGGCAAATGGCCAAGATACTTTATTGAATGGCATTCTTTAATTGCAACTTCCCACATGGCACAGATTACGAGCATGATTTTCAACGGGGTGTTTGAGAAATATCCAAACCTGAAGCTGATGATGATTGAGGGCGGCTTCACGTACGTGCCGTTTTTAATGAAGAAACTTGATCAGCAGTTTAAGGATCTTCGCCACGAAGTGCCGTGGGTAACAACGATGCCGAGTGATACGATAAAAAACCGGATGGCATTTACGACCCAGCCGCTTGAAGAAATGAGCAAAAAAGAATGGAATCTCTTAGTAGAGCAGATGGGGACCGATGAAATCATCTGTTTTAGTACGGATTACCCGCACTGGGATTACGATTCACCGGATGAAGCCGTGCCTAAAGGACTTAAAGATGATGTGCTTGAGCGTATCTACGGCGAAAATGCCAGAAAATTCTATCCGAAACTGCCGGCTCGGGGTGCTGTCTGATGGCAGCCGTTATATGCAGGGAAGAGGAGTTGGAAAAGCAGGAAATGATTCCGGGGAGCGTGGATAATATCCCGGTTTTTGTCTGTAGGACGTCCGAGGGAGAAGTCAGGGCGTTTATCGACCGGTGCCCTCACCAGGGAGCCTGCATGTCGAAAGGCAAAATTGACGGTGCTCCTATGAGCACCGCACCTGGTGAATATTCATTTGAACATGAAGGAGACATCGTCCGGTGCCCGTGGCATGGAAGGGAATACAATCTGCGGGAAAGCGGCAAGCCGCTTGCGCCGGTAAAAGGTAAACTAAAAGAATTTTCTGCTTATGTAGAAGACAGCTATGTATATGTAGAACTAAAGAGAGGCTCGTGAGCCTCTCTTTTTTTATTGATATTTTATTGAAAAATAATTAGCTGTTTAAATTGCCTCCGCGGACTTCCTGCAGCTGGCGGACAGCTTCAATCTGCTCATCGTTCAACTCAGCGTAATTGCCGGCAGCGTCTAACGTTAATATAACGGACGTTCCGGTAAGAGAGTATTTATTCGTAAGATCCCCGAACTGCTTGGATTCTACTTTATAATCTGCTTCTTCATACTGATTTTCGTTCGCAAGCGCATAAATATCAAGCTCCGGAATCATTTCGAGCATGATGGCGTCATTGCCCATGATACTGTAGATATCATTTTGTCCCTCTACTTCGCGGACTTCAATTTCCTCATTAGGTTTGCTGATAATAATGTTCATCGTGTCATTCATCCTTTCTACTTCCAAATCAATGATAGTTACCGTACAAAAACGTTCCTCTCATGCTATAACCGTTTCCTTCTTTCCACAAACATAAAAAAAATAAAATTGTAATTGAAATAATCAGATTTCTTTAGGCGTATAAGTAGACATACACTGCTGTGGCACATATGATAGAAAAAGATAAAATAGTGGTAAGGGAGATATGTGATTATGATTGATGCAAATCAGCTGACACCAAATGAAACCTACAATTTAATCGAAGAAATGGAACGCTATGATTCAGACCGTCTGGCATTGAAATGGCAGGACGATAAAGGCAGCCGCCGCGAGGTTACATATCACGAACTGATCCAGCAGGCCAATCAGTACGCCAACGTCCTAACCGGCCTTGGACTTTCCAAAGGAGACAAGGTGCTTGTCATGGTGCCACGTCTCGTGGAAGCCTATGTTACTTATTACGCGTGCCTGAAAGCAGGCCTTGTGATTATTCCTTCGTCAGAAATGCTCCGGGCGGACGATATTAAGTATCGGGCCGACCATTCCGGTTCCCGCGCGATTATTTCGTATGCTCCGTACGCAGAGGAAATTGACCGGATGGATCCTGTGCCGGAGACACTCGAGCATAAGCTGATGATCGGGGGAAGTAAAGAAGGATGGAAAGAAATTGAAACGATGGCAGCAGAAGAATCCCAAAGCTTTAATATTGTACAGACCCACCGTGATGACACTGCCTTTCTTCCGTACACTTCAGGAACGACAGGTAAACCAAAAGCTGTCGTGCACAGTCATGGATGGGCATATGCTCATCTGCGGGTAGCGGCAGATGAGTGGCTCGACATTCACGAAAATGATGTTGTATGGGCTACCGCCGGACCAGGCTGGCAGAAATGGGTCTGGAGCCCGTTTTTATCTGTACTCGGCCAGGGTGCCACCGGGTTTGCCTACAACGGCCGTTTTGATCCGGAGACGTATCTGCAGCTGCTTCAGGATGAAAAAGTAAACGTGCTTTGCTGCACGCCGACAGAGTACCGGCTCATGGCTAAAATTGAAGGTCTCGAAAAGTATGATCTTTCAGCGATGCACAGCGCAGTATCTGCAGGAGAGCCGTTGAATGAAGAAGTCATTCAAGTGTTCCGTGACAAGTTTAATTTGCCGGTTCGCGACGGTTACGGTCAGACAGAAAGCACGCTGCTTATCGGAACGTTAAAGGGCGTTCCTGAAAAAATAGGTTCCATGGGCAAACCAATGATCGAACAGTTTATTGAAATAGTGGATGAAGACGGAAATCCTGCGAAGGCTAATGAAATTGGCAATATCGCTGTGCACCGTAATCTTCCATCGCTGTTTCAGGGCTATTACAGAGAGTCTGAACGTACAAGTGATTCCTATCAGGGTGATTACTTTTTAACTGGCGACAGGGCAATGAAGGATGAAGATAATTATTACTGGTTCCAGGGACGCAGTGATGACATTATTATCAGTTCAGGGTATACGATCGGACCGTTTGAAGTAGAGGATGCACTTACAAAACACCCATCTGTCAAAGAATGTGCCGCTGTGGCAAGCCCGGATGATATCCGGGGCAACGTCGTGAAGGCGTTTATCGTGCCTAACGGCCAGGTGGAAAATGAAGAAGATTTAACGAAGGAACTGCAGAATCACGTAAAGGAAATGACTGCTCCGTATAAATATCCACGCCGCATTGAGTTTGTTGACTCACTGCCAAAGACAAGCTCTGCAAAAATCCGCCGCGTAGAACTCCGCGAACAGGAGCTCGCAAAGGCGAATAAAGAGCAATAGCTGAAACAGCCTGAATTGACTGCCCTGCAGCATATGCTGCAGGGCAGTTTTATATATTTGCGAAACCTGTTTCGTAAATATATAAAATTAAGGGAAAAGTAAAAATATTTTTAGGAAAGCGTTTACCTTACTGATGTTTTCGGTTAGAATAAAAACAACCCCGCCGAGGGGAACGAATTGAAACAAAAATAATAACAATTGTTTCAATTTTAAAAATACGGTGTAAGCATATGATTAAAGGGGGGGCTTATTATTTTATCTCTTATTACATTTATTATTATCGTCGGGGCAATTTGGCTTTTTGCTTTTACCCGAAGCCGCTCAGTTAACACGGACAGCGCTGAAGGGTACTTTCTTGCCGGCAGAAGTTTAACGGGTATTACGATTGCCGGAACAATTATTATGACGAATTTGTCCACAGAACAGATTGTCGGGCAAAACGGCCAAAGCTACGCTTCCGGTATGGAAGTAATGGCCTGGGAGGTAACCTCAGCTATAGCGATTGTATTACTGGCACTTGTGTTTCTCCCTAAATACTTAAAATACGGTGTGGATACTGTTACAGATTTTATTGAAACCAGATACGATAAAACAACGAAACGAATCGCTTCTTTTCTGTTTATTTTCACTTATATGACCTCTTTTTTACCTGTGGTATTGTACTCTGGTTCACTCGTTTTCAACCAGATTTTCGCAGTTGACCAGCTGCTCGGTGTAGAGCCCTTAACAGCCGTAGCTTTTATTGCTGGATTAACAGGACTTATTGGCCTTCTTTACCTGTTAATGGGTGGTTTGAGGTTAAGCGCTTTCAGTGATACCGTCTATGGGATTGCTCTTTTACTCGGGGGACTTACTATTCCTGTTCTTGGTCTTATGGCCTTAGGTGATGGTAATTTTTTCCGTGGAATGGAAACAATTCAGGCCAATACACCTGAAAAATTAAACTCTATTGGCGCTATTGATTCTTCTTATGTCCCGTGGCCGACACTCTTTTTAGGAATGTTTTTTAATAACTTGTTTTTCTGGTGCACAAACCAGATGATCGTACAAAAAGCGCTGGCAGGAAGAAACTTAAAGGAAAGCCAGAAGGGTGCTTTATATGTAGGCTTCTTTAAAATATTCGGCGCATTGTTTCTCGTATTTCCAGGAATTATTGCGTTTAATCTGTTTGGCGGTGAACTTAGAACAGCAGATAACGCGTATCCGCGTCTAGTTACTGAAGTACTGCCGCCGTCGGTGGAAGGAATTTTTGCAGCAGTCATTTTTGGAGCTATTTTAAGTTCATTTGTCGGTGCGTTGAACGCAACCGCTACTCTGTTTACGCTGGACTTTTATAAGCCGCTAATCAAAAAAGATGCAAGCGACAGACAGGTGGCGCGGGCTGGTAAGTTCATTACAGTAATTGTAGCTTTAATTGCTATTTTAATTGCTCCGCTGATTTCGTTTGCTCCGTCGGGTCTTTACAACGTTGTTCAATCGTTTAACGGTTTATACAGTATGCCGCTGCTCGTCATTATCATACTCGGATTCTATTTCAAGTATGGTACCGCCTTTGCCGCAAAAGTGACATTTATTACTCACGTTGTGCTGTACAGTATTTTTTGGCTGTTCATGGACTTTCACTATCTGTACGCCTTCAGCGTGTTGTTCTTTGTCGATATTCTCGTATTATGGTTTGTAAGCCGTCTGAAGCCTCTCGACAGGCCGTTTGAGTTCCAGGAAAATATCAACAAGGTTGATATGACTCCGTGGAAGCACAGAAAATGGGTGAGCGCAGTTATCATTATTACTGTGGTAGTAACCTACCTGCTTTTCTCTCCTATCGGCCTCGCCGGTTAATACAAAATAGATATTAAGAAAGCTGTGGCCCACGGAGGTGCTGCAGCTTTTTTATGTTGAAACGAAGCATCCTTTTCATGGCTGCATACCGAGCCATCTTTTGATTTTCTTACGGAGGAAAAACCCGGCAGTACTCAAAATGAGAAGAAGAGCGAGGGCAATCCAAAGCAGAAGGCGGCTGCCGGAGACAATACTTTGCCCAAACGTGCCGTACATCATCATCCCGGGAAGGATACCGATCATGGTGGCGGAAATGAAATGCGAATATTTAATTTTAGAAAAACCGGACAAATAGCTTAGCATACTGAACCCCATCAGCGGGACGAGACGGAGCACCAGTACTACAAAAAAACCACGGTTTTCCATCAAATATTTCATTCTGGGGTTCCAGGGGATCTGATGTTTGCTGAATATGGTTTTTCCCATAAAACGTCCGATAAAATACCCGCTCGTTGCTCCGCCAAGGGCGCCTGTCCATATATAAAGTACTCCAGGCCATATGCCGTAAGTGATACTTGCAGTAATGGACAAAAGGGAGGAAGGAAAATAAATAAAAGGGCCCAGCGTGTAGGCAAGTAGAAAAACGAAAGGCGAAATCCATCCGAACGAAGTGATGAAGTTCTGAATCTCGGTTGGACGAATGCTCAGTCTGATGTTGAAAAGGTAGTACAGCCCGATCAAAGCAGCAATAAATAAAAAGCCTTTGATAATATTTATACTTGAGCGCACGTTTTCCCTCCTTTGGCTGCAGAAGCGGGGCAGTTTATACAGGTTAATTTTTGTGAAACAAGAGTCTAGGGCGGGATTGTTTTGCGAATTTAGACTATTTCAGCTTAACATGCGGGGATGCATACCAACGACAATTAATGAAAAGCAATATATGAATTATTAAAATAACGCATACATGAAGCCCCAGAAGGGAAATCCAGTAAAACGGCCATATAAACATAAAAACAGGAGAGGATGAATGAACATGGCAAATAGTGTAGCAGGAGTAAAAATTCCTGACAGTAAAATAGCAAAAGAAGCAGCTGATCTATTGAGGGAATACGGGTCCGAACTGCTTTGGAATCACTCGAACCGTGCATATCTTTTCGGGGAAATTCAGGGAAGGGAAGCCGGACTGAAGTATGATTCGGAGCTGTTATATGTGAGTGCATTGTTCCATGATCTCGGGCTGACGACTCAGTACAGCAGTCCTGATAAACGGTTTGAGGTAGACGGGGCCAATGCAGCACGCAGCTTCCTGCAGCAGCATAACATGGAGGATGAATCCATTCGTCTTGTATGGGACGCTATCGCTCTGCATACGACAATTGGGGTAGCAGAGTATAAAGAGTCTGAGGTTTCCCTTCTATATTCAGGGGTGGGTCTTGACGTCATGGGGGACGGATACCATCAGTTTCCTGAAAAATTACGGGAAGAGGTCGTGAGCGCGTACCCGCGGAATAATTTTAAAGAAAAAATTCTTCCTGCTTTTTACGAAGGGTTCAAGCATAAACCCGAGACGACATTTGGAAATATTAAAGCTGACGTTTGCGAGCGGTTTATGCCGGATTATAAGAGTCCTGACTTTTGCGAATGTGTTCTGCATTCGCCGTGGAAAGAATAAAATCGTGATAAACAAACAGTGCTGCCGTTACGACGGCAGCATTTTTTATAGGGGTGGACAATTGAGGTTAAACGCTTTACCATAGTCTCTCATAGTTAAAAAAAAGAGAGGTGGCAAAGATGGGTATTCTTCGTACGAACCGGGCCATTATTATCGCTTTTATGATAGGAACTTTTTCTATTGGTATGACTGAATACGTGATTACTGGTCTTGTCACTCAATTATCGAACGATTTAAATGTACCTGTTTCTCTTACTGGTCTTCTGCTCAGTGTGTACGCTATCAGTGTGGCAGTCTTTGGACCGATCTTTCGTATTACGACGATGAAGTTTCCGGTCAAGCCGGTTTTGATTTCCTGTATGGCAGTCTTTGTACTAAGTAACGTACTGGCAGCAGTGGCCACTTCTTTTACTGTGCTTGTGGTAGCGCGCCTGATTTCAGCGGCGATTCACGCTCCGTTTTTCGGTCTCAGTCTTGCGATGGCCCACCATATTGTGGCCCCGTCGAAAAGAGGGCAGGCTATTGCTGCTGTGCAGGGCGGCTTAACTATATCGATTATGCTTGGGGTGCCGTTCGGATCTTATCTTGGCGGCGTGCTGGAATGGAGAATTGTATTTTGGATGATTGCTGTTCTTGGATTAATTACGCTAATTGGGCTTGTGCTGACCCTGCCAAATGAAAAGCCCACCGAAATACCAAAAGTGAAATATGAACTGGGCGTCTTTAAAGAAAAGACATTTCTTATGACGCTTGCCATCGTTATTCTCGGCTACTCCGGTGTTTTTACCACCTATGTGTTCAAAGAACCGATTCTGCGTGAGATCGGTGGTGTGGATGTCATAGGGGTGACATTCGCGCTGTTTGCGTTTGGTACTGGGGCTGTCGCCGGGAATTTTCTTTCGAGCCGTATCCCGCTTAATCATTTAACGAGCAGGCTGCGTATTGCGTTTCTGCTTTTAACACTCATTTTGGTTTTCTTTATACCAATGATCAGCGTCATCGGCACGTTATTTATCGCAAGCTTTTTACTTGGAATGTTTGCGTTTGGCACAGTGCCGCTGTTAAATGCCAAGCTGCTGATTACCGGGCAGCATGCCCCTTCTCTAGCCGGAACAATAGCTGCAGCCGCCTTTAACCTGGCGAATGCGCTCGGAGCTACTCTGGGAACAATTGTACTGAACGCGGGAGCAACGTTTTTTGTGCTGACACTCTGCGGGGCAGCGCTCTCTGTCATCGGTATTCTGCTTACAGTACTGCTTCACCGGATGGAAAGCAGGAAGGCAGCTGAATCTTCTAACGCAGCGTGAACATTTGAATTAAAGTGATAGGGCTGTCTACGGTGAAACCCGGGACAGCTCTTTTGTATTGATTCAGGCCAGTCCATTTGTTAAAAAATAAAGGTTAAAAAATGAAGAATATGCCGACTTATATCCGACTTTTTCAGAGTAGAACCTTTTAATGAAGTGTCATATCAATCTTTTTTCCCAAAGTAATATTATTTATTATGTATTTAAAAAGATATTAAATTTTATTTACCTAATTAATGTATAAAATATTACTTTTATTAAAATGAGATTACAAATGTCCTAATGTCGTTGTTTAACCACGCTGGGTCAGATATACTCGGTCATGTTGAGTCGCTGATTCAACGCACATAAAAAATCTTTAAACTACTTAATGGAGGTGCAGTTTCACTCCGTCGTGACCAGCCGTTGTTGCTCCAGTCGTGTGGCAAAAAGGCAAGTAAATATATAAGAAAAATAAACAATACCTACTTAATCAAGTTTCGGTGATGGGTACTTCGACGAGTGAACGTTATAATGAAAAAATATCTTTTTGGAACAGCAATTACAGCAGGAGTTCTATTTGGTGCCCCGCAGGCAGCAGATGCGTCAATCGATAATCACGGATCCTTATCTTACGGTGACACTAATTCATCGGTAAACGATTTACAGGAAACCTTAAAGGATGAAGGGTATTTCCACGGCTATACCGGCTCGCGATTTGGTCCAAGAACATTGAGCGCAGTAAAAGAATATCAATCCGATCACGGCATTTCTTCTCCGGCTGGCAATTATTACGGTGTAGCCGGTCCATCGACGCAGGATTCTTTAATGGGATCAGGCTCTTCGGAACAGGTAGCGGGAGTATCTACAAGCAGCAGCTCCGGTATTACGAGTACGGCTAAGCAATACATCGGGTCACCTTATGTATGGGGTGGCACATCCCCAAGCGGTTTTGACTGCAGCGGTTTTATCAACTATGTTTACGAGAAGCACGGTGAAAGTATTCCAAGGACCGTTTCAGGTATGTATAGTGCAAGCTCGAAAGTTTCCAGCCCTTCTCCAGGAGATGTTGTGTTCTTTAACACGAGAGGCGGAGCTTCTCACGCGGGTATTTACGTAGGTAACAATGAATTTGTTCATTCCGGTTCTTCTACAGGCGTAACTACTTCGAGTCTCGACAGCTCTTACTGGGGCCCACGTTACATGGGAGCCGGCCAGCTTTAAAGTAAGAATAAAAACAGGCATGACGCTTATTAAAGGGTCATGCCTGTTTTTTGTATTAGAATACATTCATTATAATAAATCCTCCAACTCCAGCGAGTACCCCGTAAAGAATAGCTGGACCAAGCGTTTTACGGATAACGCTGCCTTCTTTTCCCTCCATGCCAACCACTGCACATGCAGCGACCACGTTGTGAATACAAATCATGTTTCCGGCACCGGAGCCTACAAGCTGTGCCCCCAGTACGACACTGGCATCTACTCCAGTAGCATTGGCGATACTGTATTGTACAGGAGAGAACGTGAGAGTGGAAACGGTGGCACTTCCAGTAATAAATGATCCAAGTTCCCCGAGAAATGGTGCGACAAGAATCCACATCGGACCGAAAGCGGCTGCCATCCCGGCTGCGATATATTCCGGCATACTGGTAATATCGCTGGTGTTGATTCCGGAATTACTGAACACATGCACCATTACAAGCGTAGCAAATAAAGTAATTCCGGTAATTTTGATAGTGGAAAGAGCTTCTTTTGAAGAAGCGGTGAAATTTTTGAATGAACGCCTTTGAATCAGTACTGCAAGCAGTGCCGTAATAGTAAGAATGGTTCCGGGAGAATACAGCAGCTCCCAATTGGAAGTTACCCCTTCAACCCCTAAAATGTTAGTCCAGGAAAGGTCAAGAACGGTAGTCGTAAACTCCCGCAGCCATGGGACAATTCTTGTTAAAAGCAGGAGGGCCACCACGATCAGGTACGGCGACCAGGCGGTAAGAAGACTCATGTCGGATTGTTTAGTATCGATCTCGAAGTCGTCCTGCAGGGCATCCGTCCAGATATCTTTTGGAAGCAGAATTCCTTTTTTTGCGGTGAATGCTGCAGCAGCTAGTCCTGTGAGCGCTCCCAAAATAGCAACAAACTCCGGGCCAAACAGGAACGCATATAATAATGCTGACGACGTGTATACAGCTCCGACCATCAAGGTCCATGGAAGCATCGGCCAAGCATCCTTCAATCCTCTGCCTTTCCCAAAAAACAGGGTTAGTACCACGATTAGAATAAACGGTATAAAGGTGCCGCCGAACAAATCAATTAATGTAACTGTAATACCAACTTCCTGGAAAAAGGCAGGGCCCGCTGCATCAAGCGTGCTGAGACCTACAATGACGGGCGTGCCGACGGCTCCAAAAGCAACAGCTGAACTGTCCGCTATAAGCGCTGTAGATACGGCAGCAAGCGGCTTAAAGCCCAGGGCAAGCATCAACGGAGCGGTAATCATTGCCGGAGTGCCGAAGCCGGAAGCCCCTTCAAGCAGGGAGCCAAACAGAAAAGCTACAATGATCAGCTGCACCCGCATATCCTTTGAAATACTTTGAAACCCCTGGTTAATACGGTCTACAGCTCCGTTTTTCCGAAGTGTATTCAGCAGTACGAGCGCTCCAAATAAAATAAGCAGAATGGTTAATGTTTTATGGGCACCCTGCAGAATAGAAGAAAGAATAACCTGACCCCCCATCCCCCAGACGGTAACGGCAAGCAGGAGCACAATAACAGAACTGAGAGTCATTCCTTTAATGGCAGGCATGCGAAGCAAAACGAGAAAAATAAATGGAAAAATGACAGCGCTTAGGGCAACGAGCATCAGCATAAACTTGTCTCCTTTAGGTGGGGAAAGTTAAAATAAAAATTGAATTCTTTGTTTTGGAGATATGATCATCAGATGTCTTGATTTTATATTAAACGCTTTCATCAATGGATGCAATAGGAGATCCTGACTTAGGAGAGGTGGAAAATTTTTTGTCGCTTTTCAGACATAAATCAGACAATATACTGTCATAGTCGCGATTAAAAATTGATAAAAAAGGGATGAAGCTTGACCGTTTCATATGATGAATGATATTCATTTTACTTGAGGATAAATTTAACATTTTTATTGCTGAGGGATAGAATTATTAGTACATTGATATAAGATGAAAAAATTATTCATACCAACGGTTGCCGGGGAGAGATGCTTTCTTGTCTTTTTTGCCATTAATTATGCTCGAAATAATGCTTCCAATCTTTATTTTGCTGCTGCTCGGAGCAGTACTTCATCGAATATACGATTTTCATCTCAATACGTTGTCGAGGCTGTTAACGGGACTGTTTCTCCCGGTCGTTATTTTTACAAATATTTCAGCGATGGAGGTGGATTCGTCTGTATTGCTTGAAGTTGGTGCCTTTCTGCTGATCCAGTTTTGCCTGCTGGCTCTGCTTGCCGGCGTGTGTGCAAGGTTGTTTGGTATGGATGCGAAGCTTACCGCAACATTTAAAAACAGTGTAGTACTTATGAATTCAGGAAACTTCGGGCTGCCGGTCAGCCAGCTGGTATTTGCTTCTAACCCGCTTGGGGTATCGATCCAGATTATTGTACTGATGTTTCAAAACTTTTTAACGTTTACATATGGAGTTTTTACTTCTGCAACCACACAGAAAACAGGAATAAAGGAAAATCTGGCCCCGTTATTTAAAACGCCCACGATTTATGCCTTAGCGCTTGGTCTTGTGTTTTACATATTTAATCTTTCACTGCCAAAAGCAGCAGAGCAGGTGTTAAATCAGATTGCTGCCGGATTCACGGCCCTCGCGCTTCTTGTCCTGGGAGCACAGATTGCATATCCGAAGCTGAAGCATTTATCCCCGGTTTTCTTTTTTACTATCGGCCTTCGATTAGTGGGGGCCCCGCTTATCGCTTTAGGAATTATTTGGCTGCTGCAGCTTGAAGGAACGCTTGCCCAGGCGTTATTTATTGCAAGCTCGTTTCCCATGTCCAGAAACAGCGCACTGTTTGCGCTCGAATACGATAATTATCCGGAATATGCCGCTCAAAGCGTGCTTATTTCTACAATCCTTGGAGGAATGACGGTTTCCATTGTCATCTTTTTATCGCAGGTATGGTTTGGGTAAAATGGTAAAACGGTCATGAACACTAAAAATAGGAATCCCCCGCTCAGCAGTGAGCGGGGGATTCCTTTAACTGCACATCGTCTCTCTACGTACCGCAGTACGTTCGGTACGGTACAAGCGTGGGAGCCGGAGGTGCCGTATATTTTTCCTGCTCCCTGGTGTGGGCATAAGGCTCTGAAAGTACATCCATAAGCTGATTCATGAGAGTGTAATCTCCATTTTTTTCGGCAGCTTCAAGTGCTTCTTCCACATGATGATTCCGCGGAATTACCGCCGGGTTGTGGTCACGCATCAGCTGGCGGACAGCATCTTTAGATTCGTTTTGTCTACCGAGACGCTCCAGCCATTGTTCCTGCCAGGAAGTAAATCTGCTATCTGTAAACAGCCCGGAGTCGTCCAGCTTGTTAAAGGTGAGGGCCCGGAAGGTATTCGTGTAATCTGCTTCGTATTCCTGCATAAGGTTGAGCAGGTCTGTAATAAGTGCTTCGTCTTCCGTTTCTTCTGTGAAAAGCCCGAGTTTTGCACGCATACCCTGAAGCCAGTACTCATTAAACTGTTGAGGGAAACGGGAAATTTCTGCCTGCGCGAGCTCGACGGCTTTTTCCTGGTTTTCGTCAATTAGCGGCACGAGGGCTTCGGCAAAACGGGAAAGGTTCCACTCTGCCATAATCGGCTGTCGTCCGTAAGCGTAGCGGCCACGCGCATCGATGGAACTGAATACGGTCTTCGGGTCATAGCTGTTCATAAACGCGCATGGACCATAGTCGATGGTTTCGCCGCTGAGTGCCATATTATCGCTGTTCATTACCCCGTGAATGAAACCGGCAAGCTGCCATTTGGCAATCAAGGAAGCCTGGCGTGTAACAACTTCCCGGAGCAGCATCAGGTACGGATGTTCCGTTTCCCTGACTTCTGGATAGTGCCGGCTGATCGTATAGTCGGCAAGGGCTTTTAGATCATTCATCGATCCGCGGTTTAAAGCATATTCAAACGTGCCAACGCGCAGATGACTGGAGGCCGTGCGTGTTAATACCGCTCCGGTCAGTACACTTTCGCGAAAGACAGGCTCACCAGTTTTAACAACGGCGAGGCTCCGGGTAGTCGGTATGCCAAGAGCATGCATGGCTTCACTGATAATATATTCGCGAAGCATTGGACCGAGAGCGGCTCGTCCATCACCGCCGCGTGAATAAGGTGTGCGGCCGGATCCTTTCAGCTGAATGTCGACTCTGCGTCCATCCGGCGTTATTTGTTCTCCGTGAAGCAGGGCACGCCCGTCCCCAAGCATCGTAAAATGGCCAAACTGATGACCGGCGTAAGCCTGGGCAAGGGGGAATCCGTTTTCCGGCGTTTCGCTGCCTGCAAGTACCTGTACGCCTTTCTCCTCTTTTAATGCCTCACTGTCGAGACCGAGAGAGTCAGCAAGCTGTTCGTTCAGTACAATCAGCTCCGGGTTCTGAGCCGGAGCAGGGATGATTTTGGAGAAAAAGGTGTGCGGAAGGGAGGCATAGCTGTGTTCAAGCTGCCAGCCCGCTTGTTTTAGAGTATTTTTGTCAGCCATAAAGACTCCTTTAAAATATATTTTTAAAACGCAGCAAGCTATATCGGACAAATCATTATTTATAAAATGTACATTTTCATTATACAGGCCTGCGTCGGGGTTCTTCAAATTTAAAGATGCGAATTATATACATGTAAAAAACGCTTCCTGCGTTCAGCAGAAAGCGCGAATATTTGACTATCTTAATCAGAAATGATTATACGTCTTTATGATGGAACGGACATTTGCCTTCTATTGGCTTAATGTCGTCTCCAATGAAAAACTGCTTCCACTCGTTGTGCGTCGGATCGCCGAAATGGCTGATATCCGGGTGGGTGGGAAGGTTATCCCACTTTTCCACGCGCGACCGCACCTTCTCTCTCGACATGATGCCGCCTTTTTCTGTGCCTTCGAGACCTTCAAAAATAGCCCGGGGCTGAAAGCCGAGAATCAAACTGTTTCCCAGATCTCTCGTTTTCCGCTGTTTATAGGCCGGGGCGTTACCGAAAACAAAAACAGGCTCGCCGGCAAAATGGTAATCCCACAGAAAATGATCAGGATCCTTTGGCTTGTCTCCCGGCCAGCTGTACCGGTCCTGTTCATGCAGATGCTGCAGAACGTCCCAGAAATAAGAACGATAATAATCGACGGACTGCTCGCGTATTTCCGGCTCGACGAAAAGGAAAAGACCGTGCCGGGTAAAGGGCGGTTCATTCATTAAATGCAGAAAGCTTTCAAGCACGCCGCCAAGGTGATCCCACTGATCATGAGTAATATAAGAGTAGCGGAGCTCTCCTTTTCGCTGGGCTTTCATACCGAAAAAGCAGGGGAACTCCGGGTTGGTTACAACACGCTTAAAGGTCTGGTACTCCTCCTGCAGCCAGGAGGGAAGCTCGTGGGACGTTTCCATGTCTTCTTTCGTCAGCAGGTAAGGGCTGTTCGTTTTTAACATACTGCTACTCCTTTCATTCAAAAATCAAGTGCGCCTGCCTGGTTTAAAAAAGCTTTCAGCCAATGCAGCATCATTGCCGGCTGAAAGCTTATATAAAAAGGTTTAGCTGCTGCTGTTCTCTACGGCATTGGTAAGCGTATTGAATTCCTCGTCGCCCAGTTTGATGCCGGCTGCAGCGATATTATCTTCAAGGTGGCTTACTGTGGACGTTCCGGGAATTGGCAGGATAACGTCAGAGCGCTTCAACAGCCACGCAAGCGCAAGCTGAGCTGGTTTCGCATTGTGTTCCTCTGCCAGCTGAGCCAACGGTCCGCCTTCCTGGGCCAGTTCCCCAGTAGCAAGAGGGAACCATGGGATAAAGGCAATATTATTATCAGTACAATAGTCGAGCATTTCTTCGGATTCACGATTGGCCAGGTTATAGCGGTTTTGCACAGAAGCAATGGAAGTTACCTTTTGCGCTTCTTTAAATTGCTCTGTATTCACTTCACTGAGTCCAATGTGACGGATTTTTCCTTCCTCCTGCATTTTTTTCAGCTCGCCTACCTGATCTGCAATCGGCACTTCAGGGTCTACCCGGTGCAGCTGCATAAGGTCGATGCGTTCAAGACCAAGATCCATCAGGTTCAGCTCCACCTGCTGGCGCAGGTATTCCGGACGTCCCACAGGGCGCCAGTCATTTGGGCCTGCACGGGTGAGGCCGACCTTTGTCGCGATCGTCATGTCATCATTATACGGATGAAGAGATTCTTTAATGAGGCGGTTCGCCGTGAACGGGCCATAGGCATCTGCCGTATCAATAAAGTTCACTCCGAGCTCTGATGCCCGGCGGAGCACCCGGACGGCTTCATCAGGATTGGATGGTTCCTTCCATACTCCTTCACCTGTCAGCTGCATGGCGCCGTATCCTAGACGGTTTACTTCTATATCGCCGCCGATCCGGAATGTGCCGGCCTGATCTGCGGTAATGTCTGAATTACTCATATATGATCCTCCTTCGATGAAAACAAAAGTTTGTACACCTTAATCATCATACCCGCGCCGGGGTCTTTTTAATCAAATGCTTTTCCTCAGAAGAATAACAGCTGAAGGGAGATGCATTTATATTAAAAAAGATGAGAGAAAGGTAGTTTTCGAGCGGGCTCGTAAAGGTATAGAACAGAAGACGCATGAAATTATTCTCAGATTTAAAGAGTAATATTCAACATAGAAGGGCGTGTAATGGATGAATTCTTCATGGATTGAAATTAACGTAAAGGCTGTACGAAACAATATTCATCAAATTAAAAACCGGATGCCGGATAAATTTTTTGCAGGCATCGTTAAAAGCAATGCCTACGGCCATGGACTGGTGCCTATGGCCAAGTACATTGAAAACGAAGTTGATTATTTAGCGGTAGGGGTGGAGGAAGAAGGCGTTGAACTGCGAAACAACGGCGTGAAGGCTCCCATATTAATTTTAGGCCCTTATTTCAGTGCAGAAAGTGTAATCGATTACAATCTGACGCCAACCGTTGATACGATTGAAAAAATGAAAAAATTAGATGAAGCGGCAGAGAAGAAAAACGTGGGGGCATATCCCTTCCACTTAAAAATCAATATTTCTTTAAACCGTTTCGGTCTGGATGAAAAGGATTTAAACTCATTTCTGGAGGTTTACCAGGCATTAAAGTCAGTAAAAATGGAAGGCGTTTACTCTCATTTTGCCGCAAACAGGCATGCAGAAAAGATTATTTCCCAGAGTGACCGCTTAAAGCAGTGTATAGAAATCATAACAAAAATTTATCAAATCCATCCGGAGTATGTGCACATGGCTAACAGCGCGATAGCTGTTAAACATCCGGAGCTTGGCTTTAATATGATACGTATTGGCAATGCCATGTTCGGGCAGGCGGCGAGCAGAAATGGTCTGCGTTTTGAAGAAACGTTTGAGCTGAAAACACCTCTTCTTGAAACGAGGGAAATTGAAGCAGGGAGCACAGCGGGCTACGGAGACACAAAGCCGTTGGATGAACCAATGACTGTTGGTCTTATTCCGCTCGGAGAAGCCCACGGCTTTAACTTTGCCCGTGAGAAACAGTCCGATACGTTAAAAAAGCTCGCCTTTAATATTCTGCGGGATGTGCGTTCCTATATCCGTTCCCCGGCGAAAATATTCTGTGGAGAAGAACCGGTTTCGATAGTAGGGAAACCGAGTTCGCAGTTTTCACTGGTGGATGTGACAGGGAAATCAGTCAGCGAAGGAGATGCTTTAACGGCAAGAGTTTCGATCATGAATGTGCAGGAATCCATTGAACGGAAGTATATAGAATAACAGCAAAAAACGACCCGCAGCCTCCTTTGATTGGAGACCGCGGGCCGTTTTTTTTATGAATTAATAAGCTGCTCAAGCACAGAAGCATTTTCCGCTAGTCCATCGGAAGGCCAGCTTCTTCCCTCGAGGAGGCCAAGGGAGAGCGATTGCATACCGGTAATGTAGTAGTTATCGGAGATCGTTTCACTGTAGGATTCTCCGTTTGCCAGTTCAATAGAGACTTTGCACGGTTGTTCTGTCGGCACAAACGCCTGGTGGGCTCGAAGCACACCTTTCGTTCCAACCACCTCGTATTCGTTTCGGAGGGCCGCATTCATACCGGAGTCGAAATGGGCCAGCCTGCCGTCCGGAAATGTAAGAATTCCTGCAGCTGCCCAGTCACTGCGTTCGTTTTCATGAAATGAATAAAAAGCTTTCGCGTGCTCCGGTTCCCCCATAACCTGACGAATGGCATGAATGCAGTAGCAGCCGACATCATACAGACTTCCACCCCCTTCAGCCTGCGAGTGAAGCCGAATGTTGCCCTCGGTATGCTGCAGCGGGAAGGTAAACGATGAGCGCATCGTCACTACGTCTCCGATCGCATTACCTGCAAGCATTTTTTGTACAAGCTGGTGCTGAGGGTGGAACCGGTACATGAATGCTTCCATAAACTGAACGCCGTTTTCTTCGCAGGCTTTTTTTATTTCTCCGGCCTCTGCCTGAGTCAGTGCTGCCGGCTTTTCGCATAATACATGCTTCTGCTTTCCGGCAGCTTTGATGCTCCATTCCTTGTGGAGGTGATTGGGGAGAGGAATGTAGACCGCATCGATGTCCGGGTCTTCAAGCAGAGCATCGTAGCTTTGATACACCTTAGGAATATCAAAAGCTTCGGCGAGTTCTCCGGCTTTGCCGCTGCCGCTTGCGATCGCATATGCTTCGGCATTTTCTGTATGCTGCAGTGCAGGCAGCACCTTTCTTCTGGCGATATCGGCTGTACCTAAAATTCCCCATCGAATAGTTTTCATCAAAAAGCCTCCTAATTAATTACAAAATGCAGTCTCGTTCCCACATTGTACACTATTATGATAGAAGCTGCCTGTCATTCAGAACAAGCGGGTGTCCGAGCGGTTAAAAAATTCCCTGCAATAGAAGAGCCACTGCCAGGAAAAAGCCGCACAGAACGGTACTTTTAATCGATGCCCCCATGAGCGGACCATAAGATTCAGAAGGGTTGGTATCTTCAAGGGCGGCATACGCCTTTGCGAGCGGCCACGCAGAAATAACGGCAATCAGAGCGTACCAGGGGAGCGCCCCGACGAAAATACCTAAGGAAATCGTAAGCATCGCAAGCAGGGTAAAGGCTTTCGAGAGAAGCAGTCCTTTCTTTTCCCCGAGTACGACGACGAGCGTATTTTTTCCGGAGTCACGGTCAGCACGCCAATGAAGAAAATGATGATTGTAAAGCACCATAGTCGTTAATATGCCGATCGGCAGAGAGAGAAAAAAGGCCCGAACGTCGAAAAATCCCGTCTGCACGTAGTAGCTTCCCATCACGGGAAGCACCCCGAACGAAAGCAGGATGGCGACTTCGCCGTATCCCTTGCCCCGGTAACCGAATTTGAAGGGAGGGGCTACATAAAAATAAGCAAGCAGTCCGCCGGCGGCAGCCAGTATCAAAAGCGGCCACCCTTTGGCAATACTTAAAATGACACCACATAAAAGAGCGAGGGCGAAAAACATCCATGTAACAGACGCGAATGTTTTTTCAGAGACCCGGCCTCCTGTCAGCATGCCGGAATTGGTGGAAACGTCGTTTGCCGTATCCTGTGCCTTTGTATCAACACCGTTACGGTAGTCCCACAAATCGTTCACCATGTTGGAAAACAAGTGGGCGCTGAATGCCCCGATCAGTGTAATAATAAACCAAAGCGGCTCAAAGACCCCGTTCCATGCGAAAGCACCAAGTGCCCCTAATAGGACAGGCATTAGCATGACGGACAAAAAGCTTGCCCGAGCGGCCTCCAGCCAAAAAGAAATTGTTTGTTTCATAAGCAACCTCCTTTCCATATGAAATAAGCATAAAGAAATGAAATAAAACTGCTTATGAATTATATCAAAAAGAAAAGCCGAACACCTGATTAGTGTTTTAGGGACACGTGAACAGGTGTATGAAAGTAAAAAAGGATTATTAATTAAAAGCCTCTTCCACAAACGAGATCCACGCCTGGGCGGCCTGCGTCTGATAGCTTTGCTTCCGCCAGATAAGCGCGAGCCGCCAGTGCAGTAATTCATCGTCTACTGCCAGCACGGAAACATTGCTGGTATTTGCTTTATGGACAACTGTTTCGGGAAGGAGGGCGACGCCGAGGCCCGCCATGGCACTCTCAAATAAAAAGTCCCACTGGGAGCTTTCGTAAAGAATTTCGGGTTCAAAGCCGGCCTGGATGCATGACTCCATGACCCGGTCGTACAGAGCAAATCCCTGTTGAAACATTAAAAAGGGTTCATGCTTTAAATCCTTCATTTGTATGCTTTCGCGGCCGGCAAGCGGATGATCCGCCGAAGTGACGGCAAGAATTTTCCGGTCGATGATCTGTCGGACCTCAAACTGTTCTTCATCGACTGGAAGAATGGCTACACCGACATCGATATTTCCTTCGAGCAGAGACTGCTCCATAATTTTCGCCCCTTCTTCGACAATGTGCATGCCGGCTTCCGGATAGGCTCTGCGGAAGTCGGCAATAATTTCGGGGAAAAAGCTGGAGCCAATGACGGGCGGGAGCCCGAACGTAAAGCTGCCTTTTTTATGCAGCTTAATTTCTTCTGCTTCCTGCCACAAATCCTCTGCGCTGCGGAGTACCTTCCGGGCATGCTGGCGGATAATTTCGCCTTCTTTTGTAACGAAAAGGTGACGGGTGGAGCGGTCGAGCAGACGGAGACCGATTTCTTCTTCAAGCTGATGAATTGTTTTGCTTAAAGCGGGCTGTGAAATGTGCAGCTTCTCGCTGGCCCGGGAGAAGCTTAGCTCCTTGCAGACTTCGAGGAAAAAACGAAGCTGTTTGATATCCATGCGTCACCTCTTATTCCATTTAGTAATAAATTTATATTATTTATCTATTTTACTTATGAAAGCGCTATTAGTAAAGTGGAGTTACCAATTAAAGGACTGAAAGGGGTTTATACAATGACGAAGATACAGACATCTTTTGAAGAGAGCGTTGCCCGCATTCAGGACGGTGCTACGCTGATTGTCGGAGGGTTCGGCCTTTGCGGTATTCCGGAAAAAGCCATTCAGGCGCTGGCTGAAAAGGGAACGAAGAATTTAACAGTAGTCAGTAATAACTGCGGTGTCAACGACTGGGGGCTTGGACTGCTGCTGGAAAATAAACAGATTAATAAAATGGTGGCCTCCTACGTAGGAGAAAATAAAATTTTTGAAGAGCAGTACTTAAACGGGGAACTAGAGGTGGAACTTGTGCCTCAGGGAACGCTTGCAGAGCGTATCCGGGCAGGCGGCGCTGGTATTCCCGGCTTTTACACGCCGACCGGGGTAGGAACTCCGATCGCTGAAGGTAAAGAGCATAAGGTTATCGGCGGCAGGCAGTGCATTCTTGAAGAAGCTATTCAGGGGGATGCGGCTCTTGTAAAAGCATGGAAGGGCGATGCCTATGGAAACCTCATTTACCGAAAAACAGCCCGTAATTTTAATCCGCTGGCGGCAGCGGCAGGGAAATTCACTATCGCAGAGGTGGAAGAGCTGGTTGACGTCGGTGAACTAGATCCGGACTTTATCCATACGCCGAGCCTGTACGTTCAGCATCTGCTTGTCGGAGCATCGTATGAAAAACGTATCGAACGAAAAACGGTCCAGCAGGCATAAAAGGAGGATGAAAAGAATGAGTAGTCAAAGAGAAAACATTATACAACGGGCAGTAAAGGAAATCGAAGACGGCACGATCGTAAATCTGGGCATCGGCATGCCGACCATGATTGCCAACTACATTCCGGCAGAGAAAAATATATTTCTTCACTCCGAAAATGGCCTGCTTGGCATCGGACCGTATCCGGAGGAGGAAGACGTGGATGCGGATCTGATTAATGCCGGGAAAGAAACCGTAACAGTCAAACAGGGAGGGTCTTTTTTTGATAACGCGGAATCCTTTGCTATGATCCGCGGCGGTCATATTGATCTCGCAATTCTTGGGGGCATGGAGGTTTCCGCGCAGGGAGATCTTGCAAACTGGATGATCCCGGGAAAAATGGTTAAAGGCATGGGCGGTGCCATGGATATCGTGCAGGGAGCGCAAAAAGTAGTTATCATCATGACTCATACGAACAAAGAAGGAGAATCAAAAATCCGATCAGAATGTGCTCTCCCGCTGACCGGCGAAAAAGTAGTGGACCGGTTGATTACAGATATGGCGGTTTTTGATTTTACGCCATCGGGCATGGTGCTGAGAGAAGTATTGAACGGAGCAGATGTAAAAACAGTAGAGCAGTATACAGAAGCTTCTTTTACAATTGATGAAGCTCTGATAGACCGGGAGGGGAAACAATGAAGATGGAAGAGGTTCTGCTTGGAGGAGCGGTACGGACTCCGGTGGGCGGCTTTATGGGCAGCTTAAAGGACGTACCGGCTGTAGATCTGGGGGCACTTGTGATTGAAGAAGCACTTGAGCGTGCCGGTGTCCCGAAGGAAGAAGTAGATGAAGTCATTATGGGGAACGTGCTGCAGGCAGGTCTTGGGCAGAACCCGGCAAGGCTGGCTTCTTTAAAGGCCGGTCTTTCTGAAAATGTACCTGCTATGACCATTAACAAAGTGTGCGGATCCGGCTTGAAGGCCGTCCATCTGGCGGCTCAGGCCGTGCTGTCCGGCGATGCGGAAATCGTCGTTGCCGGCGGGATGGAAAACATGAGTCGGGCTCCGTACCTGCAGATGAACGCGCGCAGCGGCTTTGGCATGGGAGACCAGAAGCTGGTGGACAGCATGCTTCACGACGGTCTGATGTGTGCAGTGGAAAACTATCATATGGGTGTGACAGCCGAAAACATCAATCACGAATACGGCTTTACACGCGAGGAACAGGATTCGTTCGCCGCAGCCAGTCAGCAGAAGGCAGCAGCAGCGAGAGATAATGGGCTGTTCAAAGAAGAAATCGTGGCCGTCCATGTGCCTCAGCGAAAAGGAGATCCCATCGAGATAGTGGATGATGAACATATCCGAAGTGACACAACGGTGGAAAAGCTGAAAAAATTAAAGCCGGCGTTTCAAAAGGATGGAAGCGTGACCGCAGGCAACGCCTCCGGGATTAATGACGGGGCAGCAGCGGTTATTGTCATGAGTGAGAAGAAAGCGAAGGAGCTGGACATTACAGGGATCGCTCGTATTGCCGGCAACGCTAGTGCTGCCGTGGATCCGAGCGTGATGGGGCTGGGGCCGGTCCCGGCCATCCGAAAAGCTTTAGATAAAGCTTCCACTCCGATGGAAGATATCGATCTGATTGAAGCAAACGAAGCGTTTGCCGCCCAGTCACTAGCTGTGCAAAGAGACTTGAATATCGATTCGGAGAAGCTGAATGTAAACGGGGGAGCAATCGCGTTAGGGCATCCGATTGGGGCAAGCGGCACAAGGGTTTTCGTGACCCTGCTCCATCAGATGAAGCGCCAGCAGGCGGATACGGGGTTGGCAGCTTTATGTATCGGAGGCGGCCAGGGCGTTGCCACCGTCGTGAAAAGAGTTTAAATAAAAACGTTAATATGAACAAATATAAAACATCTCCGGGCCGGCGCATACTGATCGGCTGCAGGGGATGTTTTTTCAATAAAAGTCCCGCGACTATTGAAAAAATTCGCAGGACCGTTACCATTTAATCAGAAACGTCAACCGCGATAACGGGGTGGAAAAGATGAAACATTTAGAAGGGCTGGAGCATATTTACGACATATTATTTGGCAGTCTGCACCATTGTGTCGTCATTGTCGATGAGCAGGGAGTCATCACGTATATGAATGAATGCTACTATGATTTTCTCGGCACAAGTAGCGCAATAGCGATCGGACGCCATGTAACTGAGGTGATTGAAAATACACGCATGCATATCGTAGCTGCTTCGGGAGAAGCAGAGAAAGCAAACATGCAGTACATTAGAGGTAATTATATGATTGCCGACCGCGTACCTTTATATGATGATAGCCGTATTATTGGAGCGCTGGGACTGGTCATGTTCCGGGACAGAAAAGAATGGGCGGAGATGAATCAGCATATTAAAACATTAATGCTGGAACTCGAGTCGTATCAAAAGCAGGTGGAGCAGCTGAATGGCACATCTTATTCCCTGCACGATGCGATCAGTGTGTCCCCGGAGATGGAGGAAGTAAAAAGAAACGTGCGTAAGGTAGCTTCAAGCGACGTCTCCGTACTTTTGCGCGGGGAGACGGGGACCGGTAAAGAATTATTTGCCCAGGGCCTGCACAAGCTGAGCGAAAGAAGCACGAAGCCTTTTGTGAAAGTGAATTGTGCTGCCATACCGGGTGATCTGCTTGAGTCTGAGCTGTTTGGCTATGAGGAAGGAGCCTTTACCGGGGCAAAAAAAGGAGGAAAGCCGGGAAAATTCCAGCTGGCTGACCAGGGGACAATTTTTCTGGACGAGATAGGGGATATGCCGTTGAATACCCAGGTGAAAATTCTTCGTGTGCTTCAGGAGGGAGAGCTTGAGCCGCTTGGTGCACAAGGGCCACGGCAGGTGGACGTGCGGGTGGTTGCTGCAACCAATCAGCCGCTCGAACAGCTGATAGAAAGGCAGCAGTTCCGGGAGGATTTGTACTACCGGATTAATGTTATTTCAATTACGGTGCCTGCTCTGCGTGACCGTTCGGAGGATATTCCTCTGCTCAGCAAATTTATGCTCCAAAAAGTTACGGAAAGACTGGGCAAACGAATTACGGCGTTCGATCAGCAGGTGCTTGACCGCTTTTTGGATTACTCTTGGCCGGGGAATGTACGGGAACTCGAAAATACGGTTGAGGCAGCCGTGCATCTTGCAGAAGGAGAAACAATTCATCTGAGTGATCTTCCTGCACGCATGACGGAGGCGGGGCAGGCGAACCGGAAAAGCGGAATAAAACCGTTGAAACAAGTAATTGCTGAAGCAGAAAAGGAAGCGGTAAAGCAGGCGCTGAAGGAAGCGGAGGGTGATAAGCGGATAGCCTGCGATCTGCTCGGAGTAGGAAAGTCCAATCTCTACAATAAAATCATGAAATACAGCCTGGAATAACAGCGGGTTTTTCCATGTTTGCGGAAACCATTCCATTGTTTTGGAATGGTTTTTATTTTTTAAGTCTGTTCTTGTAAAAGAATACATTAGCGGCGGGAATTCGAAGCAAAAAGCATTCAAATAAATGTTGGCATGGTTTTTGCAAATATATAGACAGTAAACGGATTTGGAACAGAATTCGTTTTTGTAAGCGGTTACTAAAAATTTAATCAGGAGTGATACAAATGGTTCAAGGTAGAGTGGTATTTATTACAGGTGCAGCAAGCGGCATAGGGCTTGCAATCGGAAAAGCATTTGCCCGGCAGCATGCGAAGGTAGTACTGACAGATATAGATAAAAACAAAGTACAGAGTGCTGCCAGTGAGATCAAAGATGAAGGCTTCACCTGTATTGGACTGGTCTGTGATGTTACCAATGAAGATGCGGTGGACAAGGCTTTTGCGGAAACGCTGCGAGAGTTCGGCCGGGTGGATATTCTCATTAACAACGCCGGCATGCAGTACGTAGCAAAGCTTGAGGATTTCCCAACCGAAACATTTGAAAAAATGACCAAAATTATGCTGACAGCGCCTTTTTCCATGATGAAAAAAGCGGTTCCTATTATGAAAGAACAAAAGCACGGCCGAATTATTAATATGTCGTCGATCAACGGCGTAATCGGGTTTGCCGGAAAAGCGGGATACAACAGCGCAAAGCACGGGCTGATCGGGCTTACAAAAGTAGCAGCTTTAGAGGGAGCAGAGCATGGCATCACGGTAAATGCCCTCTGTCCGGGCTACGTCGACACACCGCTCGTCCGTAATCAGCTGGAGGATCTGGCGGCAGACCGGGGCGTTACGCTGGAAAAAGCCCTGGAGGAGGTTATCTATCCGCTCGTACCGCAGAAGCGTCTGCTCGATCCACAGGAAGTAGCAGACTATGCCTTATTTTTAGCCGGAGACCAGGCGAAAAGCGTAACCGGACAGAGCGTGTTAATTGATGGAGGTTATACGGCGCAGTAGTCTGCGTTTGTTTAAGATAGAAAAGGAGGTAAAATAATGCTTGGAATATTGTTAGGCTTAATTACATTAATGGTTCTCGCTTACTTAGGCTGGTCCATCATCTGGGTAGCTCCGGTGGCAGCAGGTATAGTAGCACTTACCGGAGGGCTCGATCTGCTTGATGCGTATACGGGTACATACATGAGCGGCTTCGTCGATTTCGCGCAAAGCTGGTTTCCGGTATTTATGCTTGGCGCGGTCTTCGGAAAACTAATGGAAGACACCGGGATGGCACGCTCTGTCGCTGTAGCGCTGACAAAGCTCATTGGGAGGAATCGGGCGATTTTAGGCGTCCTGGTTGCTTCTGCGGTACTTACTTACGGCGGTGTCAGCCTGTTTGTGGTTATTTTCGCTGTGTATCCGCTCGCTCTTTCCTTATTCAGGGAAGCAGATATCAGCCGCCGGCTGCTGCCGCCGACCGTCGCTTTAGGGGCATTTACATTTACGATGACAGCACTCCCGGGCACGCCGCAGATTCAAAACCTGATTCCGATCGAATACTTTCGTACAAGTGCTGCTGCCGCGCCGTTAATGGGCATTATCGCAGCTCTGGTGATGGCGGTGGGAGGCTATCTCTATTTACGGTGGCGCGAAAAACAGATGACGGCTAAAGGAGAGCGTTTCACTGAACCTAAGGACAAAAGCATGATGGAAAAAGAAGAGAAGGCACCACCGTTCATGCTGTCGATACTTCCGCTGATCACAGTGCTCTTAACACTGAATCTTCTCGGATGGGACATTGTGGTGGCGCTTCTGACAGGTATAGTACTTATTATGCTTCTCAATCTGACTAAATTTAAAAAGTTTGTGCCTGCCGTTAACGGGGGAGCGAGCGGTTCCGTGCTTGCTATCATTAATACGAGTGCTGCTGTTGGTTTTGGCAGTGTAGTAAGGGAAGTGCCGGGGTTTGACCAGTTAACCTCATTACTGATGGGGGTGCGCGGAAATCCATTAATTTCCGAAGCTGTAGCAGTTAACATTCTCGCCGGATCGACAGGATCCGCGTCGGGAGGAATGGGGATTGCACTCGAAGCACTGGGGGAAGAATACTATCAGATAGCGATGAATACAGGGATCGACCCTGAAGCATTTCACCGTATCGCTTCACTTTCTTCAGGTGGACTCGACGCACTTCCACATAATGGGGCGGTCCTGACTCTTTTAACAATTACAGGCATGAGCCATAAAGACAGCTATAAGGACATTTTTGTTGTCGCTGTGTTGATTCCGATCATCTCCGTGATTGTCGTTATTCTGCTGAACACGCTTGGTATTTTATAAATAAAGAGAAAAGGGCGTTCTGTAAATATTACAGGACGCCCTTTAATATGAAAATCCAAGCATTGTATATAAATTTGCAAACGTTTGCCCTATTTTATTTTATTTGCTATTGCATTTTATATCTAACACAAATATAATAAGATTAAATTTGAAAGCGATTTCATAAAAACGTTTATGCAAACGTTTGCTTTCATAACTAAAGTAGGGGGAAATGACATGAAGAAAAGACTTAGATGGCTGGCGATTCCTTTCTTAAGCGGAGCAGTTATACTCACAGGATGTGCACCCGACAGAGATGGAGGTGCTGAAGAAAGCGGTGGCAGTTCGGGAAATGAAGAGCCGGATAAACCAGAAAGCTTAAAAATTTGGGCAAATGATGATGACCGGCAGGTAAACGCATATAAAGAAATTACAGAAAACTTCACTGAAGAAACAGGTATTGAAGTTGAAATAGCGCGCCAGGACTTTGATGGACAAACAGAAAAAATTTCTCTGGATGGTCCGGCAGGTAATGGTCCTGATTTATTCTTCCAGCCACATGACCGGATTGGCGATATTCAGCTTCAGGGACTTGCCTCTCCGCTGGATGCAGATGATGAAAGGCTGGGGGAATACCAGGAAGAAGCTGTCCAGGCCATGACATATGACGGAGAGCTTTATGGAATCCCTTCGGTAACAGAAACTTATGCGTTACTGTACAATAAAGAAATTTTGGAGGAGCCTCCGGAGACTCTGGATGAGCTTGAAGAGGCAGCCGAGGAACATACGGATGCAGGCAATGATGAGTACGGGTTTCTTATGGAAGCAGCCAATTTTTATTTCACCTACCCGTTTGTAACAGCTTATGGTGGATACGTTTTTGAGCAAAATGAAGACGGAACCTATAATACGGAAGATATTGGACTTGCCACTGATGGAGCTGTAGAGGGCGGAGAAATGATTGGTTCGTGGTACGAAGAAGGTTATATTCCTCAAGGAATAACTGCAGATGTTATGAATGGTTTGTTTGAAAGCGGGGATGTTGGAGCAGTAGTCAGCGGACCGTGGGCGCTGCGGGGTTATGAAGAAGCAATTGGTGAGGAAAACCTTGGTGTAGCAACTCTGCCAACGACAGAAGACGGCGAAGAACTAACTTCGTTCTCGGGAGTAAAGGGATGGATGGTCTCTAATTTCGTCGAAGATGACCGTAAGTATTGGGCGGAAGAACTGGCATTATTTATGACCAATGAAGAAAGCTCAAAAACATATTTTGAAACCGCTGGAGAAGTTCCGGCGAATACAGCGGTCGTGGAGTCAGATCTCATTCAGGAAGACGAATATTTTGCAGGATTTGCTGAACAGACCAGACATGCAGAGCCAATGCCAAACGTGCCGGAAATGACGCAGGTATGGGACCCAATGGCAGACGCGCATGAATATATCGCAGAAGGAGCTGCCGCACAAGAAGTGCTTGAAGAAGCTGAAGGCGAAATAGAGCAGGAGATTGAACTGCAGGAATAACTATAGGCTTTCAAATGATGGCGCGGGCTTTTGAACATTTCTGATAGCCCGCGTTCAATATTTACACAGGGGGTTCTTATGCAAAATGAAAGGGCACTTTCACATAATAATAAACAGTCCCGGCACAGTGTACGTCTCGCTGTACTTTTAAGTATCATCCCTGGGGCGGGGCAATGGTATAACAGGAGATGGATTAAAGGAACAATTCTCTTTTTGATGGCGGCCGCATTCATTATCTCTTTTTTTCAGTTCATTAGTGTAGGCCTTTGGGGTTTGCGCACACTTGGTACTATTCCTGGGCTTGATGATTCCCGGGCATTAATTATTCAAGGAATACTATCATTATTTCTAATAGTGGTTGGAGCAGGATTTTACATTTTTAACCTCTTAGATGCCCGTCAGGACGCTGTCAAGATTTCTGAAGGCTGGGTCCTTCCCTCGGTAAAGGAAGCATTTAAAAACTGGTGGGACGCTATTTTTCCGTATGCGCTTATAACGCCTGGCTTTTTACTGCTTATATTTGTCGTCGTTTTTCCACTGCTCTTTATGATATTACTCGCTTTTACTAATTACGACCGGTACAATGCACCGCCCGGAAATCTGCTGGAATGGGTAGGGTTTGAAAACTTTCTCAACATTATCAATGTACCTATTTGGCGGGAAACTTTTATATCTGTACTTTCCTGGACACTCGTATGGACATTTGTTGCTACTACACTTCAAATTATATTGGCCCTTGTTCTCGCTGTTTTCGTAAACGATGAAAGAATAAAAGGAAAAAAGTTGATCCGAACGGTATTTATCCTTCCGTGGGCAGTACCAGCTTTTGTAACAATCCTTATATTCGCAGCGCTGTTTAATGATAATTTTGGCGCCATCAATCAGGGAATTATGGAACCATTATTTGGGCAGAGTGTGCCATGGCTTACAGATCCTCTATGGTCGCGTACAGCTCTTATTATGATTCAGGTATGGCTTGGTTTTCCATTTGTATTCGCTTTATTTACCGGAGTTCTGCAAAGTGTGTCTAAAGAGTGGTACGAAGCAGCAGATGTCGACGGCGGGTCAAAGCTACAAAAATTTCAATTTATCACCCTGCCTCACGTATTATTTGCTACGGCACCTCTTCTGATCATGCAGTATTCGTTTAATTTTAATAATTTTAATATCATTTACTTATTCAATGAAGGCGGCCCGGCAGTGAGGGGACAAAATGCCGGAGGAACAGATATATTAATTTCCTGGGTTTATGAACTTACTTTCCAGAATAATATGTTTAACATGGCGGCTGCCATATCACTAATTATGGGTCTGATGATTGCAGCATTTGCTATTCTTCAATTCAGGCGCACAAAATCATTCCAGGAAGAGGGGTAGAGGTAATGTCGGCACGTATGAAATCCCGTTTAGAAGTAACTGGAATTTATGCAGTGATAGCTGTAATGTTTATCATTATTTTTTATCCGCTGCTTTGGACATTTGGATTGTCTTTAAACGAAGGCACTAACCTGTATTCTTCGAGCATTATTCCAAAGAACCTTTCGTTCGAACATTACATTTGGCTTTTTACGGATCCCGCAAGTAATTATGTGACGTGGTATAAAAACACGCTTATCGTTGCGGCTACGGTTTCTATTGTAGCTACATTTTTTGTAGCTTTGACTGCATATTCATTTTCAAGGTATCGTTTCCGGGGAAGAAAGTACGGTATATACACATTTTTAATTCTGCAAATGTTTCCTGTTCTGATGGGCATGGTGGCTTTATACATTTTATTGAATACGGTGGGGCTGCTGGATTCACTTTTAGGACTAATTTTGATATATTTAGGCGGAGCGATACCGATGAATGCATTCCTTGTAAAAGGATATTTTGATACAATTCCTAAAGAATTGGATGAATCAGCAAGAATTGATGGAGCAGGACACTTTTCCGTATTGTTTAAAATTATGCTCCCACTTGCAAAACCTATACTCGCTGTAGTGGCATTATTTAATTTCATGACGCCATTTATGGATTTTCTGCTGCCAAGCATTATACTAAGAAGTGAAGAAAATTTTACGCTGGCGCTTGGTTTATTTAATTTTGTTAACGACCAATTTTCAAATAATTTCACTCGCTTTGCAGCTGGTTCTGTTTTAATTGCAGTACCAATTGCAACGGTTTATTTACTTTTACAGCGGTGGTTAATTTCAGGGCTCACCTCTGGAGCGACAAAAGGGTAAACCATGAGAGCTGGCAGGAAAGAGGGACCCCTAGTGGCTGTAACGATAAAAGATGTGGCAAAACGTGCGAATGTAGCGGCGTCTACAGTATCGCGGGTCATTGCTAACAGCTCTAAAATTAGCCCCGGCACAGCACGCAGGGTTCGTGAAGCAATCACAGAGCTTGACTATAATCCGAATTACCATGCCAGGAGCTTAGTTAAAAATACAACGAACACTATAGGTATTGTTATGCCGAGGTCGGCCCAGTCGACATTTCAAAACCCCTTCTTTCCAGAAGTGATCAGAGGGATTACGTCTGAAATACATGACAAGGATATAGGGTTATATTTATCTACTGGGCAGACGGAGGATGAAATTTACAATGAAGTGGTGAAAATGGTGGTGGAAAGCCGGGTAGACGGTATAATTCTTTTGTATTCTCAAGAGAATGACCGCATCATGCCTTTTCTATTAGAAAAAGATTTCCCCTTTGTATTAATTGGACGTCCTTCTGAACAGTTAAATCAAATATCCTACGTTAATAATGATAATGTGAAAGCAGGCGGAATGCTTACAGAATACCTGCTGCTCCTTAATCACAAAAAAATTGGCTTTATCGGCGGAAATGAAAATTCGATGGTAACGAAAGATCACTTAGAAGGATATGCAAATGCCCTGGAAAAGCGGGCGATTCCGTTTCGGGAAGAATATGTTGTATACCGGGAAGAAATCAAAGAGGGCGGACAGGAAGCGGCTATCGAATTAATGTCACTTGCGAATCCGCCGACTGCAATAATTGCTGCAGACGATATGATGGCTTTTGGGGTACTGCGAATGATTCAGGACATGAACAAAAAGGTGCCGGACGACGTTTCCATTGTCAGCTTTAATAATTTTATGCTTTCCGAGCTATCCACTCCGCCCCTTACTACGGTGGATATTCACATATTCGATTTAGGGGCGCGGGCAGCAGAGAACTTAGTGAATTTAATGCATTCAAGCAACAAAGATATTCAGCATACCATTGTGCCTCATCATCTCGTAAAAAGAGACTCATGCACCGTGTGGAATTAAAGAAAAATTTTTGCCGGGTCTTTCAGCTGTACAGGTAAATAACGTGTGACAAGCCTGCTTGCCGCTGATGCATAAACGGTTAAATAAGCATAAAACCCCTCTGTATTCTGAACAGAGGGGTTTTTTCTGCTGGAAATTAATAATTACTTATTCATCGTATTGCCTTCCGGCGGGATAGGGTGTTCCTGAAAGAACGAAGCCAGGTGCCATGTGTTGTAGGCAAGCATCTCTACGTGTTTTTTTGTGAATGCATTCTTTCGTCCGTCGCCGTCCATATAGGAAGGGCCAGGGCCGGCTTCTCCGACCCAGTAAGCATCCACATGTGGCGGAATAACAAAACCAATATGGGAGAGGGCGTACAATACAGCGGCTGACGCGTGCTTTGCTCCGTCTTCGTTTCCCGTAACGACAACACCGCCCACTTTGTTGTAGTAGATGGCCTGGCCGACAGCGTTGGTATCACCGCTGCTGCCGTAGAGCCGCTCAATGGCCAGTGTGGCCAGGCTGCTTTTTTCCCCGAGCCAGAGTGGTGTTCCGATTATTAGGATATTCGCTTGTCGCACTTGTTCAAAGATCAGCGGCCATTCGTCGCCGTTCCCCATATCGCCGCTGATACCATAGGGAATATAATAATCAGCAAGACGAATGGTTTTTGTTTCCACACCTTTACTTTTTAAAATATCGAGCACTTCATTCGAAAGAGCTTCTGTATGAGACGGCTCCGGGGAGGCTTTCAGAGAAGCGTTGAGCACCAGTGCGTATAGATGGCTCATGAAACATCTCTCCTTATTATTCATCGCGTGGATGAAAATATAATGTAACGCACGACTCGGTCGGGGTGATAATGAAACGAGCGCTCAGCTTTGAGAGGAAAGAAATGAAGGGAGGAGAGTTTCTGGCGATAGGGAAAAACCAGGGTTTTCACTTCCGAAAATTTCAAAAGCACAGAGTGATTAACCAAAAGGCCTTTGATCCATTAATGCAGCCCTGGCGTACATAATATTGTATGCATATGAAGCGGCAAATGAATACTGCCTGGGAGAAAGTTATATATCTTATACCCGTTACATAAGAAAAAATCCGTCCGGGCCGTGTTATTGCCATGGCCGGGCGGATTTTATATTTGTGGATTTGTTTTAAAAAAATCAGTTTTCGATTAAAGGCAGGAGCGTGGTGTAGTGATAATCCGGAGGCAGCTGCAGCTCTTCGGTTGGCTGCTCATTTCGATTGATCCAGGCTGTGGTGAAGCCAAATGCTTTAGCGCCGCTTATGTCCCAGCCATTACTCGATAGAAAGGTAATTTCATGACGAGGCGCTCCGGTGGTATCTAAAATGAGCTGATACGATGCCGGGGAAGGCTTAAATTGTTTGATATCGTCTACACTGAGGACGTAATCGAGGTAGTCGTTTAACCCGGCCTGTTCAAGCAACGGCTCGAGCATGTCTCTTGACCCGTTACTGAACACGATCAGGGTGGCAGACTGCTCTTTAAGCTTCTGCAGAACATGCATGCTTTCTTCAAAGAGCGATAAATGATTGTAGGCCTTCATCAGCTTTTGCTCAGTTTCCTGGGCCCATTCGGCGTGATGGGCAGCTAAAGAAAACCGCAGCGCATCTTTGGTAACAGAAGAGAAGGGGACGTATTTTCCCATTGCCTGACGGAGAAAGGAATACTGGATCTGCTTTTGTCTCCAAAGCTGGCCGATGCTTTCCCCCTTACCGGGGAAATGCTCCTCGCACGTGGCATCGATCGATTGAATATTAAAAAGAGTTCCATAAACATCAAAGGCAAAAATGGAGTTTGCAGACATCGAAAAGCTCCTTTTTAAATTTATATTTTCGGAGTACACATAGTTAAAAGGCGGGTGGCCATGTTACAGCCCAAATGAAGTCATGCCGCCGTCAATGTAAATGTTCTGACCGTTGACATAGCTCGACCCGGGAGCAGCCAGATACAGGACAGAGGTTTTGAGCTCGTCGAGACGACCAGTACGCTGGATCGGGGTGCGCTGTTCCACGGAGTGACGAAAATCCTCGTCTTCAAGGGATTCGGCATTAAAATCTGTTTTAAAGAACCATGGGCTGATCGCGTTAACCGTAATGCCGTACGGGGCAAGCTCACCCGACAATTGTTTGGTAAATTGGACAAGGCCTGCCTTACTCGGACCATAGACAGAACTGAAGAACAAGCTTACGCCGCCGGCCACCGAAGCCGTATTCACAATGCGGCCGTAATTGGCTTTTTTCATGTGGGGAACAACGGCCTGGGTCATGAGAAACGCAGACTTCATGTTCGTATTGAACACATGCTCCCAGTCCTCTTCACTTATATCCTCTACCTTGCCATAAGCGGCGGTGCCGGCATTATTAACAAGCACGTCGATCCGGCCGAAGTCCTCCATGATACGCGATACAGTCTGCGAAACCTGCTCTTTGTCCGTAACGTCACAGGTGAGAGGAGTTACTTCTGCATTCGTTTCGCTCCTGATTTCGTCAGCTGCTTCTTCAATTTTACTTTGAGTGCGGCCGAGAATAACCACGTGGGCTTCTGCTCCGGCGAGTGTTTCGGCCATAGTTTTTCCAATGCCGCTGCCGCCGCCGGTAACTACGGCAACCTGTTGGGCCAGAGAAAATAAGTTCATAGACATACTATCGATCCTTTCATTTTTTGTTCTAAAGAAAATACAGAAAGAGAAAACAGGAATACCCTCTCCGGATACCCCTGTTTCTATTCATTCAATCTATGGGTTTTTACGCTTCGGACCAGACCACCGGCATGTCAACGATTTCAGCCTTATAACTTTAAGGCTTGTCAGTAGAAAGTCCGAGCCACCGTTTTACTGGCTCCCGGAAATAATACGTGATGCCGATTAATAATAAAAATAAAGCCGCAGCAATGATGAATATTAAAATATTGCCTGAAGCTATACTGGCACCTAGAAAGCTGTAGGCAAATGTTCCAGGAATCATCCCCAGAACGGTGGCAAGAATAAATGAAGAGAAACGGACCCTGGCGATTCCACCTGCGTAGCTGAGTAAGTCAAAGCTCACAATAGGAATGAGGCGCAGGACAAAAATGTATAAAAATCCGCGCTTTTCCATTTGATTGAACAGCTTTTCCGACCAGGAGAAGCTGTCCATTTTTAATACTGAGCGGCCAAACAGCCGGGCCATAATATAGCCTGTGGAGGCGGCCCCTGTAGCCCCGATAATGATATAAAGAACACCGGGCCAGACACCAAAGGCAAGACCTGCTCCAAGCGACAGTACAGAGGTGGGAAAGAAGACAAACGGGCCGATAGTGTAAATAATGAAGAAAATCACCGGTCCCCACCACCCAAACGACAGTACGAAGTCACGGATATCGGGCGGACGGATCTCCAGATGAAAATGGGTGAAGTAAGAAACAGTGCCGAATGCTAATAAAATCAAAGCAATTTTCAGCCAGCGCGGAAGTGGGAGCACAATTCTTCATCCCTTTCGAAACATAGACGTACTGAGTGTTATTCGTTATTAATGCATTTATATCGTTAGTAAGCGGGAAACACTATTGTCGGAACAATGTACCACGGTGGAAAGTAATTATTCAAAGCATACGTACCGCGATGTAAGGAAGCTTACATGCCATATAAAAATAAAGCGACTCACAGAACAGAAATGAAAATAAATGCAGCTTCGAAATAACGGTTGCAGCAATACGGGGGATGCTGTAACTGCTGGAAAAAAGCGTATGCACATGGTGGAAAGCAGAGCCTTATTCTTGAAGCATTGAAGGTGGAAGCCGAAACGAAGAAATAGAAAAAGCCATGGCTTCCGCAGCCGTGGCTTTTGTACAGGAATATGTGTAAACACTGGCACTGATTTATAATCTGCCGGTAAAATAAAAAGAAGCAAAAGGTATCTGCTGTGTATATGGTTGAATACGACCCTGAGCACCAGCGGGACACATGGGCGGCGGCTTCCAAACTGGTAATTTGTGCAGCCGGATATTTTAATTAGATCCAAACGGCCCGTGGGGATTATGGGAGTAGGAGCTGTTCTGATTCTTGTCATCCCGGGAGAGACTTTGTTTGGCTTCGTCTTTCGTTTTCTGCACTTCCTGTACAGCTTCCTTACCTTCCTTTTGCACAGTATCCTCAATCTCTTCACTGGCTTCTTTAGCGGTGTCGGCGATTGTCTTCGATTCCTGCTGAATCTGTTGAAGCTGCCAAATGAGATTTCTGCCGTATTTTTCATAAATCGTATGCAGCTGAACACCTGTCGTTTTAAAGAGCTCGAGGGAACGCTGGAATCTGTTTTTTACTTCTTCCGTAACAATGCTTTCACCGGTTTCTTTTTCTTGGCTGGATGACCTCACTGTAAGCCAGGCAATGCCGCTTCCAACAATGACTGTAGACAAAATCGCAAGCGAAATGACGTTCTGTTTAGACGTATTCGTCATTGGTACCTCCTTTTAACTGTAGGTGATTTGAATAACTAATCTGGTGATAAATAAATAAGGAAGAGAAAAAGATCTCTTCCTTATCGGTGAAATTTATAAAATAAACTGTGCTGCTTACTTTTTGTCCATGTCCGGAAGGGTGTTGTGCATATAGTCAGGGGCTGGTTTCAGCTCCGGCTTGCCGCCATGGGCCTTTGGCTCGGATATATACTCAAAGGACTGGCCGTCCGGTGCTTTATCTTTCAGCCAGTTGAGATTCGCGCTTTGCTCCCCTTCCGAGAAGTTCATCAGTTGATGGGAAAACTCGGTTGCTTCCCATTGGGCTGGTACGGTGGATGGTGCCGTAAAGCCTTCTTTCTGCTCGAGCTCTTTAATAGCTGCTGCCCACTGGTTCTGGTGCATCGTGTCCCGGGCGAGTAAGAAGGAAAGCATCTGGCGGACACCTTTGTCTTCGGTCATTTCATACAGGCGGGCCACCTGGAGGCGTCCCTGCGATTCCGCGTTAAGGTTAGCACGGAAATCACTGAGCACATTGCCGCTCGCAATAATATAGCCGGCGTTCCAAGGGACACCGTTGCTGTCTTTAGGCACAGCGCCAAGTCCGGAAACGATCGCATGCTGCGGGTTCATGTCGCCCATAATGGATTCGACAATGGGATTTTTCGCTGCTTCTTCCTGTTCTTCCACAGGCGCGTCATCAAGCAGCTGGGCGATCATGGTCGCGATCATTTCGATATGGCCGAATTCTTCCGTGCCGGTATCCATCAACAAATCCTTATACTGCTCGTTGCCGCGGGTGTTCCAGCCCTGGAACATGTACTGCATCGCTACCGAGATTTCTCCGAACTGGCCGCCGAGAATCTCCTGCAGCTTTTTGGCAAAGACGGGATCCGGACGATCTGGTTTCGCGTGAAATTGCAGCTCTTTACGGTGAAAAAACATAAATGAATAACCCCTTTTTGTAGTAAATAGTTAGTTGGTCTAATTAAATGTGTATCGTCCGATTTATGAATGAAACAACATACCGCCCTGGCGCCTGGTGGCAGGCCCTCCTTTCCAAAATCATAAAAAAAGAGCCAGAAAAAGGAGGTCTCTCCCTTCTCTGGCTCATAACTCAGCTTTTTATCTGGTTATTCCCGCCATGCAATATGTTGTACTGCTTATGCTATAGCCAATAATCAAAAGGTTTAAACGTAGATGCTCTATTTATTTTAAAAAGCCTGCAGAATTTTTAGAATGGCGAAGATTTTAATAAGCCAGGGGGAAGTATGCTAATATAGACCTGCTGTTAATGTAAGTGATCCAATTAAAGAAGTCGGAGAAAGGAGGGGGAAAATGAAGCTTGATACATTTACCCTGGGGCAGATATTTGAAACAGATGCCTACAGAGTAACGAAGGAGGATATCCTTCGGTTCGCGCGTGAATTTGACCCACAATATATGCATATAGATGAAGAGAAAGCTGCAGCAGGAAGATTCAACGGTATTATTGCTTCGGGCATTCATACGATCAGCATCACGTTCAAGCTCTGGGTGGAAACAGGGATGTACGGAGAAGAGGTCGTTGCAGGTACGGAGATGAATCATATTAAATTTATGAAGCCGGTGTACCCGGGCGACGAACTGCGGGCTTATGCCGAAGTGACGAAGATAGAAGCAAAAAGAGAAACGGAAGGTATACTTACAGTGATGCTCAGAACATACAATCAAAAGAATATAAAGGTATTTGAAAGCGAATTGTCGGCCCTGATCAAACGTTAATTTCGTATAGAAAAGCCAGCCCGTCATCATAATGGGCTGGCTTTTACGTATTTGCTATGAACCGCCGCCTTCGGCAAATTCACGAAGCCGCTTCAAGTGGATCGGGGCGTCCATCTGGTCATCAACGTTCATTTCAATAAAATGAAGTGTATCCTTCTGATCGGTCCGTGTGACAGCCTCCTCGAAGTCAGCAGAGGTGGAGACGCTTATCGTTTCAGCATCCGGGTAAAAGCTTTTCACAAGCTGCACGTAGTCCCAGCGCGGAATGTCATTGTAGCGGGCGTGTGTATTTTCTGTATTCAAATAACGTTCTACAGTGTAGCCGTCATTGTTTAAAAAGAAAATCACCGGCTTAAGATTCTGCTCGGCCATCGCGCTCAGCTCCTGGGCGGTCAGCTGGAACGAGCCGTCCCCGATAAATAAAAGCACGCGCCGCTCCGGAGCGGCAAGCTGGGCACCGAAAGCTGCCGGCAGGGCGTACCCGATGCTCTGCCACGATCCCTGGGAAATAAACAGCGTATTCTCAGGCAGACGTACATGCGGCAGACCGTAGGAAAAGGTGCCGGTTTCAACGACAACAATATCCTCGGGCCGCAGCATTTTTTGGATAACTGGATAGTACGTTTCCGCCAGCAGTCGTTCAGAATAATGTTCGGAAGGAAAATCGTAGAAGGACGGAAAATACCCTGGTTTTTCAAATGTACGGCACTCCATGAATGTGAGGGCATCAATCACTTCTTCGACCGAGGTATTGTAACGGGCTTTGTTCTGAACGGAAATGTGTTGCGGCTGAATGTCAATCCGCTTCTCCACCGGGAGATCGGCGGTGAATTTCGCCATGTTAAAGTCGGATTCAAGCAGGCCGGCAGTAATAATTAAATCGGCGTTTTCTACGTAATCACGCACCTGCTGGCTGCCAAAGGCACCGCCGTATATGCCGATGTACAGCGGGTGCTGTTCATTAAATCCGCTTTTTCCCTGCATCATCTGGGCTGTTGGAATATTTAAGTGCTCTGCCAGCTGTAAAATCATGTTCTCCATATGGTAGCGGGATGTAAAAATATCCACAAGCAGCACTGCGTTTTCTGCGTGATCGATCGTCTCCTTCATCAGCTGGGCGGTTTCCTGCACTACCAGCTCATCGCTCGTATAAGAGAGCTCCTGCTGCACTCCCGGCATTTCAATGGAAGTGGCTGCTACGTCCTGAGGGACGTCAATATAGACTGGCTTTCGTTCACGGACAGCGGAAGCGATAGCTTTCGGGATTTCTGCGGTGGCGTTTTCAGCAGTGATTTTCACTGCGTAGCACGTGATTTCCTGGTGCATACGCAGAAATACCGAGTAGTCGCCGTCCATCAGGGTATGATGGGCTTTAACACCATTTTCCTGCATGGAAGAGGCAGGAGATCCGACAATTTGAATTAAAGGGATATGTTCACTGTAGGCGCCGGCGACAGCGTTGGAAGCGCTCAATTCCCCAACGCCAAACGTGGTGATCAGGGCACTGAGCCCTTTGACGTGCGCATACCCATCAGCGGCGTAGCCGGCATTCAACTCATTCCGGTTATCGACAAAACGTATGCCGCTGTAAGTTTCGAGTTCATCCAGCAGAGCGAAATTATAGTCGCCCGGTACGCCGAATATTTCTGTAATGCCTTCTTTTTCAAGGCAGTCGTATAAAAAGGAACTGACTGTTTGTTTTGCTGCCATAATGTACCTCCTGAACTGGATAATAGTAGCCTGTTCCCGTATCAGCGGGAATTTAGACATAAACAAGGAGGGGAATTGCCCGCAGCAGTTAATAAAGAAGAACTGCGCTTTTACAATGTAGTAATAATCGGTCCGTCCTTAGTAAGAATAATTGTATGCTCGTATTGAGCCACATAGCTGTCATCAGTCAAAAGGGTCCATCCATCGTCAGACTGGAAAACCTCCTCTTCAGATGTAGAGATAAAGGGCTCAAGGGCAATGACGGTACCGTCCTTAAAAATTTCATCGTCCCAGCGGGAAAAGTAGCTAAAAATATGCTCCGGCGGCTCATGAATTGAGCGTCCAATACCGTGGCCGGTAAGATTTTTGATGACAGTCAATCCGTGCTTTTTAGCTACATTGTGTACTGCCTTTCCGAGAGTACTTTTTTTCGATCCTGGCTTTGCCTTCTCCAGGCCGGCATCAAAAGCTTCTTTCGCAGCGTCGCAAATTTTTTGTAAAGCTGGTTCAGCATTACCGACCACAAAGGAAACCCCGGTATCGGCGAAATAACCATTCTTCGAGCCTGAAACGTCGATATTGACGAGATCTCCTTCCTGAATGACCCGCTCGCCCGGAATTCCGTGCGCCACTTCTTCATTGATGCTGATGCACGTCTGACCAGGGAAATCGTACACTCCCTTTGGAGCAGATTGAGCTCCTGATTGTTCAAAAAGCTCTTCTGCAATATCGTCGAGTTCCTTTGTGGTAATACCCGGTTCAGCTGCCTGAACTAATTTATCGCGAATCGCTCCGCATATTTCACCAATTTCCTGTAATCCCTGAAAATCTTCTTCCGTTTTTGCAATCATTGTGTATCCTCACTTTTTAAGCATTTTATGATGAACATTTCATATAGATTCTATCATAAAAAAATTTAAGGGGAAGCAGCCTGAACGATGAAAAAATCTTCATTATGATAGTGGTACCGAAATTTGAATAGCAGCCAGGCTGTTCCTCATTTAAAAATGACGAACCATTATGGTAATGTTGAACACAATTACCAGACATCAGAGTGATGAAAATGTTCATGCAAGTATTTGAAGGATAGTACAAAGGAGTTTCATTATATGAATAAGCAATTAATTACGGTTGGCCTTTCATCGTTATTAGCATTATCCGCCTGCGGTGCGCCGGATGAAACCGGCAGCGGTTCAAGTGAAGAATCCGCAAGGGAAGCGCAGGGATCTTCAGATGATTCTTCCAGTAATAACGAAGAGGAGACACCGGCATCAAGTCCTCAAGAAACGTCTGAACGTTATGAACAGCTACACGAAACGATGACAACGTTTAGTCTTCCCGAAAAGGGCCGTATAAGTAATGAGAAAGCAGAATTAAGGTTTGGGGAAATTCTGCGGCCTGAAGACGATTATGAAGATGTAATTGTTTATGATAATTCGATGATTTTTTATAAAGATACAAAAGAAACATATACTTATTCCTGGATTAATTACGATACATTATCGCAGGAAGACAAGCCTGAGCCGTATGGTACGCAAGCATTAGGGGCATTAAAATATAGAGTAAACCAACCGCTTTCCATTTACTCGTCTATATTCGAAGAAGACGGAGGGACGCCTTTAAAAGATTTAGATGAATATGAAGGCGAGAAAAAATCCCTTATCGAATCAGGAGCACTTGAAGAAAAAGCAGAAGAAGGAGATAACCTGACGGGCTACGAGGCTATTGAAGAAGGTTCACGTAACTCTTTAAGCGAACTTTATCAGCTTGAACCTTACGTTGAACAATTCGACGCTGTTCACGACTGGACAACAGAAACGATCTATTACTTTGAAGAAGCGAGATCGTATGACGAAGACGAATGGAAAGAAGCGTATAAGTATTACAAAAAAGGTATCGATAATATCGACGAAATGGAAAAAGCAATAAACGAATAGCCTGTTATGTCCTTCCTTCCCGATTCGGAAGATATGCCGTTTATTGATTGCTTCGCTATTACAGTGGGGACCATATCAGATAACCATGTGGTCATTGTTTGGGCGGCTTCTTTTTCGTGAATAAATACTAGTAAGAAAGGACGTGATTGGTTGAATCGTCTACAATACGAAAAATCGCCCTATCTTCAGCAGCATAAAAACAACCCGGTGGACTGGTATCCATGGGGCACGGAGGCTTTTGAGAAAGCAGAGGAAGAAAATAAACCGTTAATGGTGTCCATTGGCTACTCGACCTGTCACTGGTGCCATGTAATGGAACAGGAGAGCTTTGAAAACGCGGAAGTGGCAGCGGTCTTAAATGAAAAGTTTGTACCGGTAAAGGTAGACCGGGAGGAGCGCCCGGATGTGGACGCCATCTACATGTCAGCATGCCAGGCCATGAACGGGCACGGAGGCTGGCCGCTGAATGTCTTCATTACACCGGATCAGAAACCTTTTTATGCAGCCACCTATATACCAAGAAATCAAATGGGCAGCATGCCCGGAATTATGGACGTTCTGAGCCAGCTTTCAGATATTTACCGGGACGACCCTGAGCGTGTGGCACAGGTGGGGAATGATATTTCCAAAGCACTAAAGCCGCGGGCTGTGGAAACGAGGCAGCTGAACATTAACAATGTGCATACAGCGTTCCGCGCCTTTACGCAGCAGTTTGATTCCTCGAACGGCGGATTTGGGTCCGCCCCGAAATTTCCAAGCCCGCATATCGTGATGTATCTGCTGCATTACTATCATCAGTTTGAAAGCGAGGGGGCGCTGTACATGGCCACCTCCACGCTCGATGCGATGGCGTCGGGAGGCATCAGAGACCATATTGGCGGCGGGTTTTCCCGTTACGCGACAGATGAAGCGTGGCTTGTGCCCCATTTTGAAAAAATGCTGTACGACAACGCGCTGCTTCTGATGGCTTATACGGAGGCCTACCAGCTGACAGGTCAGACGAGATATAAGGAAGTGGTGGAGGAAATCATCAAATATGTCCATCGGGATCTCACCCATGAAGAAGGAGCGTTTTTCTGCGGAGAAGATGCTGACAGCGAAGGGGAAGAGGGCAAATTTTACGTCTGGACCCCGGAGGAGATTGAAAACGTGCTTGGAAAAGAGCGGGGCGAACAGTTTGCGATTGAGTACGGTATCGACCCGGCCGGAAACTTTGAAGGAAAAAGCATCCCCAACCGGATCAACCGTCCGACTGCCGGCTGGAGTGACGCCGAACGTCAGGAGGCGCTGCAGGCCTTATACGAACACCGGGAAAAGCGTGTGCGTCCGTTCCGGGATGAAAAAATACTTACATCCTGGAATGGCTGGATGATAGCCTCTATGGCTAAAGCTGGACGGGTTTTCCAGGAGGAAACATGGACGGAGTTCGCTGAACAGGCGTACCGTTTTATTGAAACCCGGCTTCAGGATCAAAGCGGACGGTTCAAAGCCCGCTGGAAGGATGGCGACGTGCAGTACGATGCATACGTGGATGATTATGCCAATATGATATGGGCGAGTACAGAGCTTTACGCTTCGACGTGGAAGCCGGAATATATTGAGAAAGCATCCGCCTGGGCAGAAACGATGATTGATTACTACTACGATCAGGAAAACGGTGGGTTCTTTCTGACCGCATCCGACGGGGAATCACTTCTTTTCCGGCCGAAGGAAGCTTTTGACGGAGCCGCGCCTTCCGGAAACAGTGTAGCTGCAGTACAGCTGATGAGACTGGCCCGTCTTGCCGGCAATATGGAATTTGAACGAACAGCCGAAAAAACATGGGAAGCTTTTTCGGCTTCGATCGAACAGGCGCCAACTGCCTTTGGACATCTCATGCAGGGGCTGGTGCTTTTTCACGGAGACAGAAAGGAAGTAGTTATACGACCTGCGCAGGATGACGAGGCGTTTCGGGTGAAAACATACATCCAGCGCGCGTTTCATCCGGAAGTGACAAGCGTGGTCGCCGAAGAAAATACTGATCTCAGCCGGGCGGCTCCGTTTGCAGAGGATTACCCCGTGCAGGAAGGAAAGACCACTATTTATGTCTGCAGGGACTTTTCCTGCCATGCGCCTGTACACAGTACAGAAAGCATGAAATATTTATTCGGTGTCAGGCAGGACGAACAATGACCATTATTACGGTGGAAGCAGAAAACAATGTGTGGATTCCGGATCTGTCCGAACGGCTTAAGCGTTATTTCCCCGAGGCAAAGCTGATCGGGCGTCTTGCAGAAATTCCTGAGGAGCCGTGGGAGTGGATCGAGGCCGAACGACAGCGGAACCGGGAGGCAAAGCAGTGGGAAGAAGAAGGCGTACCGGTCATCGTGGAAGGAGACGTGCTGGCGCCGTTCATGAAAGCCTGGATGCACTATTTCCGCAAGCCCTGGCCTGAGCTTTATGAGCTCGATGATTATTACCGCAAGCGTCTGCAGGACTTTCGGCTTCATCTGTCGCAGCGGTATGTTTTTATCCAGCAGGAGGAAAAGAAAAAGTGGCGATGGCCGAAGCGGAAGTCTCCGCTCGAAGAAGAGAAGGAAGCCAAATACCGTTACTACAACGGAATGAAGTCGCATACACCGGAGCTGATCGATCTGGTGGCATATGACTGGCTCGGAACGTATCCTGAATACCTTGAACAGCACTGGCCGGCAGAACATCCCAAACGGGAGTGGCCGATGCATCTGTATGAGTTTATGATTTATTTTGCAGCGAATCAGCGGGCGTGACAAAAGTCGCTCCCGTTTTTTCTATCTTTGTTTAAAGCGTGATACAATAGCGTAAGTATGCAATGAAGGGTTCTGACAACATGAGTGCCATTGGGGAATTTGTTTTAATCGCAGTAATTATTTTTACCGGAAGCTTTATTCAGGGCGTCAGCGGCTTTGGCTTCGGACTGTTCGTGATGAGCTTTGTGCCGTTTTTCTTTACGTTGCAGTTCAGCTCACTCCTCGTTATTTCTCTGTCGGTTATCACTGCACTGAGCATTATAGGCAAGGTGTATAAGCACATTCAGTGGGCGCAGCTCGGATATTTGCTGGCAGCTACTGCAGCAGGAAGGTTTGCAGCTTTTTTTATTCTACATAACTTTGGGGAAATGGACATTTTGAAAAAAGTACTCGGCCTTGTGCTTCTCGGCATGGTTGTGTATACCTTTGCCCAAAAGCCGGAGAAAAAGCTGCGGCCGGTGCCGAAAATAGTTCCACTGGCACTTGGGTTTTGCGGTGGGCTGGTAGGAGGCGTTTTTGGCGTTGGCGGTCCTTTTTTCGTCGTTTATTTTTTATTAACAACAGCTAACAAATATCATTACACAGCGAACCTGCAGATTACATTTCTAATCGGAAGTCTTTTAACGGTCTTTGCTCACGCGGGTGCCGGCGACTTTTCGAGGGAGCTGCTGCTTTATATTCCTATAGGAATCGTATGCGTGCTGCTTGGCACAAGAATTGGCATCCGATATTTCGAAAAGCTTCCGCAAAAGCACATTCGTACGCTCACGGCCGTCATTATTGGAATAGCAGGCCTTAATATGCTGTTTTTTGCTTAAAACTAAAATGGAAAGGAGGACTCCCCGATGCCGAGACAGCGAACCATTGACCGCAGAACGCTTTTTCAGGAAACGGAAAAGCTAATCATGGATGAAGGCTACCACTCGTTTCATTTCAAAGCCCTGTCGGAGCGTCTTGGGGTGGCAAGAAGCACCATTTACAACTATTATGCTAAAAAAGAAGAATTGGTGACGGCCTATATGCTCGACAAGCTGGAGCAGGTATTTTCCCAGCTCGATGAAGCCGACCGGCAGACGGACTTTTCAGTACGGATGAGGGCCTATATCCGGGTGTGGGTGCAGCAGGCATCAGTTCATCAGGCATTTGACATTTTTCCGGTCATGGATCATCATGCTTCGGCCCAGGTGGAAATAAACGTAGAGCAGCTCCAGCAGTACCTGGGTCAACTTGGGAGCCGGGCTTATACACTGATCGAAGCCGGGAAAAGGGAGGGAGCCATCCGCGAGGACCTTCCGACGCATGGCATCACACGGATGCTGATGGTGGCAGTGCAGGCCCCGGACCCGTCCCTCAGTGAGGAGGAATGGGTGGAGACGATATATAATATTTTCTTAAACGGCATTAAGCGGCCGTAAATAATTTTTAAATTTAAATGACACTAGTGTCATTTTCGTTCAAAACAAAGTATACTGGGGGTAATGATACTGGGGGGAGAAATGTGAAAAAAATAATTGCAAAACCAAAGCTGATTTTATTATTTATTGTGATGCTTATCATTGTCGGCACCCTGTCTTTTTTTCAGCTGCCGCAAAAGGAAATTCCATCAACAAATCCACCGGTGGGCCAGGTAACAACGGTTTACCCCGGAGCCTCGGCAGAAGAAGTGGAAACGACGGTTACGAACCAGCTTGAAGAAGAGCTTGATAATGAATCGTCCACAGCGTCGATTTCTTCAGTATCTTCACCCGGGCTGTCGTCAATTACTGTAGAGCTTGATGAGAGCACGGAAAATCCGGAGCAGGTGTGGAACAGTCTCGAGCAGAAGCTGTCGCAGGTGAGCACCTCGTTTCCGGATGACGCAGAAGAGCCGTCCATCAACAGTGAGCTGAGTCAGCAGGGGCTCGCTATTTACCAGCTGACAGTAGATGAGGAGGCAGTTCCGAAGGCGGTACAGCTAATTGAGAACTGGGAGCAGCGGTTCACCGGAATACCTGATATTGACAGCCTGGAAATCACTGGAGATGTGGAACGTGAACTGCAGATCCGTCTCGACAGTGAAGCGCTGGAGGAGGAAGGACTGCAGTCCGGCCAGGTGATCGGGGCGCTCTCTTCTGCCTTGGAAGTCATTCCACCCGGGGAGTGGCAGCAGGACGGGGAATTGTATCAGGTAGAGCTTGAAGCACTTGAAAACGTAGAGGACTGGGAAAACATTGAAATAAGTCCGGGCCAGCAGAGTGATGGGGAAAATGCCTTGCTTGGCGATGTTGCAGCAGTGGAAAACACATACGCTCCGACCGAGGAGCAGGTGGAGTATAATCAGCAGTCGGCCCTGTCGGTAACATTCTTTCTCGCGGAAAACGCGAGCGTGCCGCAGGCCCAAAGCAGTTTAGATGACGTAATAGCGGATTTTGAACAGCAGCTGCCTGAAGGAATGGAGCTCACCCAGCTCTATACGCAGGGCGACGTCGTGGAGGATTTGTTTTCAAGCCTTGCCATCTCATTTGTGGTGGCATTTGTGTCGGTATTGATTGTCTGCTCTATCGGTCTGCGAATCCGTACCGCGCTGTCGGTAGCCATATCGATCCCGGCGGCACTTGCGATCGGAATGATCCCTCTTCCATTTACCGATGTCGGCCTGAATCAAATTTCTTTAATTGCTTTTATTATTTCACTCGGGATTCTTGTGGATGATGCGATTGTCGTGAATGATAATATTGACCGCCGACTCCGGATGGGAGACAGTCCGATTGACGCAGCCAGTAACGGGGTGCGGGAAGTACTTGTCTCGGTTATCGTGTCGACGCTCGCTGTTGTCTTCACCTTTTTTCCGCTTTTATTCCTTCCAGGCGCGGCGGGTTCATTTATCCGTCCGCTCCCTGTGGTGCTGATTACGGTATTGCTTTCGTCCACGCTTCTTGCGATCTTTTTTATCCCTATTTACCGGGGTATTGTAGAGAAGAGAAGAAAAAAGAAGGACAAGCGGACGTCGCCGGGATTTCTGGGTGCATTTCTTGACCGCTCAGCGAGATGGTACAGCAAACGTGTGCTGACACGTGTCGTGAAGCGGCCGGTTATTGTTTCGCTTGCCGGACTGATACTGGGAACCTCGGCATTTGCGCTTGTTCCTTACACGCCGCTCGAGTTTTTCCCGGATACGGAGCGGGAGGAAGTATTTATCGAAGCCTCTGTACCGGAAAACACCCCGCTTGAAGAAACGGAGGCCGAGGCGGAGGAAGTGAGCAGCTGGCTGCAGGAACAGGAAGGAGTAACGTCGGTATCTTCATATGCAGGAACGGAAATCCCTACCGTATTTTCAGGGGGATCGGGAAGCGGTGCCGCCGGACCAAATGATATGAATTTTCTCGTATACGTAAACCCTGAAGAAATTCCGGCAAGGGAAGGAAGCGAAATATGGCCGGGAGAGATTCGGAACACCTTTGAAAACGTTGAAGCCCAGGGGTCGATTGTTGAATCGGGTCCTCCGGTGGGAGCCCCAATTGCCGTTGAGCTCTCTGGTGAAGAAACGGATGAACTGTTTTCAGCAGCGGCGGAGGTGGAAGCGCTGTTTGCAGAAACAGAAGGTGTTGACTTAGCGGTTTCGAACGCCAATCAGAATGTAAACCAGTGGCGATTTGAGCAGGACAGGGAAGCCCTGGAAGGTACAGGTGTAACCAACGAAACCATAAGCACAGAGCTCCGCCTGCTCGGGGAAGGAGTGCCGTTTGGCCAGTGGAATGCAGATAATGAAGTCATACCAGTTCAAGTAATGTACGATAATGGGGAGCGGGTAACAAACAGCGACCTGGATCAAATCGTTGTGGCCAGAGACGAGGGCGGAGAAGCAGTTACTTTAAATGACCTGGGACGTGGTGTAGAGGAAACGACGACTTCCGCTATCCCGCACGAAAATACGGAACGGACCATTACGGTCCGAGCTTATCCGGGAGATGCTTCCGAGGACGAGATTTTAGCGGCAGCCGGGGATTTTCTTGACTCACTTGAAAATGAATACGGAGGTGTCAGTGTCCAGGTAGGTGGAGAAACGTCCGAACGAAACGATGTATTTATTGATATTGGACAGATATTCATTGTCGTGGTGTTCCTGCTGCTCATATTGTTTGCACTGCAGTTCTACTCGCTGCGTATTCCGTTTATCGTTTTGAGTGCAGTGTATGTAGCAATTGCGGGGGTCATTCTCGGTTTGTTCCTGACACAGACAGGACTCGGATTCATGTCGATGATGGGGGCAGTCAGTCTTGCTGGTATCGTCGTACGGAATGCGGTCGTTATGATAGAATTTATGGAACAGCGCATACGAAGCGGTGAGTCCGTGCGGACAGCCGTTGTGGCAGCCGGGGAAGAGCGTTTCCGGCCGATTCTGTTGACGAGCCTCACGTCTATCGCCGGTCTTCTGCCGATCGCTCTGGGGGATAATCCATTGTTTCAGCCACTCGGAACAGCAATTGTGACGGGTCTTGTCTTTTCGACAGTGCTGACGCTTTTATTGGTGCCGGCCCTCTATACCTGGAAAACGGAAAGCGACCACAAACGGCGTGCTCGAAAATCAAGGAAATAAGGTGAATGGCATTGAAACAGCTCGCGATAATTCCCTGCGGGGCGAAAAAAGCCTGGGACACGGAGCCGGATCTTGGGCCTCTGCCTGTAAAGCACGTGTATCAGAGTACGTTCCATCAGCTGTGCCGGGCTTACGCAGAGGCATTCGCTGACCAGTGGGCCGTGCTCTCAGGCAAGCACGGTTTTATGTACCCGCAGGAGCTTATTAACACAAATTACGATGTTACATTTGGAAAAAGACAGCAGGAGGAAATCTCCCGGGCTTTCTGCATACAGCAGTGGCAGGAAAAGCAGATGAATGAATACGACCGGTATGTAGTGCTGCTCGGCAAAAAATACGATCCGGTCATCACGAGGATACTGCCCATGGAGAGAACCGTTTTTCCGCTCCGGGAATACCGCGGGATGGGATACATGCAGCAGGCGTTAAAGCAGGCGGTAGCAAGTCATCGTCCGCTTCCCCTTCACGCCCGGGAAGAAAAGTCATGATGGAAACGATCCTGTTTTTTCTGACAGCAGCTGTCGTGTTAACGGCTCTTACGTACACACCAGTGCTTGGCACCTATTTATCGCTGTTTCAGACAATGGTGCACGAAAACGGACATGCCTTCATGGCGCTTGCCACCGGTGGGAAAGTGCGCTCGATCTCTTTATTTTATACGAGAGAGGGACTTGCTGAAACCGGTCATAAAGGGAGGCTTGGCCAGGCGCTTACAACGTTCGCCGGCTATCCGTTTGCAAGCGGGATGGCTCTTCTTTACAGCTGGGTATTCACCTCCGGCTGGTACAGCGGACTCATGATAGCCCTTGTAGGACTGCTCATCTGGAATACGCTTCTCTGGGTGCGTAATCCTGCCGGGATCGTCTGGGGACTGGCAGCTTCGGGTGGGGGTCTGTACCTGCTCATTGAAAATATGGTCATGCTTATGATGTGGATTATGTTCATGCTCGGTGTACTTCTGGTCATCCAGTCAGTCCGGTCGGCCTGGATCATTCTGCAGCGGAGTCTGCAGATGCCGGGCGACGCCGGAGATGCTACGGGGATGCACCGGGTGAGCCGCGTCCCTGCGCAGGTATGGGGCGTACTCTTTTTTACACTGGCGCTTGCAGCTGCCTGGTTTTCGGCAGGTTTTTGGCTGCAGTGGGACAGTTCCGTATTGATTCAGGGGGAAGGCGCTTAGTCGTTTCCCTTTTTTTATATGCAGAAACGGGTGGCGTCTACAGCCCGAAGCTGTTTTTATAATAACTAATACTTTCAAACCGGAAGCATACTTTGAAGTCAAAATGGGAAAAGTCGAAGAGAGTAAAAGAGTCTTTTTAGAAATGAGGGAAAGCGAGTGACAGAGACCATCAATCCCAGTCAAAAAGTATTAGCTTCAGTTGATAATCTGTGGGAAGAGGAAATAGAGTTTTTACAGACGATCGCACGATTTCCGAGTACGATCGAATATGAAGGATCCCTACAATTATACTTAAAGAATTTTTTTCAGAACGAGCTGCAGATGGACGTAGAAACAGTGGATGTCGACGAAAAAGAAATCAGCTCTCTTCGGGGGTACTCCCCAAGCGAGTGGTCCTACGCAGGCCGTCCGGTAGTAGTGGCGAAAGCACCGCGCAGTTCCCGTAAGTCCGAAGGCAGCAGTTTGCTTTTTCAGGGCCATGTGGACGTTGTAAGTCCGGAGCCAAAGCACAAATGGAGCGTGGATCCATGGGGAGCGCAGCGTATTGGAGACCGCCTTTACGGACGCGGGGTGCTCGACATGAAAAGCGGTGTGGCGGCAATGATTTATGCCTATAAAGCTATACGGGATGCAGGGTACGAACCAGCAGCTGATTTTTCCATCAAAACGGTTATCGAGGAAGAAGCAACAGGCAACGGGACGCTCGCTGCAGCGAACGCCGGACATCTGGCAGATGCGGTTCTCATTCCGGAACCGTTCGGGCAGTGCCCATCCACCGCCCAGCTTGGAAGCATTTGGGTCCGTATTCATATCGATACGAGCAGCAACCTGCAGTCGGATAAAACCGGCGTCGGAGCGAATGCCATCGAAAAAGCACAAAGCGTGATTGAGGCTCTGCAGAGCTACCGGGAATACGTCAACCGGGATGAACAAAAGCCGCCGGAATTTGCCCATATGAAAGAGCCGATCGACGTGGAGGTAGGAACGATGCACAGCGGGGACTTTGCCTCCAATATTCCTGTAGAAGCGACACTTGAGGTTCGTTCTGCGGTTTACCCGGGGAAGGCCCCGGCCGAAGGCAAGCAGGATCTAATCGATTGGATTCTTGATAAAACAAAAGATGATGAGTGGCTTCGCGAGAATCCTCCGGCCTTTGAATCCTTTGGTTTTCATGCGGAGGGTATGGTGATGCCCGAGGATGACCCTCTGTTTGCCAAACTCGATGAAGCCCATGAGCTGGTGACCGGAAAACAATGCGGCAGACAGGCGATTCCGGTAACGACAGATGCCCGGTATTACGGCCTTTATTATGATACGGCTGTTACATGCTACGGCCCATCAGGCGCAAAAATGCACGAACCGGATGAATGGGTGGACCTGGAAAGTGTAAAAAACGTAACGAAAGTGTACGCAGACTTTTTAATCCGCTGGTGCGGCATTCATAAAAAGGAAGGGGAAGGCTGATGAACTATTCGCGTGCCCTTATTGTGATTGACTACACGATGGATTTTGTAGCGGAAGAAGGTGCACTCACCTGCGGGGAGCCGGGTCAGAAAATCGAAAGCGCTATTTATCAATTAATCGAAACCTATCAGGCCGCGGATGATTTTGTCGTATTTGCCCTCGACCGCCACGAAGAGGGGGATGAGTATCATCCGGAAACGAAGCTGTTTCCTCCCCATAATATAGCTGGAACGAAGGGAAGGGACCTGTATCGAAGCATTCAGAGTCTGTATGAATCTATACGACATCAGCCGAATGTTTGGCAGGTGGACAAAACAAGGTATAGTGCATTTGCAGGAACAAGCCTGGAACTGAAATTGAGAGAACGCGGCATTACCGAGCTTCACCTTGCCGGCGTCTGTACCGATATCTGTATTCTTCATACAGCAGTAGATGCCTATAATAAAGGCTTCGATATCGTCATCCATCAGGATGCTGTAGCAAGCTTTGACGAGGAAGGACATGTGTTTGCGCTAAAACACGCACAAAATATTTTAGGGGCGTCAGTCCAATAGAAAGGAAGAACAGCATGACCGGACAAAATAACCAGGGGCCGCTCGGTGTTGTGCATCAACAGATCGCTGAAGCCTCCCAGCTTATTCAATTGCCAAACACTGTAGAAACAATACTGAAATACCCGAAAAGAAAAGTGGAGGTCCAGTTCCCGGTGGAAATGGACGACGGCCACACCCAGATGTTTACCGGCTACCGGACGCAGCATAATGATGTGCTTGGTCCGGTGAAAGGCGGGCTCCGCTTTCACCCCCAGACGGATGAAGAGGAAACGGAGGCGCTGGCCGCATGGATGACGTTTAAGTGCGCGCTTGTTCAGATTCCGCATGGCGGAGCAAAGGGAGGTGTCGTCTGTGATCCTTCCATGCTGAGTGACCGTGAGCTTCGCCAGGTCAGCAGAGGATACACAGAGGCCCTGTTTGACCTTCTGGGTCCCAATAAAGATGTGCCCGCCCCGGATGTGTATACGGATCCAAAGGTCATGAGCGTCATGATGGATACCTACTCCCGGATGGCAGGCGGTCACGAGCCCGGCGTTATCACCGGCAAGCCACCTCTTGTCGGCGGTTCAAAAGCAAGAGAATCAGCAACGGCCCGCGGCGCTGTATATATTATCGAAAAAATGCTTGAGCAGGAAAACAAACGTGCCGAAGACATACGCGTGGCCGTCCAGGGTTTTGGCAACGCCGGACAGATCGCCGCAAGACTGCTGTACGATTTAGGATGTAAAATTGTGAGCGTCAGCGACTCCAAAGCCGCTCTGTATGATGAGGAGGGGCTTGATATTCCGAGAGCCCAGCAGGCAAAAGCAGGAAACAGCGGCCTGCAGGAATACGGAGAAAACTATCTGCTCGAAAATAACATGGAGATCCTTTATACGGACGCTGATATTTTGATACCTGCTGCCATGGAAGGCGTTATTACAAAAGATAATGCGGACCGGGTAAAAGCCCCGAAGATTATGGAGCTTGCAAACGGACCGACAACACCGGAAGCAGATCATATTTTAAAGGACCAGGGGCAGGCAGTATATCCGGATATTTTAGTGAATGCCGGTGGTGTTATCGTGTCGTATCTGGAATCCGTTCAGAACCATATGAACTACTATTGGTCTGAAGATGTAATTAATGAACGGATGAAGGAATTTATACTCGAAGCATACGAACAAACGGAAAAATCAGCCTACGAACACAAGACCACCAACAGAAACGGTGCGATGATTTTCGCCATGGACCGGCTGCAGGAAGCAATGGAGTACCGTGGCTGGATATAAAAAATTAACAAATTCTGCATGAATCTATAGTCACAGGGGAGTCAACAAGATAAAATGCTAGTGTGAGCTTTTCCGGAAACGGGAAGAAAAACTGCTAAGAGTTCTAGGAGGGATTAGATGGATTGGTCAAAAGAATTTGATTTTCATAAAAATGATACGGAAGACAGTACAGCAGAAAAAATGAAACGAATCAGCAAATGTATTGATAAGCTCTGGGGAGATTTCGACGAAGTCTTAACGGAAATTGTGGAGCAGGGCGGGCTGGAAAAAGAAGACTACAGAAAACGGTTCAGGGATGAAACATTTACGATTGAACTTCTGGAGTCCGAGTTAAAAGGCTCTGTCAGCGGTCACTTTGATCGTAACATCGATGTCATGGTTGATTTGACACTGGATGAACCGAAAAAGAAATCACTCAGCCAGGTCTTCCTTCCAAACGACAAACTGTATCTGATCGACACGCGCAGCAACCAATGGGTAATTGCCGAAGCCGGCAAAAAACCAAAAGATTGCACAAAGCTTGAGAAAAAGCATATCGAGCAGATATTCGCTCACATGCTACGTGAGTATAGAGTAACGAAATAACAAAACAGAAAAAAGCATCCAACTTGACGGTTGGGTGCTTTCTTTCATCAGGTGCTTGTGAAAGGAAATCTTGACAATGAGAGCATTTCCACGTATTCTTACATTTGTCTTTGTTCACTGGAGCAAAGGTCATAGTTATACACATAAGCCCTAGTAGCTCAGGGGAAGAGCAACAGCCTCCTAAGCTGTAGGTCGCAGGTTCGAATCCTGCCTAGGGCGCCATAATATATAAGTTACCCCCGGGCCCTGGGCCCGGGGGTTTGTTGTTCAATCCGGTCCGGTCTAAAAGTTGCCTTAGAGAAAATATGTGTCTAAAAGCGAAAAAGGTTTGAAATGACCGAACGCATACATTAAAATTAAATTAAAGATTCTGACAAAAAGCGGGAAGGGAGCTAAAATGATTATTATTGTTTTATCCCTGATGTTGTTTGCCGTGCTTACGTATCTGTTTTACGTACTGTGGATTACGAGTGCAGATGCAAAAGAAAGCAGGCAGCTTTGTTCCCTGCTGTACGGAAGCTCGCTGCTTGCGCTTGTACTATTAAATACATCCATGCTTTTGTAAAACTCCGCCCTGGCGGAGTTTTTTTGTATTTCGCAGGGTTAAGCCCATAAATAAACGAAAAATGATTAAAGCCTGTATCATCTTTGAAGTGTATAATATAGGGTAATAACTAGAAGCTTATATAAATTAAGAAATCTGCGGCAGGGGGGCTGCAGCCATAGCATTATTTATCATATGAAACGCAATTGGAGTGGGGGACATGGGAAAATTTTATACAATTATCACAGTGATTGGTCTGGGGGTTGCTGGTCTGTTCGGATACCATTGGTATGATACAGAATCGAGCATTCAGACGATTCAGATGCACGAAGAGGTTACCAGCTTATCAAAAGAAACAAACGTATCTTCGGGCTTATCTTCCTTTTCACTAAACGGCAGCGGGGAAGTGCGTTATTTTGGTATCAGTGAAAGATATATTCTGTCTCAAAAAATGCAGAAGAATAATTAAATCTGCTGTAGCTGCAGCTGTCTGTTCTGCTTTACCTGGTGAAAATCAAAAGAGCTGTTTGAAGGCCGTTCAGTTTATATAGAAAAACGTTAATGGTTGATTTTCAAAGCCCATAATGTGAATATATAAATAAGAGAAGCTTAGACTGCAGATGGGGTTTATAAAAACAGCAGAAGAAGCAGAAAAGAACGATGATAACCGGCAGTAGGGCATCTACCGGAACCTGCACTCATAGAGCAGGTTTTGTACGGTTATGTGCAGGGAGGAAAGATATTTTGACTTCAATTATAGCCCACCGGGGGGCTTCAGACCGTCGTCCGGAAAACACCATGTCGGCTTTCCGCCAGGCTGTCACAGACGGAGCAGACGCAATTGAAACAGATGTGCAGCTGTCAAAAGACGGGGTACCGGTACTGATTCATGATACGCTGTTGAAACGTACAACCGGCGCTTCCGGAAGTGTTCACGAATATACATACAAGGAACTGCAGGATTTAAGCGCGGGGGCGTGGATGCATAAACGGTACCGCAAGGAAAAAATCGTCAGTCTGGAGCGGCTTCTGCAGGAAACAGGAATGGAGGAAATGAAGCTTGTGCTTGAATTAAAAAATTCCAACATTGCTCATAAAGGGCTTGAAGAAGCTGTGATTAACCTGCTGAACGACTATGAAAAAATAGAATCGGCTACAGTGTCGAGCTTCAATCACCGGTCGATGGCCTACGTTCGGGAGCTGTCGGAAGAGATCAATATCGCTATTCTTTACGCGGTGCACCTGTACCGCCCGTGTGAATACGCGAAAATCGTCGGAGCTACAGAGCTTCACCCTCATTACCGCACGATCGATAAATCCTGGATTGACGACGCTATTAATTCGGAACTCGAGGTTATTCCTTATACTATTGATAAAAAAAGCGGATGGAAAAAAGCAATAGATGCCGGCGTCACGGGGATTATTACAAATAAACCAAAGGCTCTTCAGCAGTATTTGTATCCCCCTGAGCAGGCAGCCCCGGAGGAACCGAAGCCTTCGGAACAAACGGAACCGTCAAAACTATCCGAACCATCGAATTAAAAAGAAGCTTACATAGATTAAAGCTTCTTTTTTTATGAGTGAATATGATTTCATTTACCGAAATTGTTTCATTGCTTACTAAAGAAAAAAGCCGCCTTTTTTACAAAGCGGCTTCCTGTCATTATTTGCTGTTAATAAACCCAGGGGCTACAGCAGACCTACTTTTTCCAGGCCGCGCGCAATGCCATCATTTCCCACGTCAGCGGTAATATGGCGGGCATAGCTTTTAACCTCATCCGGGGCGTTTCCCATGGCAACGCTGTTTGGTACGTACTGAAGCATTTCCACATCGTTGTAATTATCTCCAAAGGCATAGCAGTCCTCAAGCGCAATACCGGCTTCAGCGATTAGGTTTTTGATTCCGTTTGCTTTAGACCCTCCAGGAGGAATGACGTCGAGTGAATAAGGGTGCCAGCGCACAAACCGTAGATCCTGCATCTGGTCTACATAACGGTTTTCCTCGTCTTCCCGGGCAAACAGCAGGGCCTGATAAATATTGTTCTGTTCTGCAAACGAAGCGTCAAATTCGGGATGCTCTACGCCAAGCGTTGTAATGCTGTCATGAATATCATGATGAAATTCAATATTAGCTTTCATGGCACTGCTGCCCATAAATACAATCGGATGCTCTTTTTCAGCAGCGAAGGACTGCAAAGACTGAAGTTTTGCGGTGGGAATCGTGTTTTGATAAATAGCATTTCCATTATATTTCACAAATTGACCGTTAAACGAAATAAACGTGTGGATATCGAGTTCTTCCCGGAGGTCGTCGAACAAATAGGGGGCTCTTCCGGTGGATATCGCGATTTCATGGCCTTTGCTCCGGAGCATTTGAATAGCATCTCTGGTGGAAGCCGGCAGCTGTTTATTTTCATCGTACAGCGTTCCATCGATATCGAAAAAAATCATTTTTTTACTCATGTATGGGCTCTCCTTTTCTACACTTTTGCCCGTTTAGTATACTACAATCACTCACGTTCTACCAATACAGAGCCAAAAGAGGTTAATAATAATCATGAAGCAGGGGAGTGGGACGCTTTCTCTGCCTCTGTCGGTAGATAAGAGCATTAATTTCTCCGCCGGTGACTAGAATCAGTCCCACCAGAAACAGCCACAGCATTAGCACGATGACGCCGCCAAGACTGCCATACGTGGAGGCGTAGTTGGCAAAGTTGTTGACATAAAAGGAAAACCCCAGCGAAATTACCTGCCAGAGCAGCGTTGCTGTCATTGCCCCCGGCAAAACAGACCAAAAGGGCATATTATTGTTCGGTGCAAGATGATAGAGCATGGCGAGAATGACGGAAGTAATCGAAATAGTAATAAGCCAGCGCAGGAGCTGAACAAGAAAAACAGTATCCTCCGGAACATAAATAAATGATTGCACTGCCGATAAAATTAAATTGCCGAACACGGGCAGAAAGAGTGCAATAATAACGGAGAGCATTAATCCAAAGGTTAAACCGACAGACAGCAGCCGCACCTTGAAAAAGGAACGCGTTTCGATAACATCATAAGCCCCGTTCACCGCCTTAATAAAAGCATTCAGGCCGTTGGAGGCTGTCCATATCGTGCCAATGATCCCGATGGTAAGCAGCCCGTTGCTCGAGCTGTTTATCGTATCTTCAATCGTGTCCTGAAACAGAGAGGCAGCCTCTGCAGGAACGAACTGGTACAAAAGTGATACAGCCCGGTCGGCATCGATATTAAAGTAGGGAAGAAGTGATAGAAACAAAATAAGCAGCGGGAAAATGGATAAAAGGTAATAAAACGCCTGCTGAGCAGCCAGGCCGGCAGCATTGTCCTTCATTAATTCTGAAAATAAATTTTGAATAAAAGCAGTTATGCTTTTGATACTATCACTCCTTCGGACGGTTCTTCGGTCATTATACAAAAGACTGAAAGCAGAAAGGAAAAAACCTGTGCACAGCTGCTGCACAGGTTTTGCACATTGGGTCCCCTACAGCTGTCAGAGCTTCTAGTCAGTTTCTTCAGAAGAAGAGGAGGGGGCATCCTGTTCGATATATTGCTGGAATGTAACGAGATCCCTGAATTCACGTCCCTCCCATTTCCATTCAGCTCTGGAAGAAGAAGGAAAGGAATTGTCCTTCAGGGTAACATAGTTGCTGATGTCTTCAGTGGCATCAATATAAAATCCGTTGAATGTGGAGCCTTCAAAATCGTTATTGATGACGCTTAAATGTCGTATGGAGGACTGGATACGCAGCTGGGCGGAGTCCCGGCTGCCGTGCGCGTTTTTCCAGGTGTTCTCTGAAAAAGAAACGCGGCTGATTGGACGTTGAGCAGGTCCTTGAACCAGAGCCGTTCCGGACGACGTTTGGTCCCGCCATACATTATTTTTGAACGATAGATCCTCTGTTTCTGCAAAGGAAGTGTTACGGATAAATGTCCCAACAGCCCCTCCGCTTATAGTGTTATGTGAAAAAGTGACCTCATCGGCTCCCTCGACTGCAACAGCCGGATCGGTGCTTCTGTTCGAGGAATCAATAATATTGTTTTTCACCACACCTCCGGACGGGACCCGGCCGTTTACTTCCCCGGGCACTGCCTGAAGATCGAGAGATGTTCCGGAAGCTTTCTCAAACCGGTTGTGGGAAACTGTAAACGAAGCTATGTTGCCCTCTAGTGCAAAGGCGGGGGCATGCTTCCATCTTTCGACAGTGTTGCCGCTTATGATCGTGTCCTCGTGAATGCTGTCTGCATCTGAACTGGCTATATGGACTGCTGACCCAGGCTCTTCTTCCGCTCTTTGAGACGATAAAAAACGGTTATCAAGTATTTGGAGGGCCCTGGTTTCTCCGGAGGAAGCAATCACAGATGCCGTATTTTCCTGATGAAAGGTGAATTTTTTAATCGTTATGTATTCGGTATCTTCTAAAGAAAAAAACGGCTTATCGCCAGCGGTTTTTAAATGAACGTTTTCATTTTCAAACGGACGGACGGTGATAGGAAGCTGTTCTTCACCCTGTTGGCTCACGTTCACATTTTCCTGATAAGTGCCTTCCCGTAAATAAATAGTATCTCCGGCTTCCGCGGTATCAGCGGCCTTTTGAACAGACTGAAAAGGCGCATCGATAGTGCCGTTTTGCTCATCATTTCCTGAAGGGGAGACAAATATCCCCTTATCGCTCTCGCCGGAATCAGCAGAAAAAGGAAGCATGCCGCAGCCGCTTATAAATAGTAAGAAAAAAAGCATGATAATAACAGAATAAAAACGTGGCATCTGAATCCCCTCCCTGTGAACTGATGAGACGTTGAATGTATGTAAATAAGCAGAAACTATCGTAGCACAATTGTAATAATTGCAACAGTTATAAATTGGAAGAAGACGCACGGGTAGTGTGCGCCTTCAATTTGTTTTAAAGGGTTATTGCTGCTGAAGCAGAAGTGGAGGAATTCAGTGCCTGCAGAGCCACAGCCCGCTGCGCGTCGATTAATGCTGGAGGCAGGCTGCCGTCCTGTAGGGAAGCGTGGTGGGCCACAGCAATCTGTATGGAGATATGAACCGCAAAATGCTGAAACCGCCGAAATTCACTCTGCTCAGCCAGGAGGGCATGAACGCTTCGGGCGTCATCAATAATGGTAGAAAAAGAAGCTGTAAATCCGAGCACTCCGAAAAGCGAGTAATAGAACGGACGTACGTGCCACTGTCCGGACTGCCAATGGCCAAGGATGTCGTCAAAACGTTCAAAGTATGCAGCTGAGTTTATACTTTCGAGATTCAGAGCGGATAAAAAGGAAAGGTACTGAAGTTGAGCACCTTTTTTAAAGTCCCGCTCGAGCAGCTGGTGATGGGCACTGTTCATATGCTCAATCATCTGTTCCTTATTTCCGGGGAACTGATGAATATAAAGTGTGTGTAGAGGATAATAATCCGCACTTGTTAAATCCGGAAAGGATTCCTGCAGAAACTCGTACCAGGCAGTAAACGCCGGTACAGCTGAAAAGTCGTTCCGGAAGAAGGTGTAATATGATAAAGCGGCAGCGTACGTAGAGGTGCCACGCCCCCACGGTCCCTGAACCAACTGGCTGTACAGCTGCTTAAAACCGCTCCAGCTGTCCTCGGGGTTGTCGGACAAACAGTCAAGCATACCAGCGATTGGAAAACGCTGGTGGGACCGCAGCGGTGAAAACCAGCTGTTGTTCTTTTTAATCGTCTGCTGGAGACGGTCAAACCGCTCAATGTCAAACGACTGGTGTTGCAGGGAATACATCGATGCCATCAGCATGAACATGCGGGCGTCCGAATGATGCCACGGATATTTTTTCTTTAACGCCTCATAAGTGTTCAAATACTGCTTTGTAATATCTGTAAGCTGTTCCTGAGTTTCCATCTGAGGGCCTCCTTTTCTCTGGCTATGGTGTAAGTATAGCACGAGAATCGGAGGGTGTTATTCCTTCGTTAGCTCATGGAGAGAGGAAACAGAGCTCCCTACCTGAGAAATGGCCTGCTCGACTTCGCGCAGCTCCTGGATGAGTGAATGAACCTCCGCTTCGGCATCATTGCTCTGCTGGCGGCTTCTTGCCATTTCCTGTACGATACCATCAAACATGCTGTTGATTTCGTGGACCCGTTTCGTGCCGTTACTGATCTGATTGTCCGCGTTTTCAATGTGGTTGCTCACAAGCTGAATTTGGTCATTTGTTTCCCGGACAAGCTCAGATACGGTATCTACGGATTTTTTTGTCTCACCGGAAAGCTTACGGACTTCTGTGGCTACCACCGCGAATCCGCGTCCGTGTTCGCCGGCACGGGCAGATTCAATTGAGGCGTTCAGGGCCAAAAGATTCGTCTGTTCAGCGATCCCAGTGACGATGTTTGTGATATCATCAATTTTAGCTGCAATTGCTTTGAGTTCACCCGTTTCAGTACGCATAAAATCCATGAGCTCCTGGAGGCTTTTCATATGCTTTCCGTGCCGTTCGAGCTCTTGCTTGCCTTCCTCGGACTGGGAAGCGGCTCCAGAGCTGCTCTTAACATTTTCTTTTGAAATGGTAACGACCCTGTTGGAAGTTGCAGTAAGTGAAGCAACAGAGGTATTTGTCTGGTTGAAAACCTCCCGGAGCGAGCGGGTAGTGACAGAAATTTGTTCGTGCAGATGATCTTTAACAGCCTGCTGTTCTTTGTGAAGTGTAAGGTGGGCCTCCTCGTAGGCTTCAAGCACAAGCTGCTGCTCGAGGTTAATGATTTTCGTAACTGCAAGAACAGCTGGAAGCAAATCAGCCCGGCTGTTAAGGTGCTGGTCGACAAAATGAAGGATGGACTGCTCCATGTCTTGAAACGAGGACATGTACCATTTAGGCAGAAGGCCGATATGTAAATGAACCTGGGCAATCTTCAGCCGCTTTTGAATAAAAGTATCCTCCATTGTCCCCTGAAACATTTCCTGCACATGGACAGCAAGCGTCCGGCTCAGCCGTTCGACCGAGCTGTGCTCTTCAATGATTGCACGCAGGCTGGGCTCGTTCTTAAGGTTGCGGTAAAAGGCATCAACAATAGCTTCGATGTTTTCAGCAATGACTGGCTGAAGTTCGGATAGTATATAAAGGTCATGGTCAGTTAGATGAATCAGCTGGAGCTGACGGTGCAGATCGCTTCCGGGGGAAAGCCTGATCCGGCTGCCGGCATGGGCGTCCCCTGGAAATTGTGAAGCAGGTGCAGATGATGGTTTTGCTGAAAACAGCATATTAATAGCCTCCCGATGCAATAAAAGTATGGTTGATACAGTAATTCTTATATCGGCTGAAGAAATATTAATATTCATGGATAATTAAAAATTTTTAGGAGGCAGGGATAGAATATGAGAAACAAAAAGATGTGGATAGCGGGGCTGTTGTCGCTTTTCATTCCAGGTGCGGGACAGGTGTATGTTAAAAAATACCTCTGGGCGGTGTTGTTTTTTGTGCTTTACGTAAGTCTGCTCGTTACGGTGTACGTGCCGTCCATTTTCGTTGCTGCGATTGCCGTGGTGCATGCGGTGCAGACTGCCGGACGGCAGGAAGCAGAAAGTAAGGACAAATAAAGGGGAAGGGCAGGGTTGAAAAAATTATTTGAAAGGCCCCGGAGTAAAAACCCCGGGGCCTTGTATCTGTGCTATTCGGCTTCGAGCGCCTGAATGAACGCTTCGTCCATATCGACAGCGATAAATTGAATTTCCCGTATGTTGTGCAGCAGCTCCCGATAATAAATCGCGACGGTCTCGGGGTCCAGGCCGCCGGTGGCGGTGCCAAGTGCCGGCAGGGCGACCCGGTAGATGTGATTCTCCTGGCAGTAGCGTATTAACGCCTGAAGACAGGAATAAACCACGTCATAGTTCGACTTTTCCTCCGGGGCTTCCATCGTCACCAAATGAAGGATGGCTTCATACGGGAGACTGGCGGCCGTAGTCGTGTAAAGCTCGCCGCGCTTCGGCTCGTTCTTTTTGCAGTAGGCTTCTGCTTCCTGTTCAATAGTCTCTCCACCAGCTTTTTTGATGGCAGCGGCAACCCCGCCGCCCATCGACCCCTTCCCGTTTGCAGCATTGCAAATATAATCGACATTGGTGACAGTGGTAATATCTCCATGTTTTGCACTAAGCATAATTTCTCTTCCTCTCCTTCTGCGCTATTATTCCGTCATCAGCATATCAGAATTTCCAGCCGGCAGGGAGGAGATTGCTCATAATTTATACAAAAGAATTAGACATATACCGGGAAGCCCTATGGAATAACTGCTTTGCTTCTTTGTTCGCATCACTAAGCACATGGTTCTTATTCATGGTCTGCATATTGCGGTCTTCCATAATAATCCGTCCATTCACGATGGTAGTTTCCACCTGATCTTTGGAAGCGGCGTATACAATACGGGAATATGGATCTGCTCCTTCGCTCGGATACGTATGAAAATCATAAAGGTTGAGGATAGACAAATCCGCTTTTTTGCCGATTTCGATACTGCCAATTTCCTGGTCAAGACCGACCGCTCTCGCACCTTCGATGGTTGCCATGCGAAGAACCTGTCTGGCATTCATGGCGGTCGGGCCATAGGAGGGTTTATGAATAAGGGCGGCCATCCTCATTTCCTGAAACATATCGAGTGTGTTGTTACACGGGGAGCCGTCGGCACCGAGACTGACATTGTGATGGTGGTCGAGCAGGTCCGGGATCTCTGCGAATCCGGAAGCAAGCTTCATATTGGAGCTTGGGCAGTGACTGATATGAGCGCCCTTTTGTTTAATAATCTGCTTTTCATGCTTATCGAGCCAGACACAGTGGGCGAGAATAAGGCGCGGGTGCACAAGGCCAAGGTGATCCAGATAAGTTACATTTCGCATGCCGGTATCAGCTTCAACAATTTCTATTTCTCCCTGGCTTTCTGAAGCGTGTGTATGCACATACGCTCCGTAATGAGTGGACAGGCGGGAAACTTCGCGCAGCAGCGGTTCAGAGCAGGAGACAACAAACCGGGGTGAAAATGCGTATCGTATTCTATCATTATCCCGCCCGTTCCATTTTTCATACAAATCGGCGCTTTCCTGCACGGACTGGCTCGTGGTTTCAAGCAGGGGAGCAGGCAGTTCATCGCCCTTATCCATCATAACTTTGCCGGATAGAGCCCGGATGCCGGAAGCTTCTATGGCTTCGAAGGCAGCGTTTGTATGGTGGACTGTTTCCATGTCGACGATCGTGGTCGTGCCGCTCCGGATCAATTCGCCGATACCGAGCATCGCTGAGGCGTAGATAGAATCGGGAGTGTGGGCAGCTTCCATTGGCCATATGCGTTCCTGCAGCCAATCCATCAGCTCAAGGTCATCCGCCTGACTGCGAAACAGTGCCTGGCAAAGGTGAATATGGGTATGGATAAAGCCGGGAAGCACAGTTCGTCCCCGTGCTTCAATCACTTTTTCATCCGGACGGGGAGTTAAAGATGGTTGGATTTCTTTAATGTATTCATTTTCAATTCGTATATCTCCGTGCACAATGTCATTGTTTTCGTTCATCGTCATGATTTCAGCCTGCCGTATTAAGATCGTGGTCATTGTAAACACTCCTTTGTTTGCATAAAAAAACGAAGAACGCCTGTAAAAGACGTTCTTCGTAGTTGGAAATTACGGTTTCCAGTAGAAACGTTCAACCCAATTGTTGAATATATACGAAGGGTAAGTGGTAATACCTGCATCGTACCGGGGAATGAAAAAAACTTCAATAGAGTTGGAAGATAATATGACGAAAGATTTACTGGGCAGTATACGAGCCAGACCCTCCAGTTTCTATTTCTTTTATGAATATTCCTGTTTATTCCAAAAAAGAAAGAGAATTTTCAGGAAATGCACAGTACAAAGAGTGAACAATAGCGGCAATGGGTATAGGAAAAGCAACAAAACTATTCCAGAGGAGAATAAATTATGGAGAAAACAGCCATCATTACCGGAGCAAATACCGGAATGGGATTCGAAACAGCGAAACAGCTTGCCGTGAAAGGATTTAATGTCATTATGGCCGTCCGGGACGAGAAGCGCGGGGGAGAAGCCATGAGGCAGATAAAGGCCAGTACCGGAGCTTCACGTGTGCGGGTGATGCGCTGTGATCTGTCCTCTCTTCAGGATATACATACCTTTGTGCGCCAGCTCGAACAGATCGTTCCCTGTGTGGATGTACTGGTTAACAATGCCGGCGTAGTATCGCTGAAAAGAGAGCTTACCGAGGATGGTTTTGAAAGCATGATCGGCGTGAATCATCTGGGGCACTTCGCTCTGACACTGCAGCTGCTGCCTCTGCTTGAATGTTCGGCAGAAGAGGCACGTATCATTAATGTTTCGTCAGGAGCGCACAAATATGGAAGCATTCATTTTCCGGACCCTCATTTAACCAGGGGATATGGAACATGGAAAGGGTACGCCCAGTCAAAGCTGGCGAACGTTTTATTTACATACGCCCTTGCTTCCCGTCTAGAAGGGACGAGTATTCGTGTTAATGCCCTGCATCCCGGCGGGGTAAGTACTATGCTTGGAGTGGACCGGTCTACAGGCTTTGGGCGCCGTATTCATCAAACAATCCGGCCAATGCTTCGCACAGCGGCAGAAGGTGCGGAAACATCGGTGTATCTTGCCGCTTCCCGTGAAGTGGATGGGGTGCATGGCAAATACTTTATTGATTCTTTTGAAGAAGATACTGCCCCTCATGCCCGCGACAAGGAGCTCCAGGAAAAGGTATGGGAATGGAGCATGGACCAGACGAATGTGGAACGACTGCTGGAGGCAGAGTGGATCAATAGATTATAACGCGAAAATCAGTAACACAGCTTTATTTTTTTGATTATGTATTTTAAAATATATTAAATACAGGAAATGACAGAAAGGATTATTGGTGTTGAGTAAACAACTGTACAATTTCATGTTAAACCATGCAGAAGAGATCGTGACTACATGGATGGAAGATATTGAAGCACAGTCGGAAGCTATCTATCCGAACGATGCCGACCGGCGGGAGGCATTCCGGGGAAGACTCAAGGGATTCATTCAGGAAACGGCAAAAGCAGTAATAGGGGAAGAACCATCACTTACTGACTGGGCGCAGCTTACGGCCATGGACGGGCTTGAAAACCAGGGGCCGAGATTTTACTCGGTAGAGTTTTTCAGAGTCGGGCGTGTTGACCTCTGGAAGCGTCTGTCTACCTACTTCAAAGAACGGGAGGACGAGATTTCTCCGCTGCAGGTGGCTGAGTGGGCAGAGAAGATTCAGTCGGTGTTTGAAAAGGGACTGGAGCTTGTAAACCAATACTACTATCAGATGAACGAAGCTCAGCTCGAGGCCCAGCAGCAGATGATGGTGGAGCTGAGTGTGCCGATCATTAAATTAATAGGGGATATTGGTGTCCTCCCACTTGTCGGAGATATTGATACGCACCGGGCGAAAATGATTGAAGACGTGACACTTACAGAGGTGGCAAAGCTTGAACTCGATGTACTGATTATTGATATGTCCGGAGTGCCGATCATCGATACAATGGTAGCTCAGCAGCTGTTTAACCTGCATCACGGGCTGAGTTTAATCGGCACGGAAATCATTATTACCGGCATTCGCCCGGAAATTGCAGAAACGGCCGTGCGGCTTGGGATTGATTTCAGTAAAGTAAAAACCTTTGCTCATCTGCAGCAGGCCCTCGAACAGAAGATGAATATTCAAATTAAGAAATAACAAGTATACAGATGCAAAAATAGCCCTTCGCAGTAAGTCTGCAAAGGGCTATTGTAGTAAATATGCCGGAAATTCCTAGTACTCGCTGTAATTCGACAGCGCGTAGGAGGAATCGTTGGATGACCGGACATTTGCTTTATTATTCAATTCGGCAGTGAGCTCCAGAAACCACTGTTTATCATTGGTGACCAATGCAAGATCAATCAGGTCATGCAATTCATCTTCTGAAACAGGCTGTACGGTATTCAGCTTGCTTACTTTGTGGAGCAGCAGTTCAGCTGATTTTTCCATTATATCCTGATTATCAGAGGAGATGACTTTTACTTTAATGGTTTGATAAGATTCTTCAATTGCTTCTACATAGCCTACAACCAATTCACCATAAATGGTGGTTCCTCGAACCCAATCTCCTACCGAAATAATATCGTTTGTTGGTAACATTCGCGTAACCTCCTAAGGATTACCTATTAATTAATAGTGTTGTAATCTGAATTATCTATAACTATACATTTCCCTGTTTTTGATTGCAAAAACATTGCTCAGTTAATTTGTGATACATTTTTTCAGCATGTCGGCAATAGTAAATTGATCAAGGTGTTCTCCAAAAACGTATTCACCCTCCGAAAAAACACCGCCCAGCACTTGTTTCATATTAGCCCCAACGGAGCAATCGGGGTTTTCATCCGGGCACCGGGGCTGCAAAGTGCCTTTCGATGTGACCTGGTATACATCCCACAATGTGACGGACTCCGGAGGGTGGGAAAGGACAAAACCTCCACCGGCGCCTTCCTTGGACTGAATCAAATCATGCTGCTTCAACAGGCTTAACACCTTACGGATCCGAACCGGGTGCACGGAGGCACTTTCAGCAATGAAAGAGCTTGAGGCAGCTTTCTCCGGCTGATGGGCGAGCAGTGTCAAACTGTGTACAGCTAAAGAAAAGTGGCTGTTCATACGTATCTCTCCGGGTAAAAAGAATTGTTAATGTTTATACTGTAATTATAAATATTACAGTTTTGTTTGTCAACGTTTGACGCCTGTGGAAAATGAACGGAAGCTGCTCGACAGGGAGAAATATTATCACTGTTCCGGTCAACTCGTTATGATTCACAAGCCTTTTCGTGTTATAATATACTTCTATTCATGCATTGTACTTTTCCGTGTCATTGATCCCATGAAAAGGAGTGAAGACATGAAAACATTTGAAGAGGTGGTCCGTACTTTAGCGGACATTGAAATGCAGTCTGTTGCTCAAACGAGATCAAGACACGAATTCCAGAACGAGCGCGAATACTATTCCCATTTTCTCCGCAATAAAGATCTTTCTTTTTATTTGGAAACTGTCGAAGAGATGTTTCCATTAGAAGCAAAGAAATACGGAGCAGAGGAAATTGTGCGTGGGATGGCTGAATATATCGAAGCAGGTGCCATGCCTGAGCGGGAGCCGCTGACTGAATAAAGGGGAAGCGGAAGATAAATAAACCGAATTGAATGTTATATCCGAAGGGTCCGGTTTACCGGGCCTTTTTTATTTTTGCAAATTCAACTTAAAAGGATGGTTTAAAAACAGAGGCATACATGCCTTTTGCAGAGAGAAGAAAAAACAAAGGGGAGGCGAAGAAAATGGAAGTCAGTCCGGAATTTCTGCTGTACATGTCATTCATCGGTACGACAAGTACGGCGCTGATGCAGCTGTTAAAGCAGGCGCTCCCGCTGCCGAAAAAGTATATCCCCCTTCTGACGCTCGGGATCGGGGCAGCCCTGGCACTTCTCCCTTTTCCGTACTCGAATGCCGTTCTGGCAGAGCGGGTATGGGCAGGCGTGCTTGCTGGACTCGGGGGCACCGGAATTTTTGAAAATGTGCAGAAAAACAGAAAATAGTAAAATATCCTGCTGAAACCTGAGTGAGGACTCAGATAGAAAAAAAGAGAAAGAAATCAATTCCCTCCTCTTGTTCAGAAAACTTTTTCATTTGCGGGGACAGGAAAATTTTTATATAATATGTCTGCGCACAACAAGAATCCCCCGCTTGCAGCAGGGGATTTTTATTGAGGTTTTGTTATGCTTTTAAATAACGTGGGCGCTGTTTGGGTATATTTCCCGCTGCTGTTAAAAGAAACGAAACAAAACCCTTGTGTGACAAGGCTTCCTGATTGCAAGACAGGGAGTCAGGAATGTATCTTGCAAATATATTCCGGATAGGTGAGAACAAATGACAGAAGAAAATCAATCGTACCGGGTGTTACTGTATTACAATTACACGTACGTGGAAGACCCTGAGACCTTTGCTGCAGAGCATCTGGCTTTCTGCAAGGAGCTTGGTTTGAAGGGGCGGATTATTGTTGCAGAGGAAGGCATCAATGGTACTGTTTCCGGCACTGTAGAACAGACGGAGGCATACATGCAGGAGCTGACAGGCGATGAGCGGTTTAAAGATACCGAATTCAAGGTGGACTATGCCGACGGGCACGCATTCAAAAAAATGCATGTGCGTCCGCGTTCAGAGCTGGTGTCGCTGTATCTTGAAGATGACATTAACCCAAATGAACAGACTGGTGAACACTTGAGCCCGAAAGAATTTTACGAAGCGCTTCAAAGCGATGAAACCATCGTTCTTGATGCCCGGAATGACTATGAATATGATCTTGGGCATTTCCGCGGAGCGATTCGCCCGGACATTAATGCCTTCCGGGAGCTGCCGGACTGGGTCAGGGAAAACCGGGAGCAGCTTGAAGGTAAAAAAATATTAACCTATTGTACCGGGGGCATCCGCTGTGAGAAGTTTTCCGGATTTTTGAAAGAAGAAGGGTTTGACGATGTGGCACAGCTGCACGGCGGTATCGTTTCCTACGGTAAGGACCCTGAAGTAAAAGGGGAACTGTGGGACGGAAAGTGCTATGTATTTGACCAGCGTATCAGTGTGCCGATCAATCAGGTTGAGCATCGCGTAATCGGCAGGGACCACTTTGACGGGGAACCTTGTGAACGATACGTTAACTGTGCAGATCCTGACTGTAACAACCAGATCATCTGCTCTGAGGAAAATGAGCATAAATATATGAGAAGCTGCACAACGGAATGCATGACTCATCCAAGAAACCGTTACATGGAAGAGCAAGGGCTGACGGCAAAAGACGTGCAGGAAAAAATCGAAGCGAGAAAAGCAGAACAGATGCAGAATGCATAAATACAAATAACGAAGCCTCCGGCATTCTGTGCCGGGGGCTTCATTTAGGTTCGTCTGCGGTATTTGTTCCAAAGTGTAAGCTCCAGGGCGATAATGCAGACAAGCAGCCAGAACAAGCCGACTGAAATGCCTGCGATTACATCTGTAAAGTAATGAACGTCCAGGAACATACGGCTGACGGCGACAAGCAGAGCAGCGAGCGTCAGCAGTATGCCGAGCATCCACTTCCATACAGTGGCCAGTGTACTTCGGATAACAAGATAGGTAAGGAATCCGTAAAAAGTAACGGCTCCAGTAGCGTGGCCACTCGGAAAGCTGTATCCGGTCCCGTCATAGGCGGCGAGCACTTCCGGGCGCTCTCTTGAGAAGAAATTTTTGAAAACAGTGGTGATAATGCTGATGCCAATCATATTTACGACAAAATAAACTGCATGCCATCTGCTGAAGGATGAAAAAAACAACAGATATACTGTGATAGCAGCGGCACCGATTGTCAGCCAGGTAACTGAACCGCCTTCCGTAATGATGCCCATTATGGACTGCAGAAGATCGGTATTGAGCGCTGATACAATATTTTGGGCTGTTCGGTCGACCATAAATGTTTCCTGTTCGAGTACCTCTTCACCCATCTCGAGAAATAAAAAAGCTGTCGTAAACAGTGCGAGCAGACCGGCAATGATAAGTATCCAGGAACTTTTTGGAACATCGGACAGTTGAAGACCTTTGAAAGACAATGACATTTGCTCCCTTTATTTGTTTTTAGACCTATTCCCTTGAGGATTATGGTATTAAACAAAAAACCAGGCTGCGCGAGGGCAGCCTGGAGCGTATTGGTAGTGCCGGTTAAACCTTCGTGTTTGGTTTCCGGTCTTCCTGTTCTTTTTCCATTTCGGGTTTGCCTGTTTCGCCCATGCCGCGCATAAAAGCAATACCGAGCGAAAGCGTGTGGTTTACTTCCGGGTCCCGGAGGAGCTTTAACAATTGGAAAATGTTCACGGTTTGTTTTTCCTGTTCTTTCTCCTCTTCGAGTTTTGCTACACGCTCAAGTCCTTTGTTTAATTTCAACAGGAGTGGCTGCATGCTTTCAATATCGAGCTTTCCGGCTTCGCCGGCAAGGAGAAGCATATTTTTAATCATGTTGGTGCTTCCTTCGGTATTCATCGCGTTTACCGCTACGTTTAATACCTTATCGCCTTCGCTTAGAAGTCCATTTGCCATATCAAGCAGGCCGGACTCATCAAGAAGGTTCGCAGTGCGCATCATCTTTTCCAGGCTTTCCTTGTTATCAAGCAGCTGGGACTGGAGTTCTTCCATGTCCCGCTGTTTGATTTCTTCTTCGGAGAATTTCAGCTTCTCAATATGAGTTATGCGCTCAGCCATTAGCGGTTCTCCTTTCTCACCATGTCGCCAGGGAAGATGTAGTCATTACGTTTCCATTTCCGTTCAACTTCCACGCCGTTCTGAGGGTTAGGATTTCCGTATCGGAAATTGTTGTTCGGCATCGGTGCTTCGCCGTCTGTACTGAGTATTTCCATGAATACCTGCGTTTCTTTGTAGGCCGGTGTATCCGTATCCTTATCAGCTTCGCTGCTCGTAAGTCGGTTAATGGCTGATTCACCGGAATTGTTCATTGGAATGTAAAGCTGTTTTTCTTTCACACGGTCAGTAACAAGCGCCTGGATGCGTACAGCCCCGTACGGCGATTTCAAGCGAACAAGGGCGCCGCTTTCGAGTCCGCGTTCTTCGGCGAGTTCCGGAGAAATTTCCACGAAATTGTCCGGGGTTTTCAGCGTGATTCCTTCCGTTTTGTACGTCATATTGCCTTCGTGGAAGTGCTCAAGCATCCGTCCGTTGTTCACGTGCAGGTCGTACTGCTCGCCGAAGGTTTGTGGTTCGGTCCAGTGAACCGGATAGAATCTTGCTTTTCCGTTCGGGAACTGGAAGTGGGATTCGTAAAGAAGCGGCTCATCCTTGCCTTCTTTGGTTACAGGCCATACGAGAGAGTTATATCCTTCAAGCCGTTCGTAGGATACTCCTTCGAAGAACGGGGAGAGTGAAGCAGCTTCTGCCATAATTTCAGACGGGTGGCTGTAGTTCCAGTCTGCGCCCATCCGGTTAGCCACAAGCTGAAGAATTTCCCAGTCCGGCTTAGAGTTACCGAGTGGATCAAGCGCCTTGTATAAACGCTGGAAGCGGCGCTCGGTGTTTACAAACGTGCCGTCTTTTTCGAGACTTGGGCTTGCAGGAAGTACAACGTCCGCAAACTTGGCGGTTTCGGATAAGAAGATATCCTGTACTACGAAGAAGTCGAGCTTCTCGAAGCCCTGCTGTACGTAGTTAATGTTAGAGTCTACAAGCGCCATTTCCTCGCCTTTCAAATAGAGGCTGCGGAGGCGGCCTTCGTGCATCGCATCGACCATCTCATGGTTGGTCATGCCGACTTCACTGGAAAGCTCTGTGTTCCAGCCCTGCTCAAACTTCCGGCGGACGTTTTCGTCTTCCACGGATTGGTAGCCTGGAAGAAGATTCGGTGCACTTCCGAAGTCTGTTGCGCCCTGAACGTTATTATGTCCGCGAAGCGGGTAGGAGCCGGTTCCGTGACGGCCGTAGTTGCCGGAGACAAGCAGGAGGTTCGATATTGCAGTACTTGTATCCGCGCCGCCGGAGTGCTGGGTAACACCCATCGCCCACAGGGCACAGGTAGTATCTGCTTCGTGAATGCTTTCGGCGATGCCAATCAATTCCTCACGGGAGAGTCCGGTCTGCTCTACAGCGTAATCGATGGTGTACATCTCGAGTTCTTTCACAAAGTCGTCGTAGTAATCCACGCGTTCATTAATAAACTCTGTGTCTTCCCAGCCCTGGTCGATAATGTATTTTGCTACTGCGTTCAGCCATACAAGGTCCGAGCCTGGTTTCGGCTGGATAAACATGTCCGAGCGTTCCGCCATTTCATGTTTTCTGATGTCGGAGACGATCAGCTTCTGGTTGCGCAGCTTATGGGAGCTTTTAATCCGCGTGGCAAGAACCGGGTGGGATTCAGATGTGTTTGTCCCGACGGTAATAATAAGCTCCGCGTTTTTAATATCTTCTATCGTGCCGGTGTCCCCGCCGTAGCCTACTGTGCGGAAAAGGCCCTGGGTAGCAGGAGTCTGGCAGTACCGGGAACAGTTATCAATGTTGTTTGTGCCCATAACGGAGCGGGAGAGCTTCTGCATAAGGTAGGACTCTTCGTTCGTTGTCTTGGAAGAGCTGATAAATGCAAGAGCGTCGTTGCCGCTTTCTTCTTTAATGGAAGTGAAGTTCTTCTGAATAACATCTAAAGCATGCTCCCACGTAGTTTCGACAAACTGGCCGTTTTCACGGACGAGCGGATTCTGAAGGCGCTCTTCGCTGTTTACAAAATCCCAGCCGAATTTGCCTTTCACACAGGTGGAAATGCCGTTTGCAGGTGCTTCTGCCTGAGGCTCAATTTTAAGGATTTCACGGTCCTTCGTCCAGACATCAAAGCTGCAGCCGACTCCGCAATAAGTACAAACTGTTTTCGTTTTTTCAATACGGTCGTCGCGCATTTTGGATTCCATGTTGGAGAGAGCTAGAATTGAGCTGTAGCCGGTTTCAACGTCCTTGGTGATATCGATCATCGGACGAAGGGTATCTTCTTTGATTCCGGTCATGTAGCCGGCTTCGCCTTCCATATTTGTTTCGATTAAAGCGTTACATGGACAGACGGTGGAACAGTGGCCACAGGATACACAGGAGGATTCGCCGATAGGAACATCGTTATCCCAGATAACACGGGGGCGTTCACGTTCCCAGTCAATGGAAAGGGTTTCGGTCACCTGGACGTCCTGACAGGCCTCCACACAGCGGCCGCAGAGAATGCACTGATCCGGATCATACCGGTAGTGAGGGTTAGTATAATCTTTTTCATACGGCTTAGTTTCAAAGGGAACGCTCTGGTGTTCGACACGCATTGCTTCCACTGTATTATGAATTTCACAGCCGCCATTATTGTAATCGCAGACGGTACAGTACAGCTCGTGATTATGCAGAATCCGGTCCATCGCAATCTTTTGTGCCTGATCAACGTCAGGGGTGAGGGTTTCGATGACATCATCTTCTTTAAATTCGGTGGAACAGGCACGGACAATTTCTCCGTTTACCTTCACCATACAGGTGTCACAGGTTTCAATTGCGCCTAAGCTCGGGTGATAACAGACATTTGGGACTTCCTCATTGGTGCCGCGCGTGTAGTCGAGGATTGTAGAGTCATCCGATACTTTGCGCTCGGTGCCATTCATCGTTACTCGAATAATCGACAAAATAATCATCCTTCCATTTTGGAAATAAAGTTGGACTAAAGGAATAAAAAAGTAGTGGACGGTAGATGAATGCAGCACTCGCTTATGTAATAGTCAAGGGAGTGCACCTTTATTCTAGGGATTACAGGGGAAAATGTAAAAAAATAATAAAGATATACTCCCACACTTCCACGAAATTAAAAATTTAAAACAATATTTTAATAATTATCGGCCGCCCTGTTGACCCGTGTGGCATTTGTGATTAAATCAAAACTAGATTATAATGCTTTTGGATAGTAAATATGTGAATAATACTTAATTAAAGGACACTGATAAACATGAGGCCAACAGAAAACGAAAAGGATATCGCAAGCTTTGCCGGCAAACTGCTTCGGGAGAGATTCGGCAAAGGCCCGGAAGCCGCGCATGTGGTAATGCAGGGACCGTTCATCACCATCTACCTGCGGCATTTCCTGAGCCCAATGGAGCGGGTCATTCTCGAGCAGGAGGGCGAACAGGCTGTTTTCCGTCTGCGTGAAAGCATGATGCACAAAATTGTTCCGGAAATTAACGGATACGTGCAGTCGGTCACCGGCCAGGTGTATAAAAACTTTTACCACGACAGCGATTTTAATAAAGAATCGAGTATATTTGTCGGAATCGACGAAAATGCATATGACGGCGAAAATCCGTTTAAAGAATATGCGGGTAAAAAGAAGCTTGAAGAGCGTGTAAGGCAGGTTACTGCAGAGGCAGAAAAGGAACCCGACAAAGTCTTTTCAGGAATGCTGAATAATAAGACTGTTCTCGTGATCCGGGAAGGGCTGCTGATTAACATTGAAAAAGAGTTAGTACAGCAAGGATATGAAGAGCAGCTGAAGGTAACTAAACGCAAGCTGGAAAAACGACTGTTAATAGAAGGGAAGTCGTTTACCTCCATTGCCGGGATGAACATTGCTGACGTGTTTGTTGACTGGGACTTTGAACGGGACCGCAGCGTCATTGTTTTTATTATGAGCGGGTCGGGCTAGAGGCAGGGTGCTCCTCCAGCCAGCCTTCTTTATCAGCCGGCGTATGCCTGAAAACAGTGGACACAGTAAGAGTAGTTCTTTTGAGTGAGTGGCTGCAGGGCAGCTTCTTCCAGCAGGCTTTCCCAGTCCGAGGGCCTGCTGTTGCTCATACAGCGGTCATTAACAAATACCGATTTGTGAATCTTTTGACCGTCGTGATCAATTAAAAATTTCATAAATTAAAAGGATGCTCCTTTCACAAAACAAATAAAAAAAAGCCAAAAAGATAAACAGGAGGCAGGTACCTCGTGTCTCTTTTTGGCTTATGGGAAATAGCGCCATTGTCTATCCATTTCCACCGTTTATTTAATTGCTCTTAAGTAATTGCTTCGTATGTACACCCTAAAGGATATGGCGTTTAATTGCAACCATGATAAAAACAGGCAGCAATGCTATTCGCTGGCCGGTGTATCGACTAATCCGGTGAAACGCAGACGGAAAGACGTTTCGTCTTCATCAATATAGCCCCAGGCAATACGATCTTTTTTCCAAAAGATTTTAAATTGGTTACGGTCAACAATTTCAAAGCTGTCGCACTCTGAGATGATTCCAAGCATCTCCAGTTCACGGCAGATTCTCTTTGTCTCTGATAAATACCACATATTCTCCCAGCGAGGGTGCTCAAAACGGCTTGTTATTTCTGCAATAACTTCAATAGAGCCATTCTGGAGAACACGGTACCGGCCGAAGGAAGCTGCTTGATATTCCATGTATTTCTCCCCATTCGTTTTTCTTTTATTATGCATGAAAAACTAGGTAATTTCTACTTTTAAAAAACTCCCGGCCTCGGCCGGGAGTAAAAAGTTTTGGAGAGAAAGTGATGCTCCAATTAAATTTTTGAATTAGAGAAAAGCTGTTTTATTTCCATTTCATGACGACCTTCAGTTTGTTCTGCTCAAAGTAGTAGGAGTCTATTTTTCCATAAGGAACTTTTTTCATAGGCTCAAATACTTCCAGGTGAAAACCTGCCTGCTGCTCTTGAGCAGAGAAATAAGGCGGGCGGTCGAAGATTTCCCTGAATACGTCGTCCGCTTCTAAAGGGGAAATGGATTTTAACGTGAAGTAAAGGGTCCGCTCTGAAGCGTGGGAAGGTTCCAGCAGCATACTGAAGCGGCTCTGGCTGCTGTCATTTTTAACGCCTTCAATACGCAGGACCTGGTCCTGGATATGAACGGCGGAAATATCCACATTGTCCATTTTTTTAACCTGAAGTACCTTCAAAAACATTTTTTCCGTTACTGGAATGGTTACTCCGTTTTCTTTTGCGTCGGTCACTCGTTTTTTAATAGATGAAAAAAGACTCACTATTGATTTCCTCCTCATAAATTGGCTACTTATACACATTCCCGGATAAGCCTGTGAAGGAACGTCTTTTTTAGTTCGGAATAGATTTTTATTCGCTTAATTAAAAAATGAATTTCAGTATGGAAATGGAAGCAGCCGTCCTTAAGGATCTCTGTCCGCTTAATAAAGTTTATTGATTAAACAAACAAAGAATGTTAATGTGGTTTGTGATCGCTTACATAGAGGAAGGAGGGAAGAGTAGCACGTCTACTCAAGTATATGAATTCTAAACGAACGATGTATGTAGTATTAGTTACCATGGTAGCTACACTTGGCGGCTTATTGTTTGGTTATGATACGGCCGTGATTTCCGGAGCGGAGGGGTCACTGCAGACCTATTTCGCTGAAAGCCTGAATCTGAGTCCGTTTATTCACGGAATTACCGTTTCAAGCGCACTTATCGGTTGTATTATCGGGGGTTTGATTTCAGGTTTTTTGGCAAATCGTATTGGAAGAAAATTCACGTTAGTTATAGCAGCGGTTTTGTTTCTTCTTTCCGCATTGGGTTCAGCCTACCCGGAGCTGTTATTCTTTACTGCCGGGGAGCCTTCGATCGCTCTCTTAGTTGTATTTAATATTTACCGTATTATCGGCGGTATCGGAGTGGGGCTGGCCTCAGCGGTTGCGCCGATGTATATTGGTGAAATGGCTCCACCCAATATTCGCGGGAGGCTTGTCTCCCTCAACCAGTTTGCGATTATTTTCGGTCAGTTTGTCGTATACTTTGTCAACTGGGGGATTGCCCGAGGACAAACAGCGGAATGGGTGGATGCTCTCGGCTGGAGGTATATGTTTGCTTCGGAAGCGATTCCAGCTGCTTTGTTTTTGCTGTTCATGCTAACAGTGCCGGAGACGCCGCGTTATTTGGTTTCCAAAAACCGGGACGACAAAGCCATGAAGATTTTATCCAGGATCTATGATCAGACGATGGCTAAGGCTACATTCTATGAAATTAATCAGTCATTTGATAAAAGAAAAGAAAAATTGTTCGCCTACGGAAAGCTGATTATTATTATTGGTATTCTCCTGTCGATTTTTCAGCAGTTTGTCGGCATTAACGTTGCGCTGTATTATGCCCCGAGAATATTTGAAAGCATGGGAGCGGCAAGGGACGCTTCGTTATTCCAGACCATTATTATGGGGGCCGTCAATTTAATATTTACAGTCATTGCTATCATGACAGTAGACAAATTCGGTCGTAAGCCACTGCTGATTATCGGCTCTATTGGAATGACCATAGGCATGTTTGGTGTTTCGGCTCTCGCTTTTACCGGCACAATTGGTATAGCGACGCTTGTATTTATTATCATCTATACGGCTTCCTTTATGATGTCGTGGGGACCAGTGGTATGGGTGCTTTTATCCGAAATATTCCCGAACAAAATCCGCGGTCAGGCTCTCGCTATTGCGGTGGCAGCCCAGTGGGCAGCTAACTATTTTATTTCTTCCACGTATCCAGCCATGATTGAGTTCAGCGGTGGATTAACGTACGGATTTTACGGTCTCATGAGCATATTGTCTGCTTTGTTCGTATGGAAATTTGTCCCTGAAACGAAAGGGAAAACGCTTGAAGAGATAGAGATGGGATTAAAAAAGTAAGAGTATAAAAAAAGAGGCCCGGCTGCCATTAGTGCAGTCCGGGCCTTCTGTATTTTATGCTTCGTTTTCTTCTTTAGGAACATAATGAAAGTATTCAAAATCTGCAGGCTTGGAAGAAAAACTGTCCTGGCACTGCATACCGACAAAAGCGCCTGTAAAAAAGCCATCGCCCTGGATATGGTCATCCGATAGTTTAGCGGAAGGAAAAGAAATATCCACCGCAGTCCAAGTGTTCCCATCAAATGAATAGGAGAACCAATACTTGTCCATACGTACAGAGACTTTAAGATAAATCGTTTCTACATTGCGTTCAATTTCAATATCGCTGTCTCCAAGCGGCGTGTCGAACTGATAATGGTCATTAGCTAGAAGGGTTAAAATCCTTCCTTTACTTTCATCGTGGGTAATGTAAAAATAAACCCAGTTTTGCGTATTGTAATAGCAGACCATGCCTGCGGACTGCTGAAAATGATCCGGATCAAACTGAACGGCGGTTTCAGCATCAAAATAAAAGTGCTGCCACCTTCTTGCGACAAATGCCTGGGTGAATTTGGACGTCAGGGAGTCTTTACCGTACAGCCGCAAATAGCCTGGGCGGTCTTTAAACGATAACGTATTTTCTTCTAAAGGGATCCGCAGTGTCTGGAAGCTCTTATCCAAATTACCGGTGTTAAAATGACTGTAAACAGGAGAAGCTGATTGCTGTGGCTCCTCCGAAAGACCAGGGCCCTCCACGTATAGCGAAGGTTCATTGCCGCCGGCTATGTAAGGCCATTCTTTTTCCCAATAAACCTTTTGAATGGCGGTTTCTCTTCCGAGAGGGCAGAAGCCCCGCGGATCCAATAAAGGTTTTTGTGCCTCTTTTAACGGCCGGCCGGTCAGGTGTACAAAATACCATTCGCCGTTCTGTGTTTCTACAAGAGAGCCGTGCCCCGCTTTCTGCAGAGGGTTTCTCGGATAGGGCCAGGACGTAATAAACGGGTTTTCCGGGTGGACCTCGTAAGGGCCGAATAGTGATTTGGACCGTGCAATGGTAGCTGCGTGGTCAAAGGTAGTGCCGCCTTCTGCTGTAAGCAGATAATACCATCCATTAACTTTATATATATGTGGTCCCTCGGTCAGCTTGATATCTGTACCGGTGAAAATAATCTGCCGCTCACCGATCAGCTTTTCTGCTTCAGCGTCGTATTCCTGCAGACCAATACCGTAAAAGCGGTGATTGCCCGGCCGGTAATCCCAGACCATATTCAGCAGGTATTTTCTGCCGTCGTCGTCATGATAGAGGGAAGGATCAAAGCCGGAGCTGTTCAAATACACAGGGTCGCTCCATTCACCGTCAATCGTATCGCAGGTGACGAGGTAATTATGGCCGTCCTTCCAGATGCCGTCGATTTGTTTAATATCTGAATAAATAAGCCAGAACTGATTATGGTGCCAGGAAAGAGCGGGCGCCCAGACGCCGCCTGAGTCCGGATTGCCAGCCATATTCAGCTGGGAGGTCCGCTCGAGAGGATGTTTGACGACTTCCCAGTTTTTTAAATCCTTTGAGTGATGAATCTGCACCCCGGGGAACCATTCAAACGTGGAAGTAGCAATATAATAATTCTCTCCAGCTCTGCAAATACTCGGGTCAGGGTTAAAACCAGTCAAAATTGGGTTAGTAATTTGATCATTCACGAAAGTAGCCTCCTTAAATTGGCAACGCTTTCAAAATAGATTGTATAAGCAATAAACTAAATATAACTTAATTCCTGATTCTGCTCAACTATCAATTTGTTTTAAAGCGAAAAAGTGGATAAAAACATAAATTATTGCGAATAGATACCCATAACTTTGTTTAATTAAAAAACTATATAATAACCAAAAGAAAATATATGCTATTATGTACGTAAACCGAACAAAATTGAGACGTAGGAGAAGATAATATGCGCACGGGAGACCAAACTCTGGTAAAGCAAATAAATAAATCAATTGTGCTGACGACCGTTCAGCAGAAAAGCCCAATCTCGAGGGCGCAAATTTCTAAAGATACCGGACTGAATAAAGCTACAGTTTCAAGTCTGATAGCCGACCTGCTGGAGGGCAGACTTGTGGAGGAGATGGGGGCAGGGCTTTCCAATGGAGGAAGAAAGCCGACGATGCTGTTTTTTAATAATAAAGCCGGCTATGCTATTGGAATTGATCTTGGAGTAAATTATGTTCTCGGTATACTGACAGATCTGCAGGGAGCGATCGTTGCTAAAATTAATGAACCGCTGATTTCCATTGATGAAGGGGCTGTGTTTAATAAGGTGGAGGAAGTCATTGAGGACCTTACGGAACAGGCGCCGAAAAGTGCCTATGGGATAGTGGGAATCGGTGTAGGTGTGCCGGGGCTGATCGATAACGAAGGGACCATTTTGTTCGCCCCAAACCTGGAGTGGAAAAATGTGCATTTAAAACAGCATCTGGAGAGAAAATACGAACTGCCGGTATTCATTGAAAATGAAGCAAAGGCTGGTTCGCACGGGGAAAAACGTTACGGAGCCGGCCAGGGCGTTTCGAACTTTATCTATGTAAGTATTGGTATCGGTGTCGGCGCCGGGATTTTTATTAATGACCAATTATACAAGGGCGGCAGCGGTATCTCAGGCGAAGTCGGTCACTTCACCATTGAACCAAATGGAAGGAAATGCCGGTGCGGCAATAAAGGCTGCTGGGAGCTGTACAGCTCAGAAGGCGCTCTGGTGGAAAAGACAGCCCATCTCTTTTCAGACCGGGAAGAAGTAACGACCGAATGCCTGATCGTAAAGGCAAAGGAAAGAAACCTGGAAGTGCTGAACGCTTTTGACCAGGTAGGGGAATATATTGGTATTGGACTTACGAATATTATCAACATATTCAACCCGGAAAAAATTATTATAGGCAACCGTTTTGCAGAATTGGAGCAGTGGCTTCGCAACCCTATCGAAAGAGTGTTTCAGCAGCGGCTTCACGAGGAATTCCGGGACTCTTTCACGTTATCCTTTTCCGAAAACAGCATTTATTCATGCGCGCTGGGCTCTGCGGCTTTTTCAATTGAAACATTTTTTTCAACCAGCAAAGTCACAGTTGTATAAGCATGGAAAGGAGTTTGTCCGATAATGAACAGTAAAATTTATCAAGCGCTTACATGGGTGATGAATTTTGCCTATGTGCAGGTGCTCTGGGTGTTTTTTACGCTGATGGGCGCTGTAGTCGCAGGCGTATTTCCGGCTACAAATGCTTTGTTTGCAGTAGTGCGGAAATGGGTGAGCGGAGAAAGGGATCTGCCGGTTTTTTCTTATTTCTGGAAGGTATATAAGCAGGAATTTATTCAGTCCAATAAACTTGGGGCGGTAGTCCTTTTTTTACTTGTGCTTGTTTTTCTCGATATTCAGTTCATAGCGGCAAGCGATACGCTGAACTGGCTGCACATACCGCTATTTGTTTATATCCTTTTTGTATTTGTTTTTCTTTTGTATCTGTTTCCATCGTTTGCTCATTTTGACGATAAACTAAGGAATGTTTTAAAAAATGCATTTTTTATTATGCTGACTCATCCCGGTCACTTATTCTTTTTAACGTTAAGCTTGTGTCTTCTGGGGGTTATTTTTTACATGGTGCCGGCACTCGGATTCATATTTGGCATAAGCGCCACGGCGTTTGTTGCTACCGTGGTTAATAAAAATATTTTCAGAAAAATTATAAAAACTTAGTTTGTTTACTGGACAAATGATGTAGGGGGTGTTACCTTAATATTAAGAAAAGGGGGAGGAAATTATGAAAAAGATGAAAGCGGTTACGTTTCTGGCGGCAGGTTGTGCAACAGCGATGGTAATGACAGGCTGTAACTCGGAATCTTCAGGCTCTGGCGACGGCGGCGGGGACGGGGAGCAAAAAACGATTGAATTTATGCACTTATGGCCAGAGGGAAGCTCAAAGGACCATTACGATATTGTAAACGACATCATAGCTGATTATGAAGAGCAGAATCCGGATACTACGGTGGAACTCGAGGTGCTGAGTAATGAGCAGTACAAGGAAAAGCTGCAGGTAACTTCTACATCGGGTGAACTGCCGGATGTGGGCATGACATGGCCGGGCGGTTTCCTTGAGCCTTACGTTGACGGTGAAATGTTTGCGCCGCTCGATGATGTGCTTGATGAGGACGGCCTGCGTGATTCATATGTGGAAGGTACTACGGAAGCGTATGAAATGGACGGAAGTACTTATGGACTGCCGCTCGAATTGAACGTAGCCCAGGTTTTCTATAACAGTGCGATATTTGATGAATACAATTTAGAAGAACCAGAAACATACGAAGAGCTTGAAGAAATTGTAAGCACGCTTCAGGAAAACGACGTGGCTCCGATTGCACTGGGCAACCAGGATCGTTGGACCGGCTCTCTCTGGTACATGTACATGGCAGATCGTCTCGGGGAAGATAACCTCCTGGACCAGGCAATCAATGGAGAAGCATCCTTTACGGAAGAACCATTGGTAAATGCGGCGGAAAAAACACAGAACCTGGCTTCAAGCGGAGCTTTCACTCAAGGATTTAACGGCCTTTCCGACCAGGAAGCAAAAAGCATGTTTATGAGTGAACAGGCAGCAATGTATTTAATTGCTACATGGGATCTTCCGAACTATACAACGGATGAAAGTGTTTCGCAGGATTTCCGGGATGCAGTTGACTATTTCGACTTCCCAACAGTAGAAGGTAAAGGCAATCAGAACAGCTATGTAGGCGGACCTGGCGTAGGGCTGTTTGTTTCTGAAGAGTCTGACGTAAAAGAAGAGTCTAAAGATTTTGTTAAGTACTTCTCTGAAGAGTGGGGCGAAAAATCCGTCAGTGATGCGGGCGTTATTCCAGCTACGAAAGTAAATACGGATAACGTGGACCTTCCTGATATGTACCTCGAAGTACTCGAAGATTTAAACAATGCTGACAACCTGACGTTGTTTGCGGATGTACAGATGAGCCCGGATGTTGCCGAAACTCACCTGACAGCCATTCAATCATTATTCGGTGAAGAAATTACGCCGGAGGAATTTGCTGAAATGCATGACGAAGCAATAGAAGAAGACGAGTAAATAAAAAAATGAATAAAGGGCATTCCTTCAGGGTTTGCCCTTTATATCATTCATGAATGCATTATGGACGTAAATGCAGAGCTTGGGGGCAAGTGAAATGAATAAAGTTATGTCGAATAAACTCATGATTACGCTTTACATATTCCCAGCTTTATTTCTCATTGCCGTACTTATTATAGTTCCACTCATACTGACCGGCTATTACGGCCTCATGGACTGGAACGGTATCGGGTCAATGACTTTTATTGGCATGGAAAACTACATCAATGCCATTCAGGACGGGGATTTTTGGGACAGTGCATGGCACTCTCTGCTGCTGGCTTTATTTTCAACCTTAAGCCTGGTGGTTTACCTGGCGGTATCCATGATTTTGGCTTCCAAAATCAAAGGTGCGGATTTATTAAGAAAAATTTATTTGATTCCGATGCTTTTGTCATCTGTCGCGATCGCACAGCTGTGGATTAAAGTGTACAACCCGGCAAACGGAATCCTGAATACGATTCTCCGCGGTATTGGCATTGAAAATCCGCCGTCGTGGCTGGCGAACCCGGATGTCGTGCTGTACGCCATATTCATACCGATTCTCTGGCAGTACGCAGGCTTTTATATCCTTATATACTATGCTGCATTGAAAAATATCCCGGAATCCTTGATTGAATCAGCAAGAATTGACGGAGCGAACCCAATGCAGATTGCCTACAAAATTAAGCTTCCTTTAATCATGGGTGTAGTAAAAGTAACCATTGTCCTGGCCATCGTCGGGTCGCTGAAATATTTCGATCTGATCTACGTAATGACCGGCGGAGGACCGAGTGGTTCGAGTGAAGTAATGGCATCGTACATGTATGATCTTGCTTTTAGTACGAATAACTTCGGTTACGGCAGTGCCATCGGCTTTTTACTGCTGATTATCACACTCGTCGTTACGGTTATCATCAGAAAATTAACTGCATCCAAAGAAGATATTCAGTACTAGTTGAAATGAGGTGAACGTTATGGGTCGAATTGGATATATTTTGTTATACACATGTTTGGCACTGGTAGCAGCTTTTCAGATCTTTCCGCTGCTGTGGCTGGTATTGTTTTCTCTTAAAGATAATGCCCAGATCTTTTCAGGTTCCCCGTTTGCGCTGCCGAATGATCCGCAGTTTGGAAATTACCTGAACGTCTGGCAGGGCGGTATAGGGCTGTACTTTTTCAACAGTGTGTGGATTACCGGGCTGGCTATTGTACTTACAGTACTTTTTGCCAGTATGGCGACATTTGCGATTACACGTATGAACTGGAAGCTGAATAAATTTGTGCTGGGACTGTTTATGGTCGGGTTGATGATTCCTATTCACTCTGCGCTGATTCCTTTGTTCAGTATGTTTCTCAGCGTGAACTTAATCGATAATCCATTATCAATTGTTCTCACATATACAACATACAATTTACCGATTACGATTATGATTCTGCTTGGCTTCTATTATACTCTGCCAAGAGAAATTGAAGAAGCGGCAGTGATGGACGGCTCTTCGATTAACCGGTTGTTTTTCACGATCATTTTGCCGATGACAACGCCGGTAATGTCTACCACTGTAATCATTAATATGATCTACAACTGGAACGAATTCGTGTTTGTGAATACATTTATCAGCTCGGATGAATACAAGACGCTGACCGTCGGTATTCAGAATTTCATCGGGCAGTATATGACAGATTGGGGTTCCATCGGGGCAACACTTGTTATCAGTATCATTCCGGTTTTACTGGCTTTTCTGTTTTTCAGCAACAAAGTGGTGGAGGGTATCTCTTCAAGCGCTGTTAAAGGCTGATACACCACAGTAATGATTTTAACTAACAATTAGGAGGATGCATTATGACTGTATTTAACAACGTACCAACTATCAACTTCGAGGGTGCCGCTTCGGCCAATGACTTTTCTTTTAAGCACTATGACAAGGACGCAACTGTCATGGGGAAATCGATGGATGAATGGCTCCGTTTTTCAGTAGCCTACTGGCATACACATACTTTCGGCGGGGAGGATCCGTTTGGCGGTCCGACGATGGAGCGTTCCTATCAGAAATACAGCGGTATGGATCTCGCAAAAGCACGGGTGGAAGCAAACTTTGAACTTCTGAATAAGCTGGGAATTACCCGGTTTGCATTCCATGATATTGATATTGCACCGGAAGGTAATTCCTTAAAAGAAACGTATCAAAATATCGATACAATTACTGCGATGCTTAAGGATAATATGAAAGAACATGGCATCGGTCTTCTTTGGAATACGGCGAATATGTTTGTGGACCGCCGGTTTATGCATGGGGCAGCGACGACAAACAATGCGGATGTTTATGCCTATGCCGCAGCTAAAGTAAAGAAGCAGCTTGAGGTAGCTAAAGAGCTTGGTGCAGAAAACTACGTATTCTGGGGCGGTCGCGAAGGGTACGAGACCCTGCTCAATACCGATATGAAGCGCGAAATGGATAACCTGGCACGTTTTTATCACATGGCCGTGGATTATGCGAAAGAAATAGGCTTTGAAGGACAGATGCTGATCGAGCCTAAGCCACGTGAGCCGATGAAGCACCAGTACGACTTTGATGTAGCTACCGCCTATGCGTTCCTGCAAAAATATGATCTCGACAGCCATTTTAAAATGAACATCGAATCCAACCACGCCACGCTCGCCGGCCATACGTTTGAACACGAGCTCCGCTATGCGAGAGAAATGGGCATTCTCGGCTCGGTGGATGCAAACCAGGGTGACCTGCTGCTCGGCTGGGACACCGACGAGTTCCCAACTGATATTTACGATGCCACCCTCGCGATGTACGAAATTTTGAAAAATGACGGCCTCGGTACAGGCGGCTTAAACTTTGATGCCAAGGTACGGCGTCCATCCCATAAACCGGAAGATCTGTTCCATGCGCACATTGCGGGAATGGACACCTTTGCGTATGGGTTGAAGGCAGCCTCCCAGCTAATCGAAGACCGTGTATTTGAAAACATCGTGGATGAACGCTACAGCAGCTTTGACAAAGGCGTGGGAAGCGATATTCTTGCCGGGAAAACAAACTTTAAAGAACTCGAAGCCTATGCACTTGAACTCCAGGAGCCGATCGAACATCAGTCGGGTAAACAGGAGCTTATTAAGGCAAAACTGAATCAGTATATTTTAAACGCTAACAATAAAGTAAAAGTTTAAGCAAAGAGGTGCTGGCATGACATACGTAATAGGGGTCGATTTAGGAACGAGTGCAGTGAAATCCCTGCTTGTGAACCGGAATGGGGATGTGACAGCCTCTGTATCAAAATCACTGTCTGTCCAGCAGCCGGCAGCAGGGCATTCTGAGCAGAACCCAGATGAATGGGTGGAGCAGACGAAAGCATCGATTCAGGCACTGCTCGAGGAGACAGGAATAAAGGCAGAGGAAGTGGAAAGCCTCAGCTTCTCCGGGCAGATGCACGGCCTGGTGCTCCTGGACGACAGGGGCCGCCCGCTGCGCCCAGCTATACTCTGGAATGACACAAGAACGTCGGAGCAGTGCGAAACGATTCGCCGCACGATCGGGGAGAACGAGCTGATTGAGGCAACACAGAATACAGTTCTCGAGGGCTTTACTCTTCCGAAAATGCTCTGGGTGCAGGAAAATGAGCCGGATGTCTGGAGCAGAGCAGCATCTTTTCTACTGCCAAAAGACTACGTGCGGTACCAGCTGACAGGCAGTATACAGATGGAACTCTCCGATGCTGCCGGGACGCTTCTATTGGATGTGAAAAGCAAAACTTGGAGCCGTACGATGCGGGAAGGCTTTAATCTCTCCGCCTCGTTCTGCCCTCCGCTGATTGAGTCCCATGAAAGCGCGGGAAGCCTGACGAAGGAGGCGGCAGCACAGACGGGACTGCATGAAGGAGTGAACGTTATAGCCGGCGGGGCTGATAACGCCTGCGGTGCCTTAGGAAGCGGAATCACAGAACCGGGGGAAGGCCTTTTAAGCATAGGGACTTCCGGAGTGCTTCTGGTGCCGGATCACGGCGAAGCGGTTCCGGATGGACGTCTGCATTATTTTAATCACGCGTCAAAGGACCAGTATTATTATATGGGAGTCACTCTGTCCGCCGGGAACAGCCTGCAGTGGGTAAAGGACAACCTGTTTTTTGACGAAACGATTGAACAGCTCGTTGAACGGGCATCACAGGTGCCTGCAGGGGCAGATCAATTGTTGTTCACCCCGTTTTTGACCGGTGAAAGAACGCCGTATATGGACGCAGGGATCAGGGGCAGCTTTATTGGCCTCGATATCCGTCATACGAGAGGCCATATTGTCCGGGCTGTGATGGAAGGGATCACTTATTCTCTAAAGGAGTCTCACGAAATCATCCTTCAGCAGGGCTTTCAGATAGATTCCCTTGTGTCCATTGGAGGGGGAGCGAAAAGCTCCTTCTGGCTTCAGATGCAGGCGGATGCTTTCGGATGCCCTGTGCGCAAGCTCGCTCACGAACAGGGGCCGGGACTGGGGGCCGCAATGCTTGCAGCCTACGGTACAGGATGGTTTGCTACGCTTGAGGAGTGCAAAAAAACGTTTGTCAAAGAAAGCGAAACGTTTTACCCGGATCCTGATCAGTCACTGATATATGAACAATCATTTCAGGCATATAAGAAAATTTATGCCCATACATCGCCGTTAAAAATGTCCTGACTTACAGGCAAAAGCCCGAAAAGGCTTTTGCCTGTTTTAATAAAAAAGTAATTGAAGATTGCGATCCGAAACGTTTTGGATTACTATGAAATGGAAGCGGTTTAATGATTCCGAATCGAATTAAAAATATTTAAATGGTTTTGGTAACGCATTCAGTAAGCGTTTAACGACTAAAGGAGGTACGGCATGAACATTACCGTATGGAACGAAAACAGGCACGAAAACAAGAATCCGGACGTTAAAGAGGTGTACCCGAAGGGGATTCACGGTGCATTGGCTGACTTTCTGGGGGAAGAGGCAGACGTTGTACGCACAGCAACACTCGATGAACCGGAGCATGGACTGACAGAGGAAGTGTTAAACGACACCGATGTGCTTTTATGGTGGGGCCATATTGCCCATGACGAAGTAGAGGATGTCATTGTCAGACGCATTCAGGCTCGCGTACTGGACGGGATGGGGCTGATTGTGCTTCACTCGGGCCATCTGTCAAAAATATTCCGAATGTTGATGGGAACAGGCTGTGACCTGAAGTGGCGGGAAGCAGACGAGCGTGAACGTCTCTGGGTCGTAGAGCCTGGCCATCCGATTACTGAAGGGATCGGAGAGTATATTGAAATGCCGAAAGAGGAAATGTACGGCGAACATTTTGATATTCCCGCACCCGATGAACTCGTGTTTATCAGCTGGTTTGAGGGCGGAGAAGTATTTCGCAGCGGCGCAACGTTCACCCGGGGACGGGGAAAGATATTTTATTTCCGTCCAGGACATGAAACGTATCCAACCTACTACAACAAAGACATTCAAACGGTGATTAAAAATGCTGTCCGGTGGTCGGCCCCGAAAAATACACCAGTACCTGTTTATGGTAATGCCAGGCCTCTGGAAGCCATCTCGGGTAAAGATACGGAGGGAAAGGACTAATGGGAAAGCTTCAGATAGGCATTATTGGTGCAGGCGGCATTGCCCGCGGGAGACACCTTCCCGCTTTTCAGCAAATTGAAGATGCTCACGTAGCCGCTGTTTTTGATACAGATCTCAGTAAAGCAGGAGCGGCTGCGGAAGAATTTGATATTCCCGCTGTATACGGCACTGTAGAAGAATTGCTCGCCCACGTTGAAGCAGTCATCATTTGTACACCAAACAAATTTCATGCAGAACTTGCCGTGCAGGCCCTGGAAGCCGGAGTGCACGTGCTCTGTGAAAAGCCGATGGCGATGACCACCGCTGAATGCAGAGACATGATTGACGCATCCAGGCGTTCAGGGGCTGTGTTAACGATTGGTTATCATTACCGTTACATGCAGGAGTCCCGTACGGCGAGACAGATGGTGCAGGAGGGCGAAATTGGCGATCCACTGGTTGTACGCCTTCAGGCGATGCGAAGACGGAAGGTGCCCGGGTGGGGCGTGTTTACGAATAAAGAACTTCAGGGCGGAGGCAGTCTGATTGATTACGGCTGTCATCTGCTGGATTTGGCTCTCTGGCTTCTGGATGACCCACAGCCGGTAGAAGTGAACGGAAGAACATACGACCGTCTGAGTAAAACTCCTGGCCAGATTAATGAATGGGGAGCGATCGATGCTGAAAGCTTTTCCGTGGAGGACCATGTGACTGGCTATATTACGTTTGAAAATGGTATGACGCTGCTCCTGGAGTCATCCTGGGCAGCGAATATAAAAGAAGATAAAGAAGAATTAAGTATTTCCGGGGTGGATGGAGGACTCCAGGTCTTTCCGCTCGAGCTTTACCAGTCAAAATTCGGTTCGATGATGAGTACGGAGCCGCACTTAACAAACTCTGAGCGTGAAGATGTGCTGCAAGCAAAGAATTTCATAGAGGCATGTCTGGGGCAGGCTGAGGTTGTCGTTGAGCCTGAGCAGGCTTTGAGGGTCACTCGGATTATTGAAGCTGTTTATGAAAGCAGCAGAACTGGAAAAAGCGTCCGTTTGGATAATGTCTATGCCGACGAAGTATAAGCATCCATCCGGGTGCTTTTTTTCGTTATTTTAAAGCAATTCTTAAGAAATAATTTTTACAATTTTTTTGGGAATGACCGTTTGAATGCATACTCAGAGGGAATGAGAGGATTGTATTATTACAGAAGGGGGACTTACTAATTATGGAAGCAGATCGAAATCGTTGGTTGATGGCTTTATCAGCTGTAGCGATTCATTTATCGATTGGTTCAGTATATGCGTACAGTGTGTACCAGAACCCGCTGAATGAGTCACTTGGCTGGAACATTTCCGACGTAACACTCGCATTCACCATTGCAATTTTCTTCTTGGGGATGTCGGCCGCTTCACTAGGTTTTTTTGTGGAAAAATACGGGCCGAGAATCTCAGCTGCCATTGCAGCCGTGCTGTTTGGTGCCGGGACAATGGGGGCCGGACTTGCGGTCCAGCTTGAAAGTCTGCCATTATTTATTGGTTCTTATGGTGTTCTCGGCGGCATTGGTCTTGGTATCGGGTACATATCCCCGGTTTCTACGCTAGTTATGTGGTTTCCGGACCGCAGAGGGATGGCTACTGGCATGGCAGTTATGGGATTTGGCGCCGGGGCGCTGATTACAAGTCCCGTAGCTGAATGGCTCATGAACGCAGTATCAATACCGGGGGCATTTTATATTCTGGGCGCTTCGTACTTCATTCTTATGCTTGCGGGGGCAAGCTATATGAAGAAGCCGCCGAAGGACTGGATGCCTAAAGGCTATAAGAAGGAAGACCTTAAAACAAATCAAAAAGGCGGAGACCTGGCACAGCTTTCAGCCAAAGAAGCACTCCGGACGATGCGTTTTTACCTGCTGTGGCTCGTGATGTTTATTAACATTTCTTCGGGTATCATGCTGCTTGCAGTCGCATCAAACATGACTCAGTCCATCACTGGAACAAGCGCAGCTGTAGCAGCTACCATCGTCGGCGTAATGGGCTTTTTCAACGGAGGTGGAAGAATTGTCTGGGCGTCACTCTCGGACTATCTTGGAAGAACGAACACGTTTACGCTGTTCTTTCTCATTCAGATTGTTGCCTTTTTCCTACTGCCGTTAACGACTAACGTTGTGCTGCTCGCAATTCTCTTATTCATTATTATTACGTGTTACGGTGGCGGCTTCGCCTGTCTACCGGCTTATATCGGTGATCTGTTTGGTACGAGACAGCTCGGAGCCATTCACGGATTCCTTTTAACCGCCTGGGCTCTTGCCGGAGTTGCTGGTCCGACAGCTGTTTCGAGCATCGTTTCGGCAACAGGAAGCTACGTCTTATCGTTCTACCTGTTTAATATTCTTCTGGTAGTCGCCCTGGCGGCTATGATCGTAATGCGATTTAATATTAAAAAAGTCAGAAAGAACAAAGAAAAAGAAAGCACAGAAGCAGCGAAAGCATAAAGAAAGACCCCTTTTCCTTTATTCAGGGAAAAGGGGTCTTTATTGTTATGGGAGTTCATTGCCGGCTGTCTGATAGAGATCATACCATTCTTCACGTGTCAGAGTGATTTCAGAAGCTTTGGCGATACCTGCCAGTCGTTCTGGATTCATCGTTCCGACAATGGTTTGGATGCGGGCCGGATGACGCAGAATCCAGGCAGCCGCTACCGCAGATTCAGTAATGTCGTAGCGCTCGGCCAATTCGCTGAGTTTTTTGTTTACTTCCGGAAATTTGTCATTGCCGACAAAAACGCCTTCCATCATGCCGTACTGAAAAGGAGACCAGGCCTGAACAGTCATACTGTTCAACTGACTGTACTCAAGCAGCCCGCCTTCACGCATCACTGCGGCATCGTTTTTCATATTTACATTCAATCCCTGGTCTATCATGAGGGAGTGCATCAAACCGAACTGCAGCTGGTTGGCAATCAGGTCCTGCTTAACGTGCTGCTTTAAAAGCTCAACCTGCATTGGATGCTGGTTGCTGACACCAAAATGCCGGACTTTACCGGAGGCCTGGAGATTGTCGAACGCTTCCGCGACTTCTTCGGGCTCCATAAGCGCATCGGGACGGTGAAGAAGCAGTACATCCAGATAATCTGTCTGAAGGCGCTTCAGGCTTTCATCGACGGTTTTTAAGATATGGGACTTGGAAAAATCGAAAGAATTCCCACGGATGCCGGCTTTGGACTGAAGAATCACTTTTTCACGGAGGTCATCGTTCATGCCGGCCGCTCTGGCAAAAATGTCTTCAGAATCGCCGCCGCCGTAAATGTCGGCATGATCAAAAAAGTTCACCCCTGCCTCAAGAGCAGTGCGGAAAACTTTTTCAGCATCATCGATAGAAAGCTCATTCATGCGCATACACCCGAGTGCTATATTGGATACGTGAAGAGAACTGCTGCCTAACTGCATTTGTTTCATCTGAGCACCTCTTTTTTTCAGGATAAGAATAGTGTAACATGACGGATGTGCAATAGGGATGATAACGCTGTCAAAAACATGAAAAATGACTTTTACACATAAATATGGTAATTTGTAGAAAAACATTAAAGGATGTCAGACATGAAACGAAGAACAATAAACAGTTATTTTATTCTATTCTGGCTCATTATCGGGATATGGAATATCGGTCTAGGTATAATTGTCGGCCTCGTACTGCAAAGCTATGTATGGGCACTCATTCATGTCTTGGCCGGAGCGCTCTGTTTAGTTATAACGGAAGCAATACGAAGAGGGAAATTACAGGTCAAACAGAAAAAAGAAAATCATTTGCATGAGAGCGACCAGTAATTTTGCACCCGTGGATTCAAAAATAGTTGTAATTTGATGATTACCCTGCAGACTTTTCGGAAATAGAATATTAATGATAAACAAAGGGGTGAACATTATATTACAAACCAGAGGGGCAAAAACAATAAAAAATATTATTCAGGACAATGAAAAGCCACTGACTAATAAAGATGTCGCCGCTATATTAAAAGATAGAAACAGCATTGACAGTTCTTTTGCGTTAAAAACTATTGATTCGATGGTGGGCAATGGACAGTTGATGCTGATCCGATATGTTGATGCTGGTGTGTATGTAGTAGAAGTGAAATAAATTATGTTAACTGTTTTTATGAGCAGTTAACATAACTCTTTTTTAATAAATTTTTTTTACATAATTTTTCTGCTGCAGTAGTGGAGAAGCCGTATAACCTGTAGAATGGGGAATTACTTTAAAGAAGAGGGTGATGGCAATGAGTTTCGAAGATGAGTTCGTAGCTAAGGCAGTTGAATACCTGGAAGTAAATGAAGACGCAAACATTATGAACGAAGTAAACTGGGAAATTGCCAAGTACTTTAATAATTTGAACAAAGAGATCGGTGAAGTGAAAAACGATTCGTTCAGCAGCTATGGTTCGAAGCACCGCAGCTATATGACCATCGATAATCGTGAATTGCTTTTTGAAACCCGCACAGACGACGACAATTGTCACATTGAAGTAACGCAGAGTACAGATGATACGACGAAAGAGCTCGATGTCATATACGTCCAGAATGGCAGAATGTACAGCCGGGAAGAAGAAAAAGAATTCGATATGGATATCGTCCGGAACCATCTTCAAAATACATTCGGCGATATCCTGGGATTATAGAACGAAGAAGCGCCCGCTGCGGCGCTTTTTTTGTTTCGAAAAAATATTAAATAATTAATCGGGAAATAAGTCTCGATTCGCCTTGAATGGGTATATTGTCATTAAGGGGGGGTATACGCCATGGGGGTTGTTTATATTGACCGGCATATTCGCCAGGTGCAGGTAATCATTTGTAGTGAAGGGCACATGCTGCATTGCCTTGTTTGGCCGGGGGAAGGGGGATGGGTCGCCGATATACACTCCATGCAGGACAGCGGTTTTCATCCGACGTTTGAGCGGGTTTATTTTCCTGAGAATGAAGAAATTATCCAGCTTGGGCGGCATATATACGTTCTGCGGTAAAAAGGCAGAAGCTCGCAGCTTTCTGCCTTTGACTGTGCTAAAGAGTATTTGGATCCGTATAGCCGATAGGCCCCCTTGATTCGGAATGCTCCACTACAGTAAGAATAAAACGCATAGGAACAAAGATGGTCTTGCTGCCTCCGGAAGTGCTCCTGGCTTTTTCCTGATAGAAGTAGATCCCCGCTTCTTCAATACCGCAATTCTCCGAAGACACTACTGCTTTAACGTAGCTGGAATGCTCTTCGAAGGTGCCTTCGCTCTGGAATCCATTTAATTCAAAAAGCGGAATGGCGGAAGGATCAAAATACACCTCTACGAAATTCGAACTATCTATTGATGATGAACTCATCCGTATTCCTCCTTTCAGTATTTGTTTATCCATAATATACCCTGAAACGGTTTAATAAAAGCAGAGGATACAAAAGGATGGCACGAGAATATACATAAATTTTATGAGGTGCACTAATTATTGTAAAATAATGGGTAAGGTAATAGATGTATTAAAGAAAGTGGCGACTATAAACAGCCCAGGCTATGCAAATTAAAAAACAGAAGCCAAAGGCTCCTGCTGTAGTTTATTATTTATGGTGTCCCGTACTGGGCTCGAACCAGTGACCTCCACCCTGTCAAGGTGGCGCTCTCCCTACTGAGCTAACGGAACAAATGATATGGAATGAAGCGACAGAAATAATATACAATAGGAAAAGAACGGTGTCAATCCTTCTGTGGCCAATTTCAGCAGGTAAAGCAGGGATTTATGCTTGCCATTCCATTTCCTCGGGACAGTGAAGCTTAAAAGCCTTGCCGAAGTCCGGTTTCTGCCGGAGATACTGAAGTCGTATAAGCACCTGCGGCAGAAACAGAAATCTTTATCGTTTGCGGTACATATCCATAAAAAATGAATTACTTTTCCTTTTGCTGTTTTTCTTTCCGCTGCTGAAGGAATAGAAATAAGCAGAAAGCAAGCATGCCCAGACTGAGGTTGGAAAGAATGAACCCGAGCGGTCCCTGGTTAAAAATGCCGAGCGACAGCGCTCCGAAAAAAGCAATGTAAGTGATACCCAGAAGCGGAAGACTTCGCCCGGAGACTTTTTGCATCAAACGGGCAAGCTGGTATATGAGCGTATTTACAGCAAAACCAATTAGCAGTAAAATAAGTAAATCCATGCGACTATCTAAACCTTCCTTTGTGATGATGTCTTTTTCCGACTTACATGCTACCATACCTTAGGTTTGAAAGATATCCACAAATGCGAAAAGCAGGAACCCTGCAGTAAACTGCCTGGTGGCAGCATTAAAATATAGAGAGAACGGGACAAAGGTGGAGGGATGTTCATGCAGGCATATGCAGACTTTTGGATGGAATGGCAGACACGTATTGTGGAGCTGCCCTGGATTGATATAGGCGTAGCCGTTTTGATTGCACTTCTCGTGTTTGCTTTTCGGAAGCTTTTTACTAAATACATTTTCAGGTTCATTTTAAAGATGACTCACCAATCGAGATCACAGCTCTTCACGAATGTTTTAGTATCATTTGAACGGCCGATCCGGATGTTTTTTGCCGTGTTCGGCATATACTTAGCGCTGCTGTATCTGCCTATACCGTGGGATTCCATGACTATTATCAACCGCCTGTACGGTTCGATTTTAATCGTGCTCGTAGCATGGGGCACATACAAGCTTCTGAACACGTCTTCGATGCTCTTTAACCCGATGATTAAACGGCTCGAGGGCAAGGAAGATAATATGCTGGTGCCTTTTCTTTCCCGGGTGCTGCGGATTATTATCGTTGCGCTTGCATTCACCATTATTCTTTCATCCTGGGGCTTTAACATTAACGGCTTTGTGGCAGGTCTCGGCCTTGGCGGTCTGGCTTTTGCTCTCGCCGCCCAGGACATGGTGGCTAACTTTATCGGCGGTATAATTATTGTAGTGGAGCGCCCGTTTAAGCGGGGCGACTGGATTTATACGCCGACGGTGGAAGGAATCGTGGAAGATATTTCATTTCGGAGCACGAAGGTGCGTACCTTCGCTGATTCGATTGTCATCGTTCCAAACAATACACTTGCCCACGAAGCGATTACGAACTGGAGTGAAATGCGTAAGCGGGAAATAGATATGACGCTTGGCATTGAATACCAGACACCGAGGGAGCAGGTGCTGCAGCTGCGGGAGCGTCTTGAAGAGATGCTGAATGACCGTGATGACATTGATAAAGAACTGATTCTTGTGCAGTTTAAAGAATTTAACAGCTCCTCGCTCGACCTGTGGGTTTACTGCTTTACCAAAACGACCGCATTTTTGGAATGGGCGGAAATAAAAGAAGAGCTGAATCTTGAAATCATTCGTATCCTTCAGGAGGAAGGCGTTCAGTTTGCCTATCCAACACAGTCTATTTATATTGAAAAAGCGCCTGAAGAAAATTATCACATCTCCGACAATAATTAAGCGGGCTTCACGGTTGGCAAATGAAACGTACATGTTATAATAAGAATGTTTGTCAGAAGGAATATGTACGAAAAAAAGGAGCCGATGCATTCGATGGAACGAGTGGAAACATTCGTGTTAACCCGTGGACTGAATGCCAGTCAAGTATTGTCATTTGTGCATGAACTGGAAACATTTAAAGCAGATGTGTTTTTTGAAAAGCGGAGAACTTCCGCAAATGGTAAAAGCGTACTCGGCATGATGTCTTTGTTTACAAGCATCAGACTTGGGGACAAGGTGGAACTCAAGGTACATGGAGAAGAAAAAGAAGCAGTTGCCAGGGTGGCAGCTGAATATCTTGGAGCAGCAGCAGAGCATCAGAACAGCAATGGCTACTGGGAAGACGAAGCAGCGGAGCATGTGGAACGGGCAATGGCCGGATGCATGGCCCACTGGAATCCCAATGTACGAAATATTGCACGCTCGTATTTGAAAACGACACGCAGCTAATAGGAAGACCCGGCGCCAGAAAAAGCGTCCGGGTCTTCAGCTGTATTAAGAGCCATTTTTCTAAGACCCGGGTAATGCTAAGCATATAACGTGCTAAAACGGGTAAAATAAAAAGGAACGAATCGTACATACTGGTTGTATAATACAAGCAGCAACGACGAATGAGACGGAAGGACGAATGCTTTATGATCGACCGGCATACTGGAACGTTTTGGCGGGCCTCCATTGCCCTTGGGCTTGCCTCTCTGCTCATTTTTGCCAATATGTATTATCCCCAGCCACTGCTTCCATTGTTTACAGGAGAATTCAATGTAAGCGAAGCGACAGCGAGCTTTGTCATTTCATTGTCGCTGCTGATGCTTGGAGTAAGCTTCTTTTTTATCAGCGCGATATCCGATGCGAAAGGGAGGAGGAAAATCATCGTGTATGCAATGATCTGGGGAACGATAGCTACGCTCCTCATTCCGTTTGCCGGCTCCTTCTGGCTGCTTTTGCTGCTGCGAATGGTACAGGCAGTGGGGCTTGCCGGTATTCCCATTGCGGCTATGTCCTATATCGGGGAAGAATTTACGCCGAGGGCGATGACAGTAGCAATGGGATTTTACGTAAGCGCGAACAGTCTTGGGGGGATGGGTGGAAGAGTAATGAGCGGCGTGCTTGCTGATTGGTTTGACTGGCGGACGGCATATTTTTTCATGGCCGGAGTAAGCGTATTGCTTGCCTTGCTGGTGATTTTTCTGCTTCCGGCTTCGAAAAACTTCAAGCCAAAGCCTCTGGAGTGGAGCGATACGTGGAAAAATGCGCTGTTTCACCTTAAAGATCCAGTCCAGCGGCTCGCTTATATCATCGGCGGATTGAATTTCTTCGTGTTTATCGGCACGTTTAACTTTATTACCTACCGCCTGGACGGGGACCCTTTTTTCGTCAGCACGGCGGTTCTGGGTCTGCTCTTTTTAACATACGGGGCGGGCACATTCAGCTCGAGCCTTGCTGGGGAATTAACGCAGCGCTTTAAACAGACAGACTGTATGCAGACCGGCATCCTCATTATGGCCGGCGGTCTGATGCTGTCGCTTGTTCCGCAGCTGTGGGTGGTTATTGCATCGCTTGCAGTACTGAGTTTTGGCTTTTTCTTTGCGCATTCCACCTCAAGCTCATGGGTGACAAAAAACGCAAAAAAAGCCCGGGCGAGCGCCTCGGGACTTTATTTGACCTCTTATTATCTGGGCGGAAGTCTCAGCAGTATATATTTTGGACTTCTTTGGCCCATAGCTGGCTGGATCGGCGTCATTGCCGGCGGTCTGCTTCTGTTAATAGTTACACTTACAAGCGTGCGCCGTCTAATGCCGGTGGAGGCGGGCTAGGTTTTGGCAGGGAGAAGCACAATGCCGTCGCTGTCCGCATAAACGTAATCCCCGGGTGTCCAGGTGACGTCGGCAAAATCGACTGGAACGGAGCGTTCACCGCGTCCTTCCTTGACGGACTTCCGTGGGTTGGTGAAACGGGAAAACACCCGGACATTCATTTCGCGCAGTTCATCACTGTCGCGGATTGCGCCGTTTACGATAATACCTGCGAGTCCGCGTTTAACAGCAATTTCTGCCAGGTTGTCCCCGAGGAGAGCGCGCCGGGATGAACCGCCGCCGTCAACTATAAGGACGCTGCCGGCGGGGATGTCACCAAGCGCCTGCTCGACAAGAACGTTATCCTCAAATACCCGTACTGTTTCCACCGGACCTTCGAAGGAAAGTACCGGCCCGTGCGATAAAAACGGTTCATTGGCGACAAAAACCTCGTTTCCGTATTCGTCACAAATGTCAGCTGTTCTACCCATATGTATGCCTCCTTTTATTATTTTCATTGTAAGGCTTTCCCAGAAGAAAGAAAATAGCATAAGAACAGAAAAAAGATGCCACTATCATTTTGCTTTCAAAGGGCGATATGATAATCTAGGAAAGAGAAATTTGAAGGAGGATGTAAAACATGAATCAAATGGACGCAAACGAAATTATCCAGTTCATTTCAGATAGTAAAAAATCCACTCCGGTTAAAGTACATATTACCGGCGAATTGGACGCTATCGGATTTGGAAATGAAACGAAGCGGTTTATTACAGGAAACACCGGCGTATTGTTCGGTGAATGGGAAGATATTAAAGAGGGAATCGAAGCGAATGCGGACAAAATTGAAGATTTTGTCGTAGAAAACGATCGTAGAAACAGTGCGATCCCGATGCTTGACCTGAAAGACATCGAAGCACGCATTGAGCCGGGTGCGATCATCCGCGACCAGGTGGAAATTGGTAAAGGTGCCGTCATCATGATGGGTGCAAGCATTAACATCGGCTCCGTTGTCGGAGAAGGCACGATGATTGATATGAACGTTGTAATGGGTGGACGTGCCACCGTGGGTAACAACTGCCACATCGGTGCAGGAACAGTCCTTGCCGGCGTCATTGAGCCGCCATCCGCACAGCCGGTCGTTGTCGAAGACGGCGTTGTGGTTGGCGCCAATTGCGTGATCCTTGAAGGGGTCACTGTCGGTGAAGGCGCAGTCGTAGCTGCGGGCGCCGTAGTAACAGAAGATGTGCCGCCAAATACGGTCGTTGCCGGTACTCCTGCACGCGTCATCAAAGAAATTGACGAGCAGACAAAAGGAAAAACAGAAATTAAACAGGAACTGCGCCGCTTAAAATAACAACGCAACAACGTAACGGTGAAAGGCTGCCTTTTGGGACGGGTTCCAAAAGGGGCCTTTCTTTTTCATTTACGCGAAAGGGGCAAACAGCATGAACTGGCTTGAAAAAGACCAGCACTATATAATGTCTACGTACCAGCGTCTTCCGATTGTAGTGGAAAAAGGGGAAGGCAATTACTTATACGACAACGAACAAAACAAATATCTCGATTTATTTACCGGCCTGGCCGTTAATATTGTCGGTCATTCGCACCCCTATTTGCTCGATAAGCTGAAGGAACAGGCAGACCAGTTTCTGCATATTTCCAACATGTTTATTAACAAACCGGCGGTCCGCCTGGCGGAACGGCTGATTGAGCTCAGTATCCCGGGGAAGGTATTCTTTGCAAATTCCGGAGCGGAAGCCACTGAAGCAGCAGTCAAGCTTGTGCATAAATGGGGCAGCAGCCAGGAAACGCCGAAAAAAGGAATCGCTGTGCTCGAAAAAAGCTTTCACGGACGGACGCTGGGTGTTATTCAGCTGACGCGCCAGCCCGGAATTTATCAGGATTTTCCTGCAGCAGACTATCCTGTATATGAAGTGGAAGCAGAAAACCTGGAGGCACTTGAAAAAGTGCTTAAGACGAAGCAGCCGGCCGCATTTTTATTCGAGCCGATATTAGGATCAGGCGGTATTCAGCCGGTTTCCCCTTCTTTTATGGAAGAAGCGAAAGCTCTCTGCGAAAAATACAACGTGCTGTTTATCGTAGATGAAATTCAGACCGGAATTGGACGCACAGGCACGTTTTTCGCCTACGAACGGACAAATATCAAGCCGGACGTTATTTTATTTGCCAAAGGCATCGGCGGCGGTCTGCCGCTTGGAGGAATGATTGCAGGAGAGCATGTGCAGGAAGTATTTCACCCGGGCGATCATGGCACGACCTTCGGACCTTCACCGCTCAGCGCCGCGATGGGAAATGCGGTGCTCGACGTCCTGTATGATCAAAAGGAATTGGAGAAGGGGCGTGAACGGGCTGAATACCTGTGGTCCCGTCTCGAAGACTGGAAAAAGGAAAGCGAAGGATTTGTGCAGGAAATCCGGGGGCTCGGCATGATGATTGGTGTAGTGCTGGATGCCGATGCTTCATTCGTCAAAACACTGCAGGAGAAGCTGCTAGCGAAAGGGTTTATGTTTAATATTACACAGCAGCGTATTATCCGCCTTCTGCCGCCGCTGACCCTTGAGCGAGCTGAAGTGGATACCTTTATTGAAACCCTTGCAGAAGAAATGAACGCCCTTAAAGAAAGGAGCGTGCAGTAATGACTTCAACTGACTTAACGAAATTCCGCCGCGATCTGCACCGCATTCCGGAGCCGGGGTTTCAAGAAGTTAAAACGCAGCAGTATCTGCTTGATGTGATTCGAGCTCTGCCGCAGGAACACCTGTCATATAAAACATGGGAAACAGGTATTCTTGTTCGCATTGAAGGCTCTGACCCGGAAAAAACAGTTGGCTACCGGACGGATATGGACGGCCTGCCAGTCCAGGAGCAGTCAGGTCTGGAGTTTCCATCCGAGCACGAGGGGATGATGCACGCCTGTGGACACGACATGCACATGGCAATTGCGCTTGGCATACTGCAGAACCTTGCTGAGCAACGCCCGGTTCAAAACGTGGTGATGCTGTTTCAGCCGGCAGAAGAAGGACCGGGGGGAGCAGAGCCGATGCTCCGCTCCGGCGAATTCAAGGCCTGGAAGCCGGATGAAATTTATGCCCTGCATATAGCTCCAGAGCACCCGGTGGGCACGATTGCGACAAAGCCGGGGGTGCTGTTTGCCAACACCTCCGAATTGTTTATCAACCTTCACGGTAAAGGCGGACACGCGGCACGTCCCCATCAGACAGAAGACATGGTAGTGGCAGCGAGCCACTTTGTGACTCAGCTTCAGTCAATTGTGGCAAGAAACATTGATCCACTCGATCCGGCCGTTGTAACCATCGGTACGATTGAGGCAGGAACCAAGCAGAACATTATTGCAGAATCCGCCCGGGTGGAAGGGACGATCCGCACCTTTTCGATGGACAACATGAAGCTGATTAAAGAAAGAATAACCGGAATGCTAAAAGGAATTGAAGCTTCCTTTCATTGTGAAACGGAAGTGGACTGGGGAGCGAACTACTGCCAGGTGTATAACGATGAAACAAAAACAGCGGATCTGGCTTCGTTTGCCAAGAGCCATGGCCGGGTCAACTATGTGGAGAGCCGGGAAGCAATGACGGGAGAAGACTTTGGCTACTTTCTCCGGGACATTCCAGGGACGATGGTCTGGCTCGGGGTGGATACGCCGTACGGGCTGCACGATAACCGGATCAGCCCATCCGAAAAAGCGATAGACACAGCGGTGGAATTTTTCACTGATTTTCTGCACAGTCGGTAAAAAAACGATAAAAGACGGCAGGGGCTTTTAAAGCCCCTGCCGTCTCAGACTGTCGACAATGACTCTAATTTTAGAGTTTGTCGGCAGTTTTTTTGTGCTATGATAAAAAGAAATAGCCTGG
>NZ_JBQLID010000009.1:0-137474 GCF_056034405.1 Marinococcus sp. LNHM4E3-1 | reverse complement strand
CAAGTGGTCTATCTTAATTGGTGAACGTTGATCTATCTTATTTGGGAGAAAGTGATCTATTCTACTTGACGGTTACACCTGTCTATAATCGTCTTGATAATATTACCGGAGAGTTCATAAGAGCAAACTTCATAAGTAACGAGATACGAATATATCTTAGGCGCGAAGAATAAAACATAATCTAAAAAACGATTTTATTTGGCTTACTGTTGTAATTGATTGTTGACCATTTTTTTAGAGTTACAAATAGCTATTCGAATGAGCAAAGAAGTAATGTGAGCATAAACTTAATTGTCAAATAGACAAAAACGATGATCTTATTAAAAATAGTTTTTATCTTATGCTAAATGGTTTTAATTCTTATAAAAATTGATTGACAATAATAGATAATTTATTACTATAAAGATAGTATGTACAAAAATAAATTAAAAATGGAATAGGTGAAAATAAATGTATATAGACGATGATAAAAGTTACCCAATGTCGTTAGAATGGGAATTGAAAGTTTCAGCAATGCCTAACATTCCACGAGGCAAAGGTTATCCTACTTCACTGAAAGCCATATTAAACGCTTTAATAGAACAAAAATCATATGACTCTACTATTAACATTGAAGGAAGCGAACGTAAGGATAGTTTAAATAAAATGTGCATAAGACTGCGTCCGCTTAATATTGTCAAGGGCAGTGCTAAAACAGCATGGATAATATCTAATGATAGTTTAAAGTGGCTAGATACAGAGAACGATTTGTATTTGGCTGCTATACTCAATGCTAATATTAAATTTTTTTCTGAGATTCTATATATTCTCTCTCAAGAAAAGTGTCAAGTGAAAAAGATGTTGGAAATAGCCGTAAGTGAATATGGTGTTGCTTGGAAGACTAAACAAGAAATCATAGCAAGATTAAATTGGTTGAAAGATTTAAATTTAGTCAATTATGAAGACTATAATTACAATTACCAAATCACCGAATTAGGACAAAGATTTTTAAATAAAGTGGGTTATATTGAGCCTGAAAGTATCAAAAGAGAGCCTGATCAAACTTTAAATGAATCAGATATTCAATTGTCGGATTGGGCTCTAGAATTATGTGACATAAATGAGAATGAGGAAAGAAAAGATGGTATTGGTTATTTCCCTGGTAGTGTTAATGCTATGCATGAAACACTTATGGAGTATATAAAATTAATGAATGAACCAATCAGAATTCAAGATCTCGTAAAGTATTCAAAAGAGAAATACGGAATAAAAGAGACTTCTGTTAAAAGTTTTATCACTCCTTTAAAGAATCTCGGATTCGTTGAACAAATATCAAAAACCAATTTTCAAATTACTGAAGCAGCTAAAAAACTATCAAATGGATATTTAGAAATGGACTTTGCTTGTTGCATTCATAATAAATATAATTATGTGTTCGAAATATTAGCGGAAATTGAAAATAAGAAATTAAAAGTAAAGGAAATACATGATATTGGAAGATATTCTTATAATTTCAATTATAAAGACGCCTCAGAAATTCACAAAAGAGTGCATGTATTAAAAAATGCTAGACTGATTCAAGAAGCGGGACCAGATTCCTTTAGATTAACCAATAGAGGAAAAAGCTTTTACGAGAAAATTAAAGATTACCTTCCGATAAATATAAATCAAGATAACCGTGTTGAAACCTCATTAACAGAAAATGAAAATTCTAATGCTTTAAATGAAACTTTATACGAAATAAAAGATGCTTCCCAAGATTCTACAAATCCAAACCGTTTTGAAGAAGCTTTAAAGGTAGGGTTTAGCTTATTAGGATTTAAAGCTGAACGTATTGGGGGGGCAGGAAAAACAGATGTACTGCTGCATGCACCTACTGCGCCGAAATTTACGTATTCTGTAACAATAGATGCAAAATCAACTCACTATAATGAAGTTTCTGAAACTTCTATTGACTTTATTACAATAAATGAACACAAAAGAAAGCATAATGCAGACTTCGCTGCGATTGTCGGTATAAATTTTGGAGATAAATCTCGATTAATAAAAAGAGCCAAGGAGCATAATATACTTTTAGTTGATGTCCATTCACTGATTGAAATGATCAGTTCACATAATAAAGTACCTTTAATAACCGAGTCTTACAAAAAAATATTTTCTCAAACTGGTTTGGTAAATATACAATCACTTGAAGAAGATCGTGACAAAATTGAAAGAGAAGGCCTATTAATGCAAGTAATTATCGATTGTCTTTCAGAACAAAGTAATGACCTATATACAAAAGGGATGGTAAGTGCTCGAGAGGTTTACATTATGTTGAAAAAAGATGAACGATTTGACCACTCGCCAGATATAGACGAAATAAAATTGATGTTAAACCTACTTTCTTCTCCATTAATTGGTTGTGTAGGCAAAGAAAAAGAAGAATATTATGCTTTAGGATCATCCGTCGATGCTGCGCAAAAATTCCAATTTTATTTTAAGGCTTGCGCTGAGAACAACATGCTTAGTAAAAGAAATTAAAAAAGCTTTTAATTGTTTTATTAAATTGAATTAATCTAAAAAGCCTAATTCTCAGTCTTTTGGTACACTTATAATGTGAATAGGAGAAAGTTAATTTCGGTTTCCGAGAATGTTGGCTTTTAACAATTCTTACACTTCTAACAAAAGAAAGAAATTAATTTTTATAATTTTGATCTTTAATTGTGTAATATAATTTATGTTTGATAATTAAAATAAATGCTATTTTACACTTTCTTTTATTAACATTTACAAGAAGGTTACTTTAAGCTTCTCATGAGTTCACTGAACTTGTGGGAAGCTTTTTTATGGTTTTTAGTCATGTAGGCACGAAGGTTAGTACCTGTTAGACGATCAACCCAATCGCTAAAAAAGTAAAATGAACACTCGGAAAATCCGTTAATCGTAAAGTTCTTAAAAATCTTTTCATCACTTCTCCTGAATGCAGCTAAAATTATCTAAAAGCGCTCCCGCAGTAGATTGCCAGCCTTACTTTAATATGGTAAATTTTAGCCGATATACGTAAAAAAGGGGGGATTTTTAATGAGGTATACAGAAAAGAAAAAATGGTATAAGCGCATTCCGGGGTATCGTTCCGGGGTGATGTGGAAGATGATTACGGCTTCAATTATTTATGCTTTAATTTTATTTGCTATATTAGTTCCAACCGAGTCTTCTACAGAAATAGCTAGTGAAAATAAGGAGGAAGATGCTGCTGAATTAGAAGCGGAAGATGCTACAGCAGCTAAGGATGAACAAGAAGCTGACAAGCAAAAAAATAACGAAGAAAAAGAAGAAAAGAAAGCGAAGGAAGAGGAAGAGCGTCAGGCTGAGGAAGAGCGCGAGGCTGAAGAGGAAGCTGAGCAGGAGGCCAGGGAAGAGGAAGAACGCCAGGCTGAAAAAGAGGCTGAACAGGAAGCAAAAGAAGAGGAAGAACGCCAGGCTGAAGAAGAGGCCGAACAGGAAGCAAAAGAAGAGGAAGAGCGCCAGGCTGAAGAGGAAGAGCGCCAGGCTGAAGAGGAAGCTGAGCAGGAAGTCAGGGAAGAGGAAGAGCGTCAGGATGAAGAAGAATCCAGCGGATCTGTTTCTCAGGAGCAGGCAGTGAGTCAGGCTCAGAGTTATCTGGAATATACGGCCTTTTCTAAATCAGGACTCATCGAGCAATTGGAGTATGAAGGCTTTAGCACAGAGGATGCCACATACGCTGTAGAAAACATCTCAGTTGACTGGGAGGAGCAGGCGGTCGCTCAGGCCGAAGACTATCTGGAGTACACAGCATTCTCTGAATCGGGATTGATCGAGCAATTAGAGTACGACGGTTTCAGTTCATCGGAAGCCGCTCATGGTGTAGAAAACATTACTGTGGATTGGCAGGAGCAGGCAGTTAGCAGTGCGGAGAATTATCTTGAGTACAGTTCTTTTTCAAAACAGGGCTTGATCGACCAATTGACCTATGAGGGGTTCAGCACAGAGCACGCCACCAATGCTGCCGGCCAAGTCGGTTTGTAATAGACATATTGAGTTTTAGGGGGACAGCAAAAGCTGCTCCCTTTATTCATGGGCAGCGGCTTGTACAATAAAATGGGTGTCTTCTCTTTTGGGGTTTTTTATTTTATGGTTAGTATATGATTTAATATAGGCATTCGATTTATATATGCAAAATCCGTGAATTGAATTTCTGCAAGGTGTAAAAGAGTTCTTAAATAAACAAATGAATTTCATTTGGGAGGAAACGATATGAAAAATGTACGATGGGGCATCATAGGGTGTGGTAATGTAACAGAGGTTAAAAGCGGGCCGGCCTTTCAGCTGGCCGAAAACAGCTCCCTGCAGGCGGTGATGCGAAGAAATGGAGAAAAGGCGAGGGACTATGCAGAACGTCACGGTGTTCCCAGGTGGTATGATAAAGCGGAGGATTTAATCCATGACGACGAAGTGGATGCCATTTATATTGCGACGCCGCCTTCTTCGCACAGGGAATACACGATCATGGCTGCCGAAGCAGGCAAGCCTGTATATGTGGAAAAGCCGATGGCAAACAGCACTTACGAATGTGCAGAAATGATAAAAGCCTGCGAAAATAACGGTGTTCCATTATTTGTTGCCTACTATAGAAGATCACTTCCGCGTTTTAGAAAAGTAAAAGAACTGCTGGATGCTGAAAGCATTGGAGAGGTTCGGTTTGCTTCTATCCAGCAGAACCAGAAAATCGTCCAAAAAGACGAAAACGGAGAATGGCCGTGGAGGGTAATCCCTGAAAAGAGCGGCGCAGGACTTTTCTATGATGTCGGATCCCATACGCTGGATCTTTTTGATTACCTGCTCGGCCCTTTGAGTGATGTAAAGGGTTCTGCGGTGAATCTGGCTGGTTCCTACCCGGCGGAAGATACGGTAAGCGGCACATGGAAATTTGAGAGCGGTGCTGTTGGGATAGGCGTATGGAATTTCTCCTCATATAAAAATGAAGATGACAACCGTATCGTCGGAACAAAAGGAGAAATACGCTTCTCTACATTTGACGATAAGCCGGTCATCCTTCTAAACGAAGCCGGGGAAGAGACTTTTCATATCGAGCACCCTAAACATATTCAGTATTATCACATTCAGTCTATGGTGGATGAACTGCTTGGAAAAGGTGTCTGTCCAAGTACCGGCAAAACAGCATTTCGCACGAATCAGGTAATGGAAGAGCTGGTTAAAGAATATTATTAAAAGCACACTGGACGTTAAGCATTATTCATTGACGTTCAGTGATTTTTATATTAGCATATGCTTATATAATAAAACGATGGTAGGTGAACGTATGGAAAAGATTAAACCGGAAATCAAGGACACTGCTTCTGTGCTGAAGCTGTTGGGAGACAACACACGTCTTTCCATTGTCAGCCTTGTACAGAACCACGAATGCTGCGTATGCGAGTTCGTGGAGCTTCTGGATATGTCCCAGTCGTCGGTTAGCCAGCATCTCAGAAAGCTCCGGGACGCTGGCCTCGTCAAAGAACAGCGGAAGGGGCACTGGATTTTTTATTCATTTAACCGGGAGCATCCTTCCGCGGGCATGGTGGAGGATATTCTCCGGCATGTGCCCGACCAGAACGAAAAGCTGCAGCAGCTGGAACGGGACGGACTGCGCATCAACTGTGACTGAGAGCCGCTGCACGAACCAATAATTTATGAAATGAGGGTTCAGTAATGAGTAAAAAGAAAATGTATTTTTTATGTACGGGTAATTCCTGCCGCAGTCAGATGGCTGAAGGATTTGGCCATTATTACCTGGGAAATGATTGGGAGGTACGGAGCGCTGGTATTGAAGCCCACGGCCTGAATCCAAAAGCGGTAGAGGCCATGAACGAAGTAGGCATCGATATTTCCACTCAGGAATCGAACATGATTGACATGGATTATTTGAATAATGCAGATATGGTCGTTACGCTTTGCGGCGATGCCAATGATAAATGCCCAATGACCCCGCCGCACGTAACACGGGAGCACTGGGGCTTTGATGACCCGGCAAAAGCAGAAGGCACCGAGAAAGAACGCTGGGCGGTTTTTCAGCGCGTACGTGATGAAATTAAAGAACGCATCCATGCCTTCTCGCAGGCAGAAAGCGTAAAATAGAGGAGAAGATAAGCATGACGAAGGTGCGTATTTATGACCCTGCGATGTGCTGTGATACAGGCGTATGCGGCCCGGGCACAGACCCGGAGCTCGTGCGGATCGCTTCTGCGGTTGAGCGTCTGCAGCAGCAGGGTCACAATATTGAACGCTATAACCTGGCCAATCAGCCTGAAGAATTTGCCGCAGCTGGGGCGGTTACGGACCGGATCACTGCTGATGGGATTGAAGCCCTTCCGGTTATAATGAAGGACGGAGCTATCGTAATGACGGCGGAGTATCCGGATGTGGAGCAGCTTGCAGACTGGTTTGACGCAAAGGCCGAAGAGCTTCAGCCGGAAAGAAGCGTTCCAACGGTGGAGCTGTCGTTTAACACCCGCTATTCTAAATAAAAAGGGGATTGCCTGATGAATACGAAACGCTTTCACCCGGATCATCATACGTATACCCGCTATTTGTTTTTTACTGGTAAAGGCGGCGTCGGAAAAACATCCTCTGCTTCAGCGCTTGCAGCTTACCTTGCCGGAAAAGGCAAACAGGTGCTGCTTGTTAGCACGGATCCGGCCTCGAACCTGGATGACGTGCTCGAAATGCCGCTGAATAACCAGGCTTCCGCTGTGACAGACGTAGCGGGACTGTATGCAAGCAATATCGACCCCGGAGAAGCGGCCGCAACGTACAAAGAAGCCGTGGTTGGTCCTTACCGGAACCTTTTACCGGAAACAGCCGTAGCGCAGATGGAAGAACAGCTTTCGGGAGCGTGTACTGTTGAAATCGCTGCCTTTAATGAATTTGCAGAGCTGTTAACGGCGCCGCATGAAAACTATGACCACATTATTTTTGATACAGCCCCTACCGGTCATACGCTTCGACTGCTGCAGCTGCCATCGGCCTGGGATGACTTTTTACAGACGAGTACGCACGGTGCTTCCTGCCTTGGCCCGTTATCCGGCCTGGCAGATAAAAAAACAATGTATGAACAGGCGGTCACACAGCTCGCAGATGCTGCCCAGACAACAGTATACATTGTCGCGCGTCCGGATACTTCCTCTTTAGAGGAAGCGGCCCGGACAGCGGAAGAGCTGGGGAGCATGGGAATGCATGAGCAGGTATTTTTGATGAATGGGGTGTTCAAGCCTGCAGGAACCGAAGATGCAACAGCCTCTTTGTTTGCCTCCGCCCAGCAGGAAGCATTGGAACAGGCCCCTGCTTTCTTTGAGGATAAAACGCTTTGGACGCTTGCCTACCATGCGGTGATACCTACAGGCGCTGTCCGCTTAACTCATTTGTTTGATGAACCCTCTATAGTGGAGGAATCCGGGCCGTTTCATCAACATGGCCTGGAAAAGACAGCGGAGGACATGGTGCAGGATATTGAAGATCAAAAATACCGTCTCGTATTTACGATGGGTAAAGGCGGCGTCGGGAAAACGACAATGGCAGCTGAGGTAGCTTCGAAGCTTGCTGCACGAGGCCACGCTGTTCATTTAACGACAACCGATCCGGCGGATCATCTGGCCGGCGTTATTGATCTGGATGATCTTTCTCCATTATTGACAGTCAGTCACGTGAATCCGGAAGAGGCACTGTCGGATTATCAGAAAACCACAAAAGCCGAAGCCATTGCTGCCGGCGTTTCTGAAGCTGATCTGGCCTATATTGAAGAGGATCTTTCCTCGCCTTGTACAGAAGAAATAGCGGTATTTCAGGCTTTTTCAGAAGTGGCTGCCCGGGCAGAAAACGAGATTGTGGTTATAGACACAGCACCGACCGGCCATACGCTGCTGCTTCTAGAACACGCGGAACAGTATACTAAAGAAATTGAACGAAGCAGCGGACATACGCCCGAGGCAATGAAGCAGCTGCTGCCGAGGCTGAAAAATCCGGAGGAAACGGCTTTTCTGCTGCTTACTCTTCCGGAAACAACGCCGGTCTTTGAAGCCGAGCGCCTGCAGCAGGATCTTGGCCGTACTGGCATTTATCCGAAATGGTGGGTCATCAACCAAAGCTTTGCAGCTGCGCAAACGAATGACCCTCTTCTACGGGAAAAAGCAAAGAGAGAGCTATTTTGGATTGATTACGTGAAGAAAAATCTGGCAGATAAAATAGTTACGCTTCCCTGGGATGCGAGTGCACGAAAAAAAGCCCAGACGATATTTTAACGCGAAGGGGAAAATAAATATGGAGATTACAAACGAAGCAAAAACGGTACTGCAGACTCTGATGGCAGAAAATAAAGTCGATCATGTCCGGGTAGCCTATGAAGGAATGGGATGCTGTTCCCCCCAAATCGGCCTTGGTTTGAGCGAGCCGGAAGAAAAGGATCAGGTGGAAAACATTAATGACATCCAGGTTGCGGTAGATGAACGCGTTCTGGAATTTGTGCAGGCAGTAAAGCTTGATGTCCAGGACAATGAAGAAGGCCAACAGCAGTTTGTCATGACCGGATTGCCGGAAAACAATTGCTAAACAAGCTATAAGGGATTTAGGAAAGGAGTCGTTTTATGACGGAAGAACGGATTTATGATGTGATTATCGCGGGGGCCGGCCCGGCCGGCATGACCGCGGCGGTGTACGCCTCCCGCGCGGAAATGGATACGCTCATGCTCGAGCGCGGCGTGCCCGGCGGCCAGATGGCCAACACCGAGGACGTGGAAAACTACCCGGGCTTTGACCATATCCTCGGGCCCGACCTGTCGACGAAAATGTTCCAGCACGCCCAGAAGTTCGGAGCGGCATATGCCTACGGCGACGTCTCCCGTGTCGAGGACGGCAAGGAATACAAAACCGTGTACGCGGGCAATAAGGTGTACAAAACGCGCGCGCTTATCATTGCGACCGGCGCGGAGTACAAGCAGCTCGGCGTCGAGGGCGAAAAGGAGCTCGGCGGCCGCGGCGTGTCCTACTGCGCGGTGTGCGACGGCGCCTTTTTCCGGAACAAGGAGATTGTCGTCGTCGGCGGCGGGGATTCCGCCGTCGAGGAGGCGGTGTACCTGACCCGGTTCGCCGATAAGGTGACCGTCATTCACCGCCGCGACGAGCTGCGGGCGCAGAAGATCCTGCAGCAGCGCGCGTTTGTGAACGACAAGATCGACTTCAAATGGAGCACGGTCGTGAAAACGATCAACGGCGACGGCGGCAAGGTCGGAAGCGTCACGCTGACGGACCTGAAAACCGGCGAGGACTACGACTTCGAAACGAGCGGCGCGTTCATCTACATCGGGCTGCTGCCGCTGAACGGGGCGTTTCTCGACCTCGGGATCACGAACGACGAGGGCTATATTGAAACGAACGAGGAAATGGAAACGAAGATTCCGGGCGTGTTCGCCGCCGGCGACATCCGGGACAAGTTCCTGCGCCAGATCGTGACGGCGACCGGCGACGGGTCGCTCGCGGCGCAGACGGCCCAGCAGTACGTGGAAGAACTGAAAAACGCGGTCGAAGTATAAGTACTCCGGTCCGGTAAACTATGATCAACCGTCCTGGCTGCCTTTGTGCAGCCGGGGCGTTTTTTTATGATAGTATGATGATAAGAATACGGAATGACCAGGGGGCTTGGCTTGTTTTCATGAAAGGGGGATGCATAATGATGATTTATCCAGGCAGAAAAAATACAATCAGTCTGCTAATCTTCGGGGCAGCAATTCTTGCTGGCTGCAGTTCAGGGGAAAATGACGAACAGCGGGAAGGAAATACTGGGGAGACGGCGGGTTCGGTTTCTGAAGCTCAGACTGAAGACTGGGACGTAGAAGTGGTGGCGGAAAATCTCGAGGTGCCGTGGTCGTTGAACATTCATGAAGACACGTACTATATGACGAACCGCGGTGGTGAGGTGATAGAGGTGAGCGGTGAAGAAACAGAACGCCTTTCGCTTAATACGAGTGATGAAGTAGCAAACGAAGGGGAGGGCGGCCTGCTTGGCTTTGTGCTGGCCGAGGATTTTGCTGACTCCCAGCAGGGCTATGCGTACTACACCTACCGCCAGGATGATGGAGCGCTCGCAAACAGAGTGGTTGCTGTGGAACGCGAAGCCAGTCAATGGAACGAAACGGGAGTGCTGCTTGATGACATTCCGGGGAGCCGGATTCACAATGGAGGCCGGCTTGAACTTGGACCGGATGGTTATTTATATGCTACCGCCGGCGATTCGGATGAGCCTTCGCTTGCGCAGGACGAAGACAGTCTCGCTGGCAGTATTCTGCGCATGACGGTCGAAGGAGAAGTGCCGGAGGACAATCCGTTTGAGGATTCTTATGTATACAGCTATGGGCACCGGAATCCGCAGGGTCTCGCATGGAACAGCGATGGTCAGCTGTACAGCTCGGAGCATGGACCGAATGCCCAGGATGAAATCAATGTAATCGAGCCTGGCAATAATTATGGTTGGCCGGAAATTACCGGCAGTGAATCAGCAGAAGGGCTGGAAACGCCGGCGATTCAATCGGGGAGTACTACATGGGCCCCCTCCGGCACGGCTTTTTTCAGGGATACCCTTCTGACAGCAGGACTCCGTGGAGAGAGCCTGTATGCCTATGACGAAGAAACAGAAGAGATGAATGCTGTATTTGACGGAGAAGGCAGGCTCCGGGACGTTAAAGCCGAAAACGGAGATGTTTATATTCTTACGAATAACACAGACGGAAGAGGCACGCCCGCAGAAAACGACGACCGTCTGCTGAGGCTTACCCCTGAAGAATAGGAATTTAAAGTGTTTCCGCTGTTTGGCAGGCAGTACTTTCAAACAGCAATTTTTTGGTGAAAAAGCATAACTTTTTCGAATGGAGCAGGAATTTAAATTGATTTTCAAAAGCCCGTGGTTCAATACAGCGGTTTAAGAAAGGTTCAATCCGCCGTTCCACGGGCTTTTGCAGTGATTGTTTCAGTAAAAGAACAAATATATGCCTGCGAAATTTTCAGAAAATTTGTGAGATATCCTTACCAGGTTGTGGTAAGGAGTGAAAGTTTTCATTAAAGTAAACGTAGGCTTTAATTATGAATTCAAAGGAGGCATGACGCCATGAGTTTTATCCATGCATTTTACCGAGTAATGACGCAGAGAAAACTGGAGCAGCCAGCCTCCCAGGATTTTGCTGATTCTTTTGCAGGTAACGAAGCTTCCTGGACGCAAAGTATTAAATAAGCATTAGGATGATTTAAAAAATTACTTAAAGCTCTCAACACTGACAGGAGAATAAAAAAGACTGAAGCAGGAGATTTTTTCTGCTTCAGTCTTTTTCTTCTGTAAAAAATCTATGCCAGGAAAATTTATATTTGTTCCACAGGATCCGTAATGAAGACGATAAGACTCCGGTCACGGTCGAAATCCCAGTCTACAAAAATATCGCGGACCGTCGTGCCAAAGATGGAATCAAATTTTTCTTTATAAAGCTCTTCTTTTTCGAGAAGGCGCTTCGTTGATTTTAAAATGTCCAAATGGCCCGTTCGGATTAGTTCTTTTTCAATTAAAATGAGCCCGCCCGTGCGTACGGCGAGCATTGTCCGTTCGTTTACTGGGTGGACAGTGATCTCATCCGGACTTTTCCCCGCTTCTTCGCTGACGCGCTGTATTGCCTGTTTAATGTTTTCCTGGCCCCGCGTACGGTTCTTTTCCTGCTTGTCTTTCAGTTTATCTGGATGGAACCCGGTAATGACTCCCGATTTGTTTTCGATGTTCCAGTCAAAATAAAACTCCCAGCCTTCAATATCCATAAGGCTGGAAATGTAATGCTCAATTTCAGGCAGCATTTTCGCCATCATGGTTTCTCTTAATTCTTCCACGGCACGTTTGTCCCTTTGATCGAGCATCACTTTTTCAATAGGGGATAAAAATTTTCTTATATGCATGACAATACAGCAGGGGTCGACGCTCACATAGACGGATTCCGGTCCTTTGCCGAAATGATCGCGAAGCACTCTGCCGAGGTAGCTTCCGATTTGTTTTTGTTGTTCTTCTACTTGTGCAGGCGCAGAATGTTCGGCCATATTTACACCTCTTGTTTTATTGTCTTGAATTTATCAACTGCTGCAGTTGATTAAGTACAGCTGCAGTTTAGCAGCGCTGGATGTTTTTAACTGTACAGGTGGTGACAGAGCTGCCACCAGGGGTAATCAACAGCCTCACCTCCCCGGAGTAATATACAAAAAACCCGGTGCTGAAGCGTTTGGACGATACAGCTTTTTTATTTTTATACCCGGGATTCATGCCGGAAAACACCTTTAAGCGTCGCTGAAGGCTTTTTCGCGTTTTTGTTCCTGGCCGTATAAAAAAGGGGAAGCTGTAGCGGTTTCTGTCCCCATGTGATCGCTTTTTTCGAGCTCTTCCATGAGGATGTTGAAGGCATCGCGCTGCCCGGCCGTTTCGGAGATAGCGCGGAGGTAGCTGAAGCACTGGTTCTGGTCATGATCAAACGTCATTTTGCCTTCAAAGTTCCAGGCGATGCTTTCGGCATAATGCCAGCACACACCTGCTGCTTCGCCCTCAAGGGAATCCGCTAACAGATGAAGAGACTCAAGCACACGATTGGTAATTTTAATATCCTTTTTAGCGGCCTCTGCAATAGGAGAGAAGGCGGCGTACACATAATAGGCGAAAGTACTTTCCTTCATCACGACCCGTACCTCGTCCTTTGCATCAACGAGATACGGTCTGTGGACGGCAGTACCGGAAATGGCTCTGATTAAATCAGCGAGCTGATAAATAGCATCCTCCGCGGTGGAGGGCTCATTGTTTCCGATAGCTTTTAAGGCAATTTCCGTTAATTTCCGTACACTGAAATTCATATCCTGCATCTCTGTTTTTTTGTGGCCGATAAACAAAAACTGCAGATACGTCTGTTCATTTACAGGAGTTTCTGGCTTCCCGTCGTAACGCTGATAGGAAAACAGCGTATCACCTTCCAGCAGGTAATCGCCGACCCTTCGTTCAAGATACACGACCAGACCGTCCTTCTCCGCCTGCGTGATCAGCCGTTTAAAATCGACGAGCTGCAAAAACCCTCCAGAGGAACTGACAATGGAATAAACCGGTGAATCCTGAGGGAGACGGTATTCCTTCTTCGGAAACGGGCGGTGCTCCTGCAGATCCTGTTCATTTGTAGCAGTAATGGTTTTCTGCGAGCGTTCATTCAGATTATTGGTGAGATTCGCTACCTGCATCCATTTGGCGGCATGATTAATAAATAAAATAAAATTGATTGCAGATATTGAAGCTGCAGTAATCCCGAGCACCGGAAAAATAACATATTCGTTAATTGAAGAATTCAGCATAAAAAAGCCAATAAGAATATAGAAGTAAGACAAATTAAAAATACCAATGGCGTGCAGCGTCCGGCGGTCTGCAATAAAGCTGAACAAAACGCGGGGCGTAAAATGGCCGGAAAAACTGGTTAAAACGATTAAAATCATATTAAATGTAAACGCATGGATCATTAACACGCCGTAAGCAAGCGTACTGTAAATCATTTCTGTTAATGCGTAATCGGCGGTAAAAAAAGAACCCATAGGCAGTGCCGGCTGAAGACCGAACTCAATACCGTAGGCAGCAAAAGCTGCCACCACTGCAAGCAAAATATAGATCATTGGCAGCGGCCATAAGCTTGAACGGAGTTCATACCACCGCTGATTTTTGGACATGCTTTGTATTTTTTTGATGAATTTAGGCGTGAAGCGCTGCATGGCTGCCTCCTTTCTTTTCAGTCGTAGTGAAATTTAAAGCTATTCGGTCCGTGGGTAGGCATTTAATGCGGCCAGCTGGCTGTTCCGGACAACCCGAACTTCACAGGCTGCCCTGGCAGCTACGGTCCGCGATCTCCTGCCGCGCAAGAGTCGCTCGAAAGCAGGTCCTCCGGTTTCTCCTACGAGAATCAAATCGGCGCTGTACGTAAGACAGAGGTGACGGGCCAGTCGTTTTTCCGGAACGCCGGCATCAACCACTGTCTCCACACCCGTAACGCCTTTAAGCTCCGCCTCTTCTTTGTAAGTTTGAAGATGATAAGCGGCCTTTTCTTTTAAGTGGCGGACGCCTTTAGGGTCGATGCGCTCCAGGTTCGCATACCGGTGTTCGTCGAAAACAAAAGCAAGTACTAAAGATGCTTTGTGTTCAAGAGCCATAGCGCAGGCTTCCTCAAAAGCATCGTAGGAAGGGGTTTCCAGGACATCCAGTCCAACCAGTATCCGCTTGTAACGGCTCATAGCATTCTTCCTTTCTATAGACGAATTTTGACAATAAAAAAAGCCAGAAAAAGAAAAGTCTCTTTTTCCGGCTTATGTTCAAGGGCTTTATTATCCCAACATTGCTGCCATCATCGAATATTTGGTGAATCAATATTGTTTTTGGTATTTCGGAAAGAAAGAAAAGCAAAGCGGGAGCCGGCGGCGGTAGAGAAGGCTCTGCTTTTATAGAAATCAGAACCTCTTGGGAAAAGAAAACCGTCTCATAAAAAAACCACAAAGGAGGAAACCCTCTTTTGTGGCTTATGCTTTAGCTTTATATCTAAGCATTACTGCCGTATTGATTTATTTTAATGAAATAACCAAATAAGATCTTATCATAATATTAATATAACCGGAAGTGGAAAGGTTAAAACATCTTTTTAGACAGTGGTATTGCTTGCAGATAAACGCGTCGAGCAGGTACACTGTCAAAGAAGAGATCACGGTTGGGGGAGTTTATCATAAAACTATCTTGGAAAAAAGCAGGAATAATTGCAGGAGCGAGCCTTCTCATTATACCAGGTGTGCTCGCGCTGCTGCACTTCTTTACGCCGTTCAGCCTGGGAAAGAACACGACGGAGGACGGCATTGTACTGAAAGAGCCAAAGGAAGCGACAGAAGATGTTTCCGGTATACATACAGAAGTAAGCACCCATATACAGCAGTCTCACAGGTATTGGAACGAACGTACCGGCTACGGAGCCATTGATAATGCGACGGCGGACGACTTCGGTGATATCAGCATTCGAATTGAAGATACCGAGGAAGTACTAAACAAAATCGAAGACCCGGAGCTGCGTAAGGATTTCAATAATGCTATTCGCTGGCAGCGGGTGATTGAAGAAAACCCTGAAAAAGAAAGCGTTCAGGAGGCAGCCCGCTGGACGCACCGCATTTATCATGACCTGGATGAATACGTTAACGATTATGACGAGGCCCCGTTGTTCGGTGCTACTCATTTTGACAATGGAAGCATTTCCGAAAGCGATAAAGTACTTGAACAGGTGAACCGTGTTTCCGAAGATTGAAGATAAAAAGAAGGATGCCGTGTCAGGCGTCCTTCTTTTTGCTTATCGGAAAAGGAGTTTAATTCAGGTTTCGATTGGTCCATTCGCGGGGAAAATTTTTCAACGGGAATTTATCTAAATTCGGAATTGTCACTAAAGGCATAAATAAATTTTTGAGAGAAGTATTTAAGAAAAAAATGTGTAATAATATAGTTTGTTTTTATTCTCACTTAGGAGGATTTTACGCGTATGGATTACAGCCATGAAGAGCTTGTGCATCGTTTAGAAGAAAAAGCATCTCTTGTGAATGAGGGAAGCGCAGAATTAGTCGCAAAAGGCATACCGTTTTTAGAAGATAAAGAAGGTCTTGATCCAAGAGTGAAACAATTTCTGGAGCAGGAATCTGAGCCAGGACTGAGACGTCCAATGACGCACGATGACCTTGAAATTATTCGAAGCCGCAAAGAAAAAGAGAGTCGGGACTTGAGCTCAAATATTCGTACAGAAACAAAGCTTGTTTCATTAGAAGGCCGTGACTTAGAGCTGAAAGTATATAACCGGTCAAATAGCACGAAACCGATGCTCGTTTATTTTCACGGCGGAGGCTTCTTTGAACGTGACGAGAGAGTAATGGACAATATATGCAAACTGCTGGCTGAAAAGGCGGAGGCTGTAGTAGTCGCAGTCGAATACCGGCTCGCACCAGAGCACAAATATGCAGAAGGGCTGAATGACTGCTTCGACAGTGTGCGCTATATATGTGACCATCGTAATGAATTCGGTGCAGATGCGTCGCGTGTTGGTCTGGTGGGCGATAGTGTCGGAGCGAATCTGGCGCTTGGCGTCTATCATTTAAGTCGTGAAAAATCCTGGAACATTTGTTATATGAGCTTATTGGCTCCTTTGTTGGATTTATCCGATGTGTCCGGCGGAACCCGGAAAATGGATCAGTACAATCCAGGCGCAGATAGAGAGCTTGTACGCCAGGAGCTTGTGACCATGCGGGAGTCGCTTTCATTTATTCAGTCGCTGTATGTCACAGACCTTGAAGAGCTCGATCAGCCACTTGTATCCCCGTTGCGTAATAAAGAAAATGTTACGTATCCTCCGATGATGATTGTGACGGCTGAATTTGATTTTCTTCGGACGCAGGGAGAGGAATTCATGAGAAAGCTCCAGAAACAGGAGAGCTCAGTACGCTATATTGAATATAAAGGGATGGCTCATACGTTTTTAAAGAAGCTGGGCTATTACCCACAGGCTGCCGATTCCATTCGGGAAACGGCTGTTCACTTCCGGGAATTGCTTCAAAACAATACGCAAAGCAATTAAAAAATAGGGCCGGCAGTCAAGCCGGTCCTATTTTTTAATCGTTATTGACTACGGGCAGCGGGACTGTGGAAAAACTTGCGGCAAAATCCACTAAAATATTCTCGTATTCAGGGATGGAGCTCGTGTAAACAAGTTCATTGTCTCCATGCCAGTTGTAGCCGACAGGCCCGAATTCAACAGCCGGAATGCCGTAAACCGTAAAGTACTGTCCATCCGATGATCCGTGCTGACCGAAAATATTCACCTTCTCGAGCTGGGTATGGCGGGTGATGGAATCGGATAACGCTTTAACATAAGGATTATCAACTTCCGTATTTACGGGGTCGTTGCAGATATGCACAGACACTTCATCATCGGATAGACTGTTAATCTGCTGTAAAATATCCTCCGGCAGCTGGTCCGGCAGGTAACGGATATCAAGCGAAAATTCGCATTTGGACGGAACCTTGTTGTAAACGGTGCCAGCCTGGATTTTGGCCAGATTTATAGAAGGCTGGGCGTATAACTCTGAGCGCTCCTTGGAAAAAGGGAGCTGCTTAATGCGCTCATAGAGCGCAAATGCTTTTTCGATCGCGTTCTCTCCTTCCCAGGGACGGCTTCCATGTGTGGAGGAGCCGGTGACAGTAATATCCAGCTGCAGAACACCTTTGGACTGAATAGCGATCCCCAGGCCGGTAGGCTCTCCGCAGATAACAAAGTCTCCCTTATGGCCGGTATCAACTAAATAACTGGTACCGTTACGGCCGCCGGTTTCCTCATCGGGAACAATTTGCAGCTGTACTTTGCAGCCCGCCGGAATTTTTTTCAGGCGTACCATCGCAGACATCATAGCCGCAAGCCCGGCTTTCATGTCTGCCGAACCGCGGCCGTAAAGCTTCGCGTCTTTTTCGTAGGGAGCAAACTGCTCTTCTTTGCCTTTGACGACGTCCAGATGCCCGTTAAAAATCAGGGTTTGACTTCCGTTTCCGACTTCGCATACGAGCATGGAATGCCCGTTATTTTCATGCTTTTGGACCGCCAGGCCCCGGTCTTCCATCCACTTTTTACAAAATTCCATTGCTGCATTAACGCCGGGCAGACTCGACGTATTATAGCTGATTAATGCTTTTAGAAGAGGAATCGTTTCATTCACTCTGAGCCTCCTCGCGAAAATTTGTTATTATATTGAAAAAGGTGGGGTCGTTCACACGGTAGATGAGGTCTCATCCGGTGCCGTATGAATTCCTTTGTTTTTATCAATTTTTACGACCCGGTCAAACCGTGCAAGCCCGATGTTTTCTTTGTCATTCAGCCATTCCGGATGAAGCTCTTTGCCTGCGGCCAACGCGATGTAGGCTGAAGGAATATTTGCTCCGGCAGCGTGGGAGAGGGCGTATCCGCCTCCAAATCTTGGATTAATATCAATCACATAGTAGTCGTGGCCATCATAAAACACATCAGTATTAATGTAGCCGATATGCTTCAAGTTTTCTCCAATCTTTCTGCCTACTTCCATCAGTGCTTCGTCTTTTACTGATATCGCTTTATCCACGTCGCCTCCGCGCATTTCGAGCTGTTTCAGGGCCAGAGTGGTTAAATAATTTCCTTCCAGGTCATTAACGATGTCAACACTGTATTTTTCTCCATCCACGACCTGCTGAATCACAATGTTGTCTTCGGGGTCATGAATGGAATCATCAGCGATCGGACTGTTTTTGACCGCATCTACCGCCTGCTTGTAGGCAAACTGCATATCTTCAAAAGAGGAGACAATGTTAATGCCGACCGAAGCCGAGCCGTTGCGCGGTTTAACAATCAGCGGCCAGGTCACCTCCTGGTTTTCAATTCCCTTCGCTGCTTCCTCCACCGTCAGGTAGGAAATTGGCGCCGCGACACCGAATCTGCCAAGGAGTTCCCGGTATTGATGCTTGTCTCTCATCGCCTGTACGGTGGAAACCTCGGGTGTAAAAACTCTTACCCCCAACTGCTCAAGTTCATGACGGGATTGGGCAAATTTGGTGATTTCCCAGTCGTTTAATGGAATGAGCATTTTAATCCCTTCATCTTCACAGATCGAAAGGATCGTGTCCAGGTAGTTTTCATCCGTCTGGTGCGGCGTAACATAGGATCTGTCTGCCTGCTGGATCGCTGGGGCTCCAGGATCCGGATCAGTGACAATGACTGTCCCTTCAATATTTAATCCGTTCATCGCCTCCTGGAAAAACTGAACAAAATCTATTCGGCGTGCTGCCGAGGTTAATAGTATATTCATGGCGGAACCTCCATTTTAGATATATAGTTTACAGCCTTAACAGCTAATAAAATTTCTATCGGCAGTGAAAAAAATTGTTACCAAGCTAATTTTTTCCATATGCATAAAAAAGAGCCGAAAAGGCACTGGTACCTTTCCGGCTCATGTTTTGCTTTATTTCAAAACATTGCTGCCACCAATAATGAGTGTTTGACTAATGTCACTTATACCTTATTCATTTCCGCCCTAAACGTTTTGTTTTATAGAAAAGCCCAGAAATTGGCTCGGAGTATCGATATGCCTGCGAACTATCTCTTTTTTTCCGGCTCCAATGCCAGTACCATATAGCCTTTATCTGCACGAAAATTCCAGTCGGTGAATACGTCTGTGATTTTTCTCTGCAGCACCGGCTCCATATGTTCTTCCTGAAACAGCCGCCGTTCCATTGGCCGTTTGGCAATTTTCAACTGCTCTTCAAAGCCCGCGTGAATGAGTTCCTTCTCAATTTCGACGAACACACCAGAGCGGTAAACGATAACTGAGCGTTCATCAACCCAATAAGCCTTCGTATGGTCGGGCTCTTTTTGGCCTTTAATACTCAGATTCACGATCTTTCTTTCAAAGGCCTTTTGACTGAGTTCTCCCGGCCACGGCATTTTTTTTGGCGGTTCTTCATCCATTACGGCCCAGATCATACCGCTGTGTTCTTTTAAATTCCAGTCAAAGTACCATTCTTTAATTGTTCCATTTATCATATCTTCAATATCTGTCTGAATTCGGGGACAAAATTCATCCATAATAAATTCTCTTGATTTCGCAATACGCTGTTCTTCATTTTGCTGCAATAAAATATTTTCCATTGGTCCTAAAAAATCTTTCACATACATAATTAAAAATGGCCGCTTAAACGAAACATGAATATTGATTGGGCCTTTTCCAAAATGATCCCTCAACGCTTTGCCGGTGTAGGCTGCAATCATTTGGGCTTCAGTTTGTTGATGTTCCATAAAGTCTCCTTTTGTAAGAAGCGGGGTTCTTCTTAACTGATTACTATTATACTATCAAATGAGCTTTTTATATACAGATTTTCTATTTATTGCGACTAAAGAACTGCAACTAGATACCTTTTGAAATTTCGAATATAAGAAAATACCTTTATTTGCCCTTTAAATAACATCTTGTTAAGCATAGAAATTAAAAAGTGCAAAATTTGTATGAGCAGCAGGTTAGTTCCAAAAAAATCGTTAAATTGATTCATTTTAATCCACAGGGCCACGGTTTTAATCGTTCTCTTTTACTTTGAAGGGGGAGGAGCGTATCATAATAGATGGAAGGCACATAGAATGGTGGCTTCTCCATAGAAAAAGCTCTTCCTACGCCGGCAGGAAGGGTTTTTTATGTTTTATGGGGACTAAAGAGAATGATTTTCGGGACCATTTATAAAAGACGCTGCTTCTTATTTGATATGCTGAAAATAATACGTTTTGATTTTCGTCTGGAAAGGTAAACATAACACAGGCAATAACTAAATAGCATCGGCAGCAACAGACAGTTACAGCTGTTCTGTAAGCCAGGAAAAGATATGCTCTTTTTCTGGCTTTTTTATTGCTTAAAAAGCAGAAGCGGCCCCGTGGCGGTCAATTAATAAACGAAAGGAGAGGGAGCATAGCGCCAGAAACCTGTTTCAGGAATTTTTATTATTTATCAGGCATCCAGTGCTTATGAAAGCTATCGTATTTATAGAAAGGACGTACACATGTGAAAAAAATAAAGCCATACATCTCGGATTTGATGACCGAATTTAAAGAAGATAATGTGCCTTTACTTGCCGCCGCCCAGGCGTATTATTATATTCTTTCCATTTTTCCGCTGCTTATTTTCGCGTTGACGATTCTGCCGTTATTAAATTTGAATCCTAACTCCGTAGTCAGCTTTATAGGCACTGTCGCACCTTCGGATACTGCTTCTTTGTTTGAGGAAAATATTACAACCCTGGTACAGGAGCCGCGCGGTATTTTATTTGTAGTCAGTCTGCTCGGCGCACTCTGGTCCGCCTCCAATGGCATAAATGCGTTTATTAAATCCTCCAATGAAGCTTACGACGTAGAGGAGACACGCTCGTTTATCAAGGTACGTTTGATTGCCATTGCGCTCACGATCTGTATGATCCTGACCATCGTAGTGGCCCTGGTGCTTCCGATATTCGGGAATGTCCTGATTTCAATGATCAGCTCTGTTCTTGGTCTCCCGGCGCAGACAGAGATTTTATTCCAGGTGCTCCGTTGGGTGATTGCTGTGACCGTTATGACACTCATGCTTTTGCTGTTGTACCGGTTCGCGCCGAATCAAACTTTAAAGTGGAAGGAAATACTGGTAGGGTCCATAACCGCTGCGCTTTTGTGGCAGATCGTATCACTCGGCTTTTCCTTTTACGTCAGCAACTTTGGAAACTATTCGGCTACCTACGGCAGCCTCGGTGGTGTTATTATTCTGCTGCTCTGGTTTTTCCTGACTGGTCTCGTACTCATGATCGGAGCGGAGTTGAACGTGATTTTTCACCGCAGAAAAAATGGTACGGTACGAAAAAGCAGAGAGCAAAAAACTGCCCCAAACAGGGAAACTAGCTCATGATTGCAAATGAATACTAAAAAAACGATCCCAATCGGGGTCGTTTTTTAGTATGAGACTGCATTTACTTTAAAATCCTGCTGTCCAGCCGCCGTCTGCGGTCAATACTGTGCCGTTGATAAAACCTGCATCATCAGAAGCTAAAAACAATGCTGCGTTCGCAATTTCTTCGGCCTGACCGACACGCGGAATAAGGGACTGGGTTTTCTGGGTCCGGGAAGCGCCGAATTCATTCATATCCTTCATTGTAGAGCCAATGTTGGTTTGTACTGCCCCTGGGGCGATGGCGTTGCAGCGAATGCCTTTGTCTGCATACATAAAGCCCGTATTTTTAGTCAGACCGACGACGGCATGCTTTGAAGCTGTATAGGCTGCTCCGGCATGAGCGCCGTTCAATCCGCCGGTCGAGGCGGTATTAATAATAACGCCCCGTTCTTTTTCCAGGAAGATAGGAAGCGCGTAACGAATAGCACGCATGACGCTTTTCGTATTAATATCAAACAGGAGGGCCCACTTTTCGTCACTGATATCTCCGGCAGCCTCCATGCCGTCCATAATACCTGCGTTGTTGACCAGAATATCCAGAGTGCCGTAAACGCTGACGGCTGTATCAATCATGTTTTGAATATCCTCAGTACTGGTTACATCCACTTCCACTGCCTGGGCGGTACCGCCGTTTGAAGTAATCGATGCCGCCACCTCCTCGGCCCCCTGCTTATTCACGTCTGCTACAATCACCTTTGCTCCTTCAGCAGCGAAACGCTCAGCGATTGCCTTCCCCATTCCCGATGCGGCGCCAGTTACTACCGCCGTTTTTGCCTGTAATTTCATGACTTTACCCCCCAATATTAATGTATTCGCTTACAAATTGATTATTTATTCAACATCTGTTCAATAACTTGATTCTATTTGTAGTATAATAGATGCAGGTCTTTAAATACAATCATCAAAACCAGGATGTATTGTTGATTAGTAAACAAATGACGGTTTTTTTGTTTATAAATTTAAAATAAAAGAAGGGAGGAGGGGGCTTATGAAGTCATTCTCTGAAAATACAGATCGAAGAGTGAAAAAATCAAAAAAGGCAATGCAGCAGTCTCTGCTGGAATGGATGGTGGAAAAGGACTTTAAATCCATTTCCGTTACAAATATTGTGGAGCGGGCTAATGTCAACCGGGGCACTTTTTATAAACATTACGAATATAAAGAACAACTGCTTGAAGAAATCATGGACGGGGTCACGGCAGATCTGAAGGAGGCGTTCAGGCAGCCTTATAAAAGCAAAGCAGTGCTTGAAGTGCCGAAACTAACGATTTCTTCGGTAAAAATATTCGAGCATGTGTTAAAGCATGAACGCTTTTATACACTTGTTTTTGCCTCAAACATGCTGAACGGGTTTCAGAACAAATTGGCCGATGTCCTCAGGGATCTCGTTCTAAGCGATCTCTTACATGCGGATAATAACGAAGACATGGACCGGAAGCTCCAGGCCGGGTATCACTCCCACGCCATTTTGGGTATGATTGTCGAGTGGGCGCGGGAAGGCTTTGAACACTGACCGGATTATATGGCAGCACAGCTGCTTTTAATTCTGCAAAGCCGTCCGGCTGCCATCGTGTTTAAAGCCGAAAACCAGTGATAAAATGCTTATAACGAAACATTTTTTATTCATTTTGCAAGCTAAAAGGAGCTTTAGCCTGATCGTTTACGAAGCAAATAAACATGAATTTCTGGAAGATGTTTTTCACGATGAACTCGTTACCAATATATGCAGCAACTACACGTCCAAGGTAGGTAAAATCAACGAAGCAGAGGTGCGGTCCTGGGATAATTCGATGCAGTACATGTACCGGGTGCTGATGGATGACGGGATCCCGGACAATGCCGGTGTCGCGATTGAATTTAAAATTCCGTATACGGCGAAGCGGGTGGATTTTTTAATATCAGGCAAAAATAACAATGACCCCTCTATCGTTATTGTCGAGCTGAAGCAGTGGAGCAGGGCGGAAAAAATTGAGGGAAAAGAAGCTATTGTTAAAACGGTGATGGGCGGAGGGCTCGTGGAAACAACTCATCCTTCCTATCAGGCCTGGTCGTACGCCTCTCTTATTAAAGATTATAATGAAAATGTCCAAAGGGAACATATTGAGCTGCATCCGTGCGCTTATTTACATAACTATCTGTTACAGTCGGAAAATGAACCGCTCACCGACGACGTCTATACCTATTATGTAGAGCAGGCTCCTGTATTTGCAAAGGGAGGGGCCGGCGAGCTCCGCGCATTTATTAAACAATATCTGACGCACGGGGACAACAAAGAAAATATTTATAAAATCGAAAAAGGGAAAATCCGGCCGTCGAAATCGCTGCAGGATACGTTGAACAGCATGCTCGCAGGAAACGATGAATTTCTGATGATTGATGACCAGAAGATCGTATACGAAACAGCCCTCCAGCTCGCAGAAAAAGCGAAACGTACGGATACCAAGCAGGTGCTCGTAGTCGAAGGCGGGCCGGGCACGGGGAAATCAGTACTTGCGGTGAATCTGCTGGTGGAGCTGACGAATAGAAATCAAACCGTGCAGTATGTGACAAAAAATTCAGCGCCAAGAAATGTGTATGCCAATAAGTTAAAGCAAGACTACCGCAAAACTCATATCGATAACTTGTTCAAGGGCTCAGGCAGCTATGTGGACCGGCCGAAGGATGAACTGGACGTGCTTGTCGTAGACGAAGCCCACCGCTTAAATGAAAAGTCCGGCTTGTTTCAAAATCTCGGTGAAAATCAGATGAAAGAAATCATTCATACGTCGAAGCTGGCGGTATTTTTTATGGATGAACACCAGCGGGTTACTTTAAAGGATGCGGGAACGACGAAGGAAATCGAAGCATTCACCGAGCAGGCAGGAGGCGTCCTGCATCGGATGAAGCTTGCCTCCCAGTTTCGCTGCAACGGCTCCGACGGCTACCTGGCCTGGGTGGACGATACGCTCGGCATCCGGGAAACAGCCAATGAGCATTTCATGGGAAAGGATTACGATTTCAGGGTGTTCAGCGATCCGAATGAATTGTACGAAACGATTGCTGCATTAAATGAACAAAACAACAAGGCGAGGCTCGTGGCAGGCTACTGCTGGGAATGGCCAAAAAAGGAGAGGTCTTCTTCAGACTCGCACGACATTACACTTCCGGAGCACGGCTTTGGCATTAGCTGGAACCTCGATACCTCCAATACGTGGGCCATTGATGAAGGATCAGTTACAGAAGCGGGCTGCATTCACACATGTCAGGGACTCGAATTCGATTATGTGGGGGTCATTATCGGGGACGATCTCGTGTATCGGGACGGAGAAGTACAGACCGATTATACGAAACGGGCCAAAACGGATCAGTCGCTGCGCGGAATCAAAAAAATGATGAAGGAAGAGCCCGAAAAAGCCGGGAACCTTGCCGATGAAATCATCCGGAACACCTACCGGACGTTAATGACGAGAGGGCAGAAAGGATGCTTTATCTACTGCACGGATAAAGAGCTCGAGCAGTATTTTAAAGAAAGGCTTGCGCTCACGGAGCTTGAATACACGCCGGGCAGCTTTTTCAAAAAGGACCTGGAGGTAGCTGAAAATTATTCAAATTATGAATAACATTAAAAAATATCCCTTCGCCCTGATAAAAGGCAAGGGAATATTTTTATACTTTCAATGACCCGCGCTTTCTAATCCATTTAAATAGCCACCGAAGTATTGGGGGTACGGCTATAAAAATGAACAGAATGCGAAACAGCTGATAGCAGATGACAATTGAAATGTCCGCATTCACTTCCCGGCCGATAATGCCCATCTGGTCCATGCCGCCGGGAGCAAGGCTTAATAGGGCAGTAGCGGGAGAAACATGGTGCATATGCTCCAAAATCAGACTGAGACTGAACGCCCCGGCGATTAGAACGACCCCGCCGGCTATGGTCAAGGCTCCTATCCTTGCTTTATGCTGAAGCTGTTCGGGCCGGAGCAGCAGACCGAAGTAAGTACCAATCAACAGCTGTGCCCCGTTCGTTACGACAACCGGGAGAGCCGGCGCCTGTAGGCCGATAAGCGTAACACCGATCATTACAAGCATAGGAGCGAGCATATAGGAGGTGGGCAGCCGTAGCTTCTGGCCGGTCCAGGCAGCGGCGAGGCAAAGGCCAAGAAACAGAAGAGCAGAAGGAAAAAGGTTGTCCCAGGACGCCGCTGTCTGAACGGAACTTCCTCCGGACGTCGCGTTTCCGTCTGTAAATAGCGGGCTCACTGCAAGCACGGGCACCAGAAACATAATTAAAATGATCCGGGTCACCTGCATGAACGTTACGACCGTAATATCAATCTGCTTTTCTTCTTCCGCGAGAGTGACCATCTGGGAGAGGCCTCCCGGAATGCTCCCGGTCAAAGCCGTGGGCAGGGAAACCCCGGAAAGAGAGGCAAATCCGAAGGCCATTAATCCGGAAAACAGGAGAAGCAGCATGGTCAGTCCGATCATCATCGGCAGCTGGGAACCGATCTGATAAAAGGTCTCCATCGTAAAAGCCAGGCCGATCGTATAGCCGACAATGATTAATCCGGTATTCCGAAGGGGCTGTGGCCAATACATCTGCATTTGCGGCAGCTTTGAAAGAAGTAATACAACTGCCATAGGCCCGAGTAGCCAGGGCACAGGAATAGTCAGCATGGAAAAGAAGAAGCCGCCAACGCAGGCAGCTGCTGCAGTAACAAAAAGGCGCAGCCACGCCGACTGCACACGTTTAAAGTCATTAAACATACAAAGACCTTCTTTATTGATTAGTAGCGTAGATTAAAGTGATTGTAGCACAAAAGCAGAGAGGATAGGAAAGGGAAAAAGAGGGTAAGTGATACCTGCGATTTGACATGGTATGATAGAAAATAATGGAATTCATAAAAAAGGAGAGATTTGGTGTCAGAACAAAATAAAGAACTGGATTTTTACACGACAAAAAAATATCTGCGTAAGCAGACGCTGGCAACCATTCTTGATCAATTCGATGACCGGCTGATGAACCTGAACAAAACGCGCCGCAAGGCGAAATATGTCAAGATGAAGCAGGATCCCTACAGCTTCTTCCGGGGAAGTGCGTATTTGTTTTACTACGATGTAGTAAATATCCCGTTCCGGCATCATACACCAGAAGATAAGCCAACCTGGATTATGGGCGACATGCATATGGAGAATTTCAGCAGCTTTCAAAATGAAAACGGAGAAATTGTTTTTGATGTGGATGATTTTGATGAGGGATATCTTGGTTCTTATCTGTATGATGTACTCCGTATGGTGGTCAGCATCCGGCTGTTCGCGATGCAGCAGGGATTTGATGATGAGGAGCGGGACGCTTTTGTGCGGACGTATTTAGAAGCCTATCATAAACGTCTGAAAAAGTTTAAAAAAGGCAAAAAAGATCCTGTGAAAACGCAGTTTACTTCAAAAAACACAAAGCAGCCAATAAAAAAGACGCTCGAAAAGCTTGAGGACCGAAAAGCCACCCATGAGCTCGAAAAGCAGACTTTCATTAATGACAGCGGCGACCATGTATTTGAGAGAGAAAAGTCAAAACTGGATTCGGTAACCGACAAAGAGTATCAGGAAATAGTTAAAATCTGGGATCAATATTTAGGCAGTCTGGCAGAGGAAAGCTACCGGAGCGAAGAGCATTATGAAATCAAGGATATAGTGAAAAAGACCGGAGCCGGCATTGGTTCCACCGGCCTAAAGCGTTTTTACATTTTAATTGAAGGCGGAGAGGACCATGTTATTTTGGAAGCAAAAGAAGCACGGACGCCGATTCCAGCTTACTTTTTTCCTTATGAAGAAACGTTTTGGACCACAAATAAGCATCAGGGTAAACGGGTAATCAAAACCCAGCGGGCGATGCACCATCTGGCTGACCCTTATTTAGGCTACTTCACGCTGCAGCACCGCGACTACTACGTACGGGAACGGTCACCGTACGACAAAGATTTAAAAAGCAAGCATTTGGAGAAGCCGAAACGGATGCACCGTACGGTGAAAACCATGGGGAAAATATCAGCAAAAGTTCATGCCCGGGCAGATATTGATATTCAGCAGGGGCTGCTTGATTATCACAGCGAAGATGAAATTTTAAAAGCCATTGGAGACAACGAAGAAATTTTTGTTGAGGAAATGGTTACATGGTCGAGGTTTTACAAAGAGCGGGTAGAGGAGGATTACGAGCTCTTTCTTGAATGGCTGAAGGAAAGCTTTTAATAATGGAAGCAGTAGGTGCTGGCGGGAAGCCGGCACCTTTTTCTATACATAATCAAGAAACTGAAGGATCTCTTCGCTTGTGTACTTATACAAAAGGTAGGTTGAAGCCTGCGGAAGGTCGAATTCCGGGGCGTCCACATGAAGGACCCGTCCTTCAGCAAGTTCCCTTCTCACTGCAGAACGGGGGAGAAAAGACACGCCGAGCCCTTCTTCGATAAACCGTTTCGTTACGTGGCTCTGGGAAACCTCCATCGTCTGCAGAGCGGGGAAGCGGGCCCGCAGCTTTCGAAGCAGTATTTCCCAATAACCGGGGTGATTGTAGGTGAAAACGACATTTTTCGTCAGGACGTCTGTGCTGTCGAGGGGCGGAGCTGTTTCAGCATCACCTCCGTCATGGGGGGCGATTAAAAGCACTGGTTCCTGATGCAGCAGTTTCTGGTTCGTATCGCCTCCAGAAGCCGGGAGCAGCGAAAGGCCGATGTCGGCAGAGCCATCATGGAGACGGCGTTCAATGAGAGCTGATTCCTGAACGTCGATGACTACGTCAATGTGCGGATAGGTTTTTATAAACCTGCGTATAACCCGGGGAAGCATCGATACCGCAAGGAGCGGGGAAACGGCGATTGTCAGTGTGCGTGTCTTACCCTGCTGCCACTGCTCCATGTCCTCGAGTCCGGAATGATAACTTTTAAGAATAGCCTGGGCATGCGGAAGAAACCGGCGTCCGTCCGGACTCAGTGTGACCCGGCGGCCTTTGGAAACAAATAATTTAAATCCGAGCTGCTTTTCGAGATTTTGGATATGGATAGTTACCGCCGGCTGAGTAATAAAAAGAATTTCCGCCGCCTCGCGGAAATTCTCATATAGAGCTGCGGTAGTGAACGTCTCCAGCCACTCTATTTTCATGATAGCCTCCTTTTTTAATAACATAATATTATTAATAATGAAGAATTTATTTAATGTTTATTATTATATACCTGCGCTAGACTTAATGTAACAATCATAAAGGAGGAAAATATAATGGAAGGAAAAGGACTGGAAAATGTAGTTGCTGCCGAAACTGCTGTAAGTATGGTCGACGGGGAAAAGGGGAGGCTCATTTACAGGGGTCGCCCCGCGGGAGACATAGCACTTGAATCTTCGTTTGAAGAAGCCGCTTATTTGCTGCTTGAAGGAGAAAAGTTTGATGAACAGCAGCTGCAAGTATTTACAGACTCGCTGAAGAAAAAACGAAAGCTGCCGGAGCATATTTGTAAGATGATTGAGCAATTTCCTCATGACCTGAATATGATGAGTGTTCTCGAGGCTGCAGTGTCTGCGCTGGCAGAAAAGCCTTTATTGGAAGAACCACTGCGTGATCAGGCTGAAAGGCTGATTGCTGTGCTGCCAGTCATTATCGCCTATCGACATCGTTCGCTTCAGCAAAAAGAAATTGTGCAGGAGGACCCGGACCTTTCCCATACGGCGAATTATTTATATATGCTCCACGGGCAAAAGCCAGCAGAAGCAGAGATCCGGGCGCTCGAAGCGTATTTAATTTTAACGATGGAGCACGGCATGAATGCTTCCACCTTTACTTCCCGGGTGATTGCTTCTACAGAGTCCGATTTCTTTTCAGCTGCTGCCGGAGCAATTGGCGCCCTGAAAGGCCCGCTTCACGGAGGAGCACCGGGAGGGGTCATTGATATGCTTGAAGCTATAGGAGAGAAAGAAAACGCAGAAGTGTGGCTGCGGGCGAAAATAGAGTCCGGGGAGCGGCTGATGGGGTTCGGCCACCGGGTATATAAAACAACAGATCCGAGAGCAGAAGCGTTAAAAAAGATATGTGAAAACATTGCAGGTGAAAATGACTGGCTTGATACTGCGTATTATGTGGAACAAAAGGCGGTACAGCTGCTGGAGGAATACAAGCCGGGAAGAAAGCTTTATACTAATGTAGAATTCTATGCAGCCGCTGTTTTAAAAGCCGTCAAGCTTCCTAAAAGTTTATTCACTCCAACGTTCGCCCTTTCACGAAGTGTCGGCTGGAGTGCCCATATTGAAGAGCAGCAAAAGGATAACCGGATCATCCGGCCTCAGTCTGTGTATGTTGGCAAATAAATAAAAGGTAAAAAGCCGCTGAAAAGCGGTTTTTTATATGGTTGAGTATGAAAAAATTTTCATGCGAAACGTTTGAATTAGAAGACAATGGGTAATAATAATGATATTATAAGACTAAAGAACTATATAATTTATAATAAAATACTAAGTATATTTTTTTATTGTTAAGAAAAGAATTGTACCGTTCGCAGTTTGTGGCTGAGGGGAGGGCTGGCTCTTGAGTGGACAAAATAAAGAAGTGCAGTTATATCATACAACTATCAAGTACGGTGTGTACGTTGCCTTTACTGTTCACATGGTGTGGCTCTTAGGCTTTTGGTGGCTGCAATTTGAGACGATGGCTGCTGTGAATGTAATCAGCTGCCTTGCATATGTAATTGCCTATTATTTAATGAAAAAAAGAAATTATGTAACATGTTTTTTCCTCGTACTTACAGAAGTCATGGCCCATGCTGTTGTCGCTACGCTGGTACTTGGCTGGGGAACGGGCTTTCATTATTACATGATTGTTACTGCCTATGTTCTGTTCTTTTTTCCGCAGATTCGCGGGGTAAAGCCTATGGCTTTTGTAATTATTATAATTTTGTATATGGGATTATACAGAATTACTGCAGGCATGCCCCCTGTGGAAAATGATATTGTGGCTTTCGTTTTGCCGGAAGCGAATATGGTGGGGGCGCTTTGTATTATAGCGCTGCTCGGCTCGATTTTCCGTAATAATTTTGATCAAATGATCCAGAACTTATATCAAATGAACCGGCAGCTTGAACATATGGCCGCAACTGACGCACTCACAGGGCTTTTTACGAGGCGGAAGATGTATGAACTGATGTCTGGAAAAATGGAAAAGAACGATTCCTTTTATATCATGATGATCGACATTGATTGTTTTAAATCAATCAATGACCAATACGGGCATGCGGTAGGAGATGCAGCTATCATACATGTCTCGGAAGTTATTACGGCAAACCTCAAGAATACAGGCTTTGTCTCCCGCTGGGGCGGGGAGGAGTTTTTGGCAGCGGCAGACGTTTCAGGTGATGAAGAAGCGGAAAGGCTGGCAGAGATGGTAAAAGAGGAGATGAATATAAAGGCCCTGCACCACTGCGGAGAACCGGTGCCGGTAACGGTATCAATCGGGATAGCGAAATGGGAAAGAGGCCGGGATACTGAAGAGGTGATTAACGAGGCGGACCGTGCGTTATATAATGCGAAACAAAAAGGGCGGAACCGGACAACGCTACACGAAATGGTGGAAATCTAATAATAGCTCTTCGGCTAAAACAGCTGAAGAGTTTTTTTATGAAAGGGAAGCCGCATCAAAAAAAAGAGGGTATGATAAAGAAAAGATGAGCAAAGCTTGTCATTTTCGGGAGAACTACAGCGAAAGGGGAGAAAAGGATGGCCAGTGAAATTATGACCGGCAGGTATACCACGACAGGGGATCAGGAAGTGACTGTGTTTGTAATAGGAATGAGAATCAACAGATGGCGGGAGGTGCATAAATGGCTGCCGGTACTGCTCGCAATGCCCCCAATGATCAAAGAATTATCAATAAACAAAGAGCTTGGCTGCATGGGCTTACAAAGCTATATTCAGTTGCCAGCAACGATGATGATCCAGTACTGGAATTCCGAAGAACAATTGCTGGCATACGCAAAGGAGCCGAAGCATCTGAAGGCGTGGCGGACGTTTAATAAAAGAACTAAAGGAAATGACGCAGTAGGGATTTACCACGAAACGTATATAGTGCCAAAAGGGGCATACGAATCGATTTATGTAAACATGCCGTCCTTTGGGCGCGGCAAAGCTCTTAGCACTGAGCCAGTAACCAAAGCGACCGGTACAGCCAAAGAACGATTGAACCGGACAGCCGGAAAATAACCAGGTGCACAAGGAGGAGAAAAAGTGGAAGAAGAGAGCCGCAGAACAGCAGGATGGTTGGTGATAGTATTACCTGCAGTTATTTACGGAGGCGTTAGTCTGCTTCAAATGATTGTTTCTAAGGATGCAGGTTATGTAGAGAATACGCTCCGGCAGGATTTCTTTCGTGCCGGACATGCGCACGCAGGAGTGCTTCTTATCCTTTCACTGGTCATACTTTTATATGTGGACTATACTTCCTATGGGTCAAAAACGAAACGCTTTATACGCCACAGTATTCCGATGTCAGCCATACTGCTGCCAGCCGGTTTTTTCTTTTCAGTATTGGACCCACAAGCTACAGAGCCAAACGCATTTATATATGCTGCTTACGTCGGGGCAGTACTCCTTGCCCTCGGGCTAATATTGCTTGGAATCGGCTTAATAAAAAATAAAATTCCAGGCAGGGACTAGGACTAAACTCTTGTTATGACGTATAATAAATAACAGTACCATCCCTGTGCAGAACACTCAGGGTAACTTTGACAAAAAGTGAGCAGATTAAATGAAAAAACTATGGATAGCCCTGACGCTTCTTATTGCAGCGGGTATTACTGCCGGAGTATTAATTTTTTCGGAATGCACCCAGGCAGCCGCTAGCTCCTGTCTTTATGTAGCGACGGACGGGGACGACAGTAATGACGGCAGCAGATCGGCACCGCTGCAGACGTTGAACGCAGCTTCTGAACAGGCGGAGCCTGGAACAATCGTATATGTCAGAGGGGGCACGTACGAAGAACCGCTGGAGGTATCACAAAGCGGCAGCGCCTCGAATCCGGTTACGTTTGAGGCATATGAAGACGAAGAAGTCATTTTAAGCGGTGAAGAAATGGAAGATGAAGCAGGTATAACAGCAATGATCCGCATAGAAAACCAGAATCATATCACCATTCGTGGATTCACCATCCAGAATTTATCGACAGAAATTAGCAACGAAACCCCAGTAGGTATTTTCGTTCATGACAGCGCCGAAGGAATTACACTCGATAACAACCATATTCGCGGGATTGAAACAAACGCAGACAGCGGAAATGCTCACGGTATTGCGGTATACGGCCGGGAAGCGATAACCAATGTCGAAATTATTAACAACACGGTGGAAAATCTTATACTCGGCTCAAGCGAAGCGGTTGTGCTAAATGGAAATGTAGAAGATTTTACGATTGCTTCGAATACAGTACGCCATAACGATAACATTGGAATTGACATGATCGGCTACGAGGAGGTCGGAGACGACCCGGATCTTGATTACACACGGAATGGAATCGTGGAAAACAACACCGTCTACGACAACTCTTCGTATGGCAATCCTGCATATGGCGAGGGGGATGTTTATGCCGCAGGAGGCATTTATGTAGACGGCGGCAGCGACATTGATATTCAGAACAATACGGTATACAGGAATGACCTGGGTATTGAAGCAACCTCGGAGCAGGACGGGGAACAGGCGGACAATATCCGGATTATCGGGAACACCGTCTATGAAAACAACTTTACCGGTATCTCCATCGGCGGGTATGACGAAAAAAGAGGCGGGACAAAAGACAGCACGATTACAGAAAACATTATATACCGTAATGATACAAACGATTTGGACGGAGGCCAGCTGCTGCTGCAGAATGATACGGAAAACAACAGGATTGAAAACAATATATTAACAGCAGGAAGCTCCCGGGTGTTTGTGGCTAATTACTTTGAAGATAACACGAATAACGAATTTGACCAGAATGTGTACCACCGGGAGAAGGGCAAGGAAGGCATCTGGATTTGGGAAAACGAGCAGGTATCGACGCTTAATGAATTTCAGTCCCTGATTGGCAGTAATAACGATTCCCGTTACGTGAATCCGCAGTATAAAAACGCCGCTAATTACAACTTTGAATTGTCGCAGGATTCCCCCGCACGTGATGTCATTGAATAAAAAAGGCCGGACGGATAGCAGTTTATCCGTCCGGCTCTTTTATGCTTTTAAAGAATGGTGCGTTTGTTCATCCACTGACTCAATTTAGTAAATAGGGTCGGAGGATTTGGACGTTCAAGATTATTCGGATTGCAAAAAGCAAAGTAATCGACTTTTTCGATAAAGTACGTGAGACGGAGCAGAGCAAACAGCAGGGCCCCGCTCGATCCAAGAGCAAAGCTTAATCCGTAGCCGTTAAATCCAAAAGGAAGAAGCAGGAAGGTGAGTACCGCATTTAAAGAGAAAAACAGGATGGAAGTAATCATCGCACCGCGCCGGTCTTCAAAATAGAGAAGGATCAGCGTCAGCACAAGAACCATCGCGTTTGAAAAGGCTCCGACCGTCGTAAAACGGAAAATCGAAATGATATCGTCCTCAATTGCCACGAAGGAGGTAACGTAGCCAATCGATAAAATGATTACAATCGAAATCAGGCCCTGGCTGCGAACGAGTCGTTCAAGCTCCTGCTTCAAGACGTACTGCATAGATTCCTTCGACGTTTTGATCTGCTGAAGCGTCCCTCCCTGGTTGACATAGCCGTAAAATGAACGATACCGCTCGTAAAAGCGGGTCTCCACCGATACGACAAAGATAATCAGGGTAGGAATAATAGTCAGATACGACCAGAAGATCGCGGTATCATACACCCGGTTATAGACGAACGAGTCGAGAAGAATCGACCTTCCTTCTCCGAACCAGATAATCCAGTTACACACCCAGATACCGACATTGTACAAAAATCCGGTCCAGAACAAGGTCGGGTATTTGTCGAAATAGCTGATGTATTGAAACTGGCTGTCAGATGTATGAAGAGGAAACGTGAGCAGCATCGAAAACAGCAGCCCGAACAAGGTGATAACCATGCCGCTCGTAAATCCGAGTACAAGCATAAAGCTTGTAGCGTGTGGAATGAACGCAAAAGCTTCTGCAGAGCGGCCAAGGAGAAATACCATGCCCACCGCAACCACTGCCCCGGATAAAAAGCTGTAGGCGACAGCCTGATAAAACTTTGCGGCACTTAAGAATAAAAACAGCACCCAGATTAAGTTAATGGTTACAAACAATACGAGGAGCAAAAGCTCATACAAAAATGGAAGAGAGCTGATCCATATAAAGATGAGCCAGGCAGTAACCGCGAGAAGCAGAGTTACTTTTGTCATTCCGAGAAAGGTTGGAAAGACTTTATTTGTCTTTTTCTCATAAAATAGATCCGCGACATATCGCGTAACTACCAGCTGCTGGATACCAAACAGCACCTGAGAAAATATAAACGAATAGGAAATCGATAAGTTGAAAAGCTCCCGTTCCTGCAGCGTTACAGGTAGAAAAACCATGGAAAACCATTGGATCATCGCAATCGTGGCGATAACTACAATCCATGGCCCGGCGGTTACGAGGCCGGCAAAAGCATAGGCTTTCATTCTGGAGGAAAAGTAATCTTCCTGAAACAACTGCTGGAGTTTAAACCCTATGCCGGCCATATTCGAGCCCCCTTTGATGATAACGTTCTGTGTACTCCTGAATAAACTGATGAATCTGGTAATACGCTTCGACCCGGCTCTGCCCGTTGCGGCCGAATTTTTCGGCCTCTTCCGGGTGCTGATAAATCCATTCACAGCGCTGGGCGACCTGCTCCGGGTTCACCGGAGGCACTACAAAGCCGGCCGGCCCATATGGATCGCCTTCCCGGCCGTGAATCAGCTCGGAGCAGGAGCCTACATTTGTAGCGATAAAAGGGAGCCCTGCTGCCATCCCTTCAAGAACGGCCAGTGGCTGTCCTTCAGAAATACTTGTCAGCAGACATACATCAAACGTTGGCAGGTAATCGGTAATGTTTACTTTTCCGACTAGAAAGACGTGGTCCTGGAGCCCAAGCTGGTCGACGAGCCGCCGGCACTCACCGGCATACTCGAGATCTTCATCCAGAGGCCCCATAATAGTGAGTTTAAAAGGGACAGACCGGCTTTTTAAAATGTTACCGGCATGAATCATCGTCTTAATGTCTTTAATAGGGACAACACGTACAATAGCACCGATATGAACATAGGATCGATGATGCTTATCTTTTTCTACAAGCGATAAGCGGGCGTAGTCAATGCCGTTCGGAATGATTTCAATCTTAGCCGGATCAGCCCCAATATCCTCCTGCAATTCGCCGTTGCGGGCAAACAGGGTGATTACATCATCCGCCTCTTTGTATGCCTGACGGGAAAGATGGTGGAAAAACGTGATCCAGCGCTGTTTGTAGTAATCCGGTATCCAGTCAGCCTGAAGAATTTCTTCCTCACGCTCCCGGGAATAAATGCCATGCTCGGTCAGAAGATAGGGGATTTCCTGCTGTTTTTTAATAGCTGCAGCTACCATACCGGCATAGCCTGTCGAGGCTGAATGCACAATATCAAGCTCAGGAAACGAAAATTGAAGCAGTTCGATCACGGGCGCAAACATGCCGCGCCACATCCAGAAATAATCGATAAACGAACCGGACTGCTTTTCTTTATCATAGCTCTGCTGCACTATTTCCCAGAACAGGCTGCTTGAGAAAAAGTTTTCTGTGCCCCCAAGCTTTTGTCCGAGAGCAAGAAGAGCGTCTGAACGAACTGACTCAAACATCATCCATTCGGTAATGGCTTCTTCATCCTCCGGCGTCAAATGGAAATTCCGCTGCCGTCTCGGCTGCTGCATATTAAGCGGAAGATTCAGGACCTGCGAAATGTTGCCCGGCAGCTCATAACGGTAATCTTCCGGGGAGATCGGCTCCGGAGTGATAGCGATGATGATGAATTCATGCTCGGGCATCTGCTTTACGAGCATCTGGACCCAACTAGCCACCCCGCCGCTGACGTACGGATAGCTTCCTTCTACAACCATACCTATTTTCATGACGCATCATCCTTTAATGGAATTTCAGCCTGCGGCTCTTCGAGGGTGAGCCGGTACAAAGTGCCGGAATCACCGTAGGCTTCAATGGAGCCGAAGTCAAAGCTTCCTGTTTCAATGGAGGTACCCTTTTCAACACGAAGCATCATGGTGGAAGGTTCAAGAAGACTTTCCCCCTGAATCATAATCCGGTCCTCCTGATACATAACGTCAACGCTTGAAGCCTGATAGCTTTTCATTCGTTCGGTTGCCTGTGCCTGGGTCATGCTGTCGAGTTGTGGATAAGTGTCTTCGACAAAAACTGCCATGTCTTCAAACTGGGCTTTCATATCCTCCCAGCCTTCCCCGTAAGCCCGGTCCGGGTCAAGCACGTCATCCGGGTGAATAAAGTGGGAGAAGACACCGAAGTTTGCAATTGCATCTGCCTGAATGAATTGAGATTCGGAACTTTCCCAATACCCGCTGGAGATACGCGGGAAATGGTAAATCGACGGATAATCTTCATCTTCTTCAAACTCCTGAATGAAGCTTCCTTCGCCTTCGCCGGTATAGAGAGAAGCAATTGTGTTAATACTTGGAAGAGCGTTATGAATCGCTTCAATTCCGGTTCTGTTCAGTACGTTGGAAGGAGGCACGTACGTTTTAAATTCCTCTTCAGGATAGTAATGCTGAAAGACTTCCTCTACCCGTGTCAGTGACTCCTCCATTTTCTCCTGGCTTTCCCAAGGTCGGTATAAAAGCTCGGGATCCATCGGTTCGTCTTCGGTTACGAGCGGCTGGTGATTGTAACCGTGAAGGCCGATTTCTCCGTCGTGGCGGTAAACATTTCTACCAAAGAAAAGCAATGGAAAGCGGTCATTTTCAATAAGCTCTTCGGCCGTGGCATCCATCGTATCTTGATATGTGCCAATTATTAACCCGGTGTACGTAAGGTCGTGGTCCATGCCAATTTGCTTCATATCCTCCCACCAGACATCGGCGTAAAAGTCCTCCACAGACATATTGTACTGACTGGCAATTTGTTCGTTCTCCTCTGTCGGAGCGGGAGCAGGGAAGTCGTCAATATGGGCCATTTTAATGTCAGCCTGACTGCTTGCAAAAGCAGGAGGCAGAATAGATAGTGACTGCAGCATCATACCCCGTGAGTTTTTTATTTCCATGGAAGTTGTGTTCCAGAAAAGCGTTTTTCCGTCCCCGTATTCATTTGTCCACATCAGTGGGTCGCCTTCGGTGGATAAATAAGGCTCCGCTCCTTCACGCAGTGTTATGTTGGCGATGCTGTGGGAAAACAGGGTAGAATCAGAACCAAGATCGGTATAGCCCGGAAAAAGCTCCTGCTCAAAGGTAAGGCCCTGCCGGTTGCTAAAATCATTCACGTCGTCAATGCCGAGCATTTCGTTATATCTTGTGTCAATAAAACGAGCGCCAATGTAGAGACGGCCGCCCTCTTCGACGAAGGATTCTATTTCTTCAAACGGCCATTCTTCAGCATGCTCGCCGGCGAGAACAAGCACATTGTAAGGAGAAGGCTCGAGATCTGCAATTTCGTCCCGGGAAATTTCGGTATGCGGCACTTTAGCATAATCGAGGGCATGCTCAAAGTTATTTAACGTATTTTCAGAAAGGTCACTGTCGTTTTTGTGAATGTAGACATTCATTTCTTCACCCGCCGTTTCCGCGTTGCCGGAATCCATCGTTTCTGTTTCTTCCGCTGTGTTTGAGGCCTGATGGGGGAGCCACAGCTGAAAACGCTCGAGCCGGATAAACTGGAGAATAAGAAGAATACTTAAAATAACGACGAAGAGCCCGATCGTTGACTTCATCATCTGTTTTTTCATGAAACGACCCCTCCCATCTGCCGGACAATATACTGGCGGTTTTCCGGTATTTTTTCTGCAGCTACATGTTCATTCATTTGAGAGAGAACTTGCTCTATCCCGGCCCAGTCTTTTTGATTATAGTAGTATTCGATTAAGTTTAAATAACCATCGGCTTCATGTGGGAAAGCCTGAAGCATATACATGTACGTATTGACGGCCTGTGTTGGAGAACCTTGCTGCAGATAGATGTCCCCAAGCTGGTTGAAAACCTCCATCTGATCCGGAAAGTCTTTGGCCGCCTGTTCTAAAAACTGAAGATACACATAGCGGAGGTGCTCCTGCGAATGATCGTCAAGCAGGCGGCTGTCGAGGTAGCCCCGGTATACTCCCATCAATCTGCTGAGAGTCTCTTCGCTGTGAAGGTGTTCATGCTTCGTTTTTGCTGTATCAAGACTTTTTTCATAGCGGTCGACAAGCAGATTCATTGTCGTCGCAGCATAATGAACGGTCTCTGAATCATCGTTGTTGAGTCCGAGATTCAAATACTTTCCTTTATCCGAGATGTTGGAGTTAATCAGCTTCAGCATTAAGCTTTTGCGGTCCGGCTGGTTATCGTTTGTAAATGCCTCCATCAAGGGAGTGAGGTTTTTATTGTCTTTAGCTTCATAGCGAAGATGCTCCAGGTTAATCGGCTGAAACTTCACGTATTCTGTATAATCAGAGACAATTTTGTTTGAATCCACCCTCCTCGAAGCCCACCAGGCAAGAAGACCGAAAGCCTCCCCGAGCAAAGGAAGAAAGCAGCTGATCAGCACAATCCAGATAACGGCTCCGTACTGATCCGGCTGGAGTCTTTTTTTCGCAGCCTTCGCCGCAGCAAATAAAATACAGGCGTGAACGATGTAAAAAAGAATCACGAGTATCGTTGGCTGTATAAGGTTACCCAGCATGAGTGCCTCCTTTTTCTTTTAAGGCTTTTTTGATTCGTTTTTCAACCACTTGAGCGTTTTCAGCATCGGTGCCGGGCAGGAGGAAGTAGAGAATACTCTGTCTGGCATCAAAGCCGATAATATCTATTTCACGCAGGTAGGTCCGCAAAATAACTTCAGCTTCAGCAACAGACATTCTCTCGAAGCGGTCAAACTGAATGGCTACTGTGCTGTAAGGAACGCCGTACTCTTCCTGGCGCACCTCCTGCTGGGCCACATGAGCATCAAAGGCATCTTTATAGTAGACTTTTGTTCCGGGAAGCATTTGTTTCTCTTCATCCTTGGCCTGCCATTCACGTGCTTTTTCAATACGGTTGGAAATCCAGTCAAGCACAAAGGACATGATTTGGATTTCATGAGTAGTAAGACGGGAGAAATCGAGCTGGTCGATAATCAGTACTTCCTGGATTTCTTCGTTATAAACGATAGGCCCTGCAATTACCGGGGCATTTTTTTCGTCTTTGACGTTTCGCAGCGTGATTGCCTTTTCCGTAAACAAGCGTTGGTAAAAGGATGATTCTTCGCTTAAAAATACAGTTTGCGGCAGTGTCTGGGAGCTTCCCTGACGCACTCTCAGCCGAAGGGATCTTTTCGACGAGTCTACATGATAAATCGCAATATCATTAGCTTTAAATAAATCTGAGATAATCGCGATCGCTTCATTTCGCACAAGCTCCGGCGTAGGCTGGTCGAGCTTAATGCCGACCTGGTAAATCTGAGCAAGAGTATGCTCGGAGTCCAGTACTTTTTCCTGCATAACCCGCTGGGAATCCTCGAGTTCTTTAATGGTTTTGGTCAGTTCTTTATTATCATCCCTCAATTCATCCTGGGTGTACGTAAGACTTTCATAGCGCTCCCGGTAGGACGAGCTGTAGAGGCCGCATATAACAGCGAGAAGCAGGGAAAACAATAAATAGAGGTAGTCCCCGGTGTCATAAAACAGAAGGAACAGATCATCTCCTGCTGTAAATGTGGCAATAACGTGATACACAAGAATAGTGAAAAAACTCAGGATGGCAATATTAATGCCGTACCGCAGAGAGAAAAACAAAATAACAAACAAAAATGGGTTAAGTGTCCAATCAAGCATTCCCAGCTGGAATACCTGGTCGATGATCCCCAGGACAAGAACGACAACGAGCAGCTCCACAACTTTTCTCCACACATTTTTCTGCGTGTAAATCATCCCATCACCTCTTCAAAAAGTTATATTAGATTTATGTACCATATTGCCATTGCCGCACCATCAGAGTAAGATTAATGAAACTTTGTACTTACAAAAGAATTGAAACTGTGATAATAAGGGTTCAATGACATGGTTCATAAATCCCTGCACTTAAAAAGGACCGGTCCTAATTCTGTGCTTCAAAGCTTGATTATTATCTATAAGGAGGAGCATTATGGGTATTATCTCACAAAAAATGATTTTTGTTACAAATTTTTCTCTATTTTTTTATGAGTCTTTTCTAACGAAAATAAAACCCGCTTCTAGCGGTACTTTCCCGCTGGCGAAAATGAAAAATTACAAAATTTTTTACGATTCCCCAAACAAAAATATAATTAGGGAAATGAAAAATTATGATTTGGTAATCATTGAACCGGTGTATTATTCCAGACAGCAGGTAAAAGCCATTCAACGGGCGGGAACGAAAGTTTACGGTTATATTAATGCAATGGAAGCGGATCGATGGAATGAGGCTTTGTATACACAGATGGAGGAAAAAGATTTTTTTCACCGCCATGGCAGCCGCGTATATTATAAACAGTGGGATTCCTACCTTATGAATATGGACGAAGAGCATTACCGGCAAGTCCTTTTGAATGAAGTCACAAAGCAGGTTCATGCTAAAGGGTGTGACGGTGTATTTTTAGACACGGTGGGAAATATCGATGACGAGCATGAAAACGAATCTGAAATACTGCGTACGCAGCGTGCCGCGATGGCTGTGTTTATGCAAAGCATTAAAGATAAGCATCCGCATCTCGCCATCATTCAAAACTGGGGATTTGATACGCTCAGTTCTATCACGTATCCGTTTGTAAACGCCGTCATGTGGGAAGGGTTTGAGTATTCAGCAATTGTAGGGGATGAATGGGCACAGCAGAAAATTGCCAAATTAAAAAAGCTGCGGAAAAAACACAAAATTCAAGTACTGACGGTGTCGGGGCGTGAAGAGAAAGAAAGCCGGCAGTACGCAGAAGCTAAAGGGTTCTGCCATTTTCATTCCCCGCGTGGATATAATGTCTGGGAGTAGAGCAGAAAATCAAAGCAGTAAAGAGTTTTACAGATAATAGTATTGTTATTAACAAGAAAATGATGTAGTTTGAAAATAATAAATAACCAAATTTTGGAGGGAGATCAGCGATGATTCTGGTAACCGGTGGTGCGGGATATATAGGAAGCCATATTTGTGTAGAACTATTGGAGGAAGGTCACGAAGTAGTAGTTATTGATAATTTTTCCAACAGCCGCTCCGTTTCGCTGGAACGGGTGGAGGAAATCACAGGAAAAACTCTTGAATATTTCGATGTGGATCTGCTGGACCGCAAAGGAATGGAGAGCATATTTGAAAAATTTAATATTGAAGCAGTCATTCACCTGGCAGGGCTGAAGGCAGTCGGAGAGTCTGTGGAGGTTCCGCTCAAATACTATCATAACAATATTACGGGCAGCATTATTTTATTAGAAACGATGAAAAAATATGATGTGAAAAAGATGATTTTTTCGTCTTCGGCTACCGTGTATGGCACACCGAAAACAAATCCAATTACGGAAGACTTTGAGCTGCAGGCGACGAATCCCTATGGCAATTCAAAACTAATGATTGAAGATATTCTCCGGGATCTTTACGTGTCCGATCACGAATGGAGTATTTCCATTCTACGGTATTTTAATCCTATCGGCGCACATCCAAGTGGACGCATCGGAGAATCCCCAAGCGGTATACCAAACAACCTGATGCCGTATATAACGCAGGTGGCAGTAGGAAAGCTCCCGCAGCTGAATGTGTTCGGCGATGATTATCCTACAAAAGACGGTACAGGAGTGCGGGACTACATTCACGTTGTCGACCTTGCGAAGGGTCATTTAAGCGCCCTGCATAAATCGATGGAAGGGCCGGGTATTGGAGAGTTTAATCTTGGCACCGGCCAGGGTTACAGTGTACTGGAATTGGTGGAGGCCTTCGAAAAAGCATCCGGCAAGAACGTGCCGTATGAAATACGGGACCGGCGTCCGGGTGATATTGCTGTCTGCTATGCCGATCCGGCCAAGGCACGTAAGGAACTGGGCTGGACCGCTCAAAAAGGAGTCGAGGATATGTGTGAGGATTCCTGGCGCTGGATTAAACAAAACCCAGAGGGCTATCCGTCTGTGTAAATAGTAATGACTTAAAAAAAGCCTGGTATGCCAGGCTTTTTTTGCTTTTATTTCTAAATTTAAAAGATATTTCTAGAAAAATGTACTTTATATGTATAAAATATAGTTCTTAAAGCACGGTACTTATTACTATATTTGAAGTATAATAAAGGAAATAATGAATGGATATTCACTCATACATATGCCGGACGACCGGCATAACTAAATAAATGGGGTGAGCAGGATGGGTATGAAGTGGTTTAAAGCCGCTGTCATTCTAGTATTTTTGCTTGTTACCTGTTTCTCGTTCCCGGTGCAGGCGGACGCTGCGAGTTCAAAGTATGTAGTGAAAGGAAATACTTCGAGCAAGGTGGTGGCGCTGACTTTTGATGACGGCGCGGATGGCACGAATATTTCCAGAATTCTTCAGACGCTGTCGACCCACAATGTAAAAGCCACGTTTTTCTTAACTGGTTCTGGTACGAAAGATCATCCGCAGTCTATTCGAAATATCGCCGCTGCCGGGCACCAACTCGGAAACCATTCCTACTCTCATCCTGATTTTACTACTATTTCCACCACGCAAATGAAAAAAGAATTAGCAGATACAGAAGCCCTGGTAAAAAGCACTACTGGTAAATCAACCAAGCCAATCTTTCGGGCTCCGTTTGGCGCCACTAACTCTACAGTTCTTAAAACAGTAGGAGACGCAGGCTATACGCATACTCTTCACTGGAATATCGATACCATTGACTGGAGAGGACTTTCAAAAACGCAGGTGCTGAATAAAGTAGTGAATAATATTGAACCGGGTTCTATTGTATTAATGCATACCGGAGCAGGAGCGCCTGGCACGCCAGCTGCACTGCCGGAAATGATTACCAAGCTGAAAGCGCAAGGATACAAATTTGTAACGGTCTCTGAGCTTCTGCAAATCCAGGGTTCGCCATCGACCGGGGGAGCTTCTTATACTGTGAAATCGGGAGATACGCTATACAGCATCGCGAACCGCAATGATGTGAGCGTGACAGAGCTGAAAAAAGCGAACGGCATTCCGACAAGCTCGAACGTTATCCGGGTCGGCCAGGTGTTGAAAATCCCGGGCAAAGGGACTACTACTCCGCCTCCTGCTGAATCCGGCTCGTATACCGTGAAATCCGGGGACACGCTGTACAGCATCGCAAACCGCAACGATGTGAGCGTGACGGAGCTGAAAAAAGCGAACGGCATTCCGACGAACTCGAACGTTATCCGGGTCGGCCAGGTGTTGAAAATCCCGGGTAAAGGCACAACCTCTCCGCCAGCCTCATCTACTACGTACACCGTAAAGTCAGGTGATACGTTGTACAGCATCGCAGGAAGATACAATACTACTGTCCAAAAAATCGCTGCGGACAATAACATCTCCAATACTGGAGTAATCAGTATCGGTCAGAAATTAAAAATCGCTTCGTAATAAAAGGTTGAACGTAAGCCCTGTACGGGTAAAGAGAAGCAGACCGTAAGAAAAGGGAGGTTTTCTAATGACCGAAATTACGTTCAAACCAGAAAAAGGCACACACACTACGAAAAGCAGCGACGGTCATAACATTCAGTACACGATCAATTTCGTGGAAAAAAATAACGAACGGGCTGTACACGTGAATTACGAAACGAAGGACCGGCTTACACCGCAGGCTGGAACAGTACTATTTGAAATGGGACAAACAACGATAGAGCAGTGTGGAGTTGTTTTTAATTTAGATGGTACGCTTGAAAAAGGAGAAAACGAATAAACCGGCTGAAAAATCAGCCGGTTTTATTTATTTAAAAGGAAAAATGATTACAACTAAGGGCGTTCTTTAATCAGCAAAGCCATGCTGGTCCTTAAACATACGAGCTTTTTCTTAAAAATACTCGTTTCCTTCTTGACACATAAAAAAACAAAGCGTAATATTATCTTTAATTAAAGATAATTGAATTAAGGATATGATGAGCATGAGCAATCCTATGAGCGGGCAGGACCTCGCTTTAAAATCATTAGTCGTGTTATCAAGAGCCAATCATGCAGTAGAAGAAAAAATAAGGGAGGATATACGTGCACATGGTTTGAATCCTACCGAATTTGCTGTGCTTGAGCTTTTGTATCACAAAGGAGAACAGGCCATTCAGCGCATCGGAGAAAAAATTCTGCTGTCGAGTGGAAGCATGACCTACGTTATTGATAAACTCGAAAAGAAAGAATATCTTTTTCGGACCCGGTGTCCGGAAGACCGGAGAATTATTAATGTACGTATTACAGAAGAAGGCTCTGCCTTGATGGATGAGATCTTCCCTCGTCACCAGGCAACTATTCAGGAGATGTTCAGTGTACTTGATGATCAGGAAAAAGAAACATTTATAGCTATGCTGAAAAAATTAGGTCTCTCTCTCGAAAAATAATTTTTTTACGTTAATATCTTGAATTAAAGATATATGGTTTCGAAATAATAGTGAAGAGAGGATGAATATGAAGAAAAAAACCGCTGGTATTCATCACATTACGGCTATCGTAGAAAATCCAAAAGAAAATATTGCCTTTTATTTAGAAGTTCTTGGTTTAAGGCTTGTTAAGAAAACCGTAAATTTTGATGATCCCGGCACGTATCATCTGTATTTTGGTGACAGTGAAGGTTCGCCGGGCACCATTATGACATTTTTTCCCTGGAATCAGGCACATAGAGGCCGGACTGGCAGCGGCCAGGTGGATACCACAGTGTTTGCTGTCCCTTCCGAGAGTATTACCTTCTGGAAAGAACGCCTCACCGCTTTCGGGGTGAAAGTCGAACAATTCGGAAGATATAACGAGACGTACCTTCGCTTTCAGGACCCACACGGCCTTCATCTGGAGCTGACGGAACGTCCGCCGGCGGGGGACAGTTCTTCCAGGGTGCCTGATGGTTACGCTATACAGGGATTTGCCGGGGCGGTACTGAATTCCGGGGCACCTCACCAGACAGCTGATCTTCTCGGGCAGGTGATGGGAATGAAGTATGTGGGACAGGAGGGGACGTATCTCCGTTTCCAGACCGAAGCTCCTTTCGGGAATACCATTGAGATCAGTACAGCACCCGTTCCAAGGGGAGAACTCGGGACAGGTACTGTGCACCATATAGCTTTCCGGGCTCAGGACGAGGCGGACCAGCTCGAATGGCAGCAGCACATGACGGCCCATGGCTACGCAACTACGGAAGTGAAGGACCGTGATTATTTCAAAGCCATCTATTTCCGGGAGCATGGTGGTCTGTTGTTTGAGATTGCGACCGATCCCCCGGGATTTACCCGGGACGAGCCGTTCGAACAGCTGGGACAGGAATTGAAGCTGCCGGTCTGGCTGGAGCCAAGGCGGGAGCATATTGAAGCGTCACTGGAACCGGTGCATGCATCAGAATAAAGGAGGATTATAGTGAAACACATTTTTCAGCAGGGAACTGACCAGAGCAAACCAACATTCATGCTTCTTCACGGGACAGGGGGAACAGAAAACGATCTATTACCGGTGGCGGGAATGATAGATGATTCCGCTTCGGTGCTTGGGGTGCGCGGAAATATTACGGAAAATGGCATGCCAAGATTCTTTAAACGATTGGCCGAAGGCGTGTTTGATGAAGAAGATTTAATGAAACAGACGGAGGAGCTTTATGGATTTATAGATACCGCTTCTGCAGAGCATTCCTTTGACCGGAAGAACGTGGTGGCTGTTGGGTATTCCAATGGTGCCAACATTGCTGCGAACCTGCTCTTTCATTACGAAGAGCCGGTAAAAGGGGCGGCTCTTTTTCATCCGATGGTGCCCCGCCGAGGCATACAGCTTCCGGATTTAACAGGCCTGCCTGTGTTTATAGGAGCGGGAAAAAATGACCCGATCTGCCGCCCGGAAGAAACAGAGGAACTGGCGAAAATGCTTGAAGCAGCTGGTGCTGAAGTCACCCTGCATTGGGAGGCCGGCGGCCATCAGCTGACAAGAGAAGAAGTGGAGCAGGCGGCTGCCTGGTATAAACGCTCGGTACTTTAACTTAATTGACTCTCGTGTGTGAATGGAGCACGCATCCTTATACCAGAAAGCATGCAGGAATAAAAGAAATGGTGGTGCACGAAAGTGGGACTATTTGATTTTTTGAAACAAAATACAAGGAGCGATGAAGCAATGGAAAACGTAAAAGTAGCAGTCATTTATTACAGCGCAACAGGCACAAACTATACAATGGGACAATGGGCCGTGGAAGGTACAGAAGCAGCCGGGGCGGAAGCGAAGCTCGTCCGTGTTCCGGAGCTTGCTCCTGACGAAGCGGTACATGCAAACCCGGCGTGGAAGCAGCATCTCGAAGATACCTCCCACATTCCTGAGGCCACACTTGCTGATCTGGAATGGGCAGATGCCTTTATTTTCAGTATGCCGACGCGTTTTGGCAACCTGCCGGCGCAGATGAAGCAGTTTATTGATACTACCGGCGGCCTGTGGATGAATGGTCAGTTGGTCAATAAAGTTGTAAGTGGCATGTCCTCCGCCCAGAACCCACATGGCGGACAGGAAGCCACAGTGAAAAACCTATATACGACGATGATGCACTGGGGAGCCATTATCGCTTCTCCGGGCTACACAGATCCAGTCACGTTCGCTTCCGGCGGCAACCCTTATGGGACGAGTGTAACGGTCGACCAGGAGGGCAACATGCAGGAAGACATTGAAGAAGCTGTCAAGCATCAGGCGAAGCGTACAGTGACAGTAGCTTCATGGGTGAAAAAAGGTATGGAGCAGCAGTAGTCAAAAAGGGGCGCACGCGCCCCTTTTATATGGAATCTAATAAAGCATTAGGAACAAAGGAGGAACGCAGGGTGGAAGGAATCAGAGGACTGCACCATGTAACAGCTATTACGAGCAGTGCAGAAAAAAATTATGAGTTCTTTACGTACGTATTAGGCATGAGACTTATCAAAAAAACCGTCAATCAGGACGATATTCAGACGTATCATTTGTTTTTTGCTGATGATGAAGGAAATGCCGGCACAGATATGACTTTTTTTGATTTTCCAGGTATCCCTAAAGGCACACATGGCACAAACGAGATCGCGCGAACATCGTTCCGGGTGCCAAGTGATGAGGCTCTGGCATATTGGGAAAAACGATTTGACCGAAAAGATGTTAAGCACCAGGGCATTTACGAACGCTTTGGCAAAAAACGTCTCCCATTCGTTGATTTTGATGAACAGCAGTATGAACTTGTTTCTGATGAAAATAATGAAGGAGTGCCGGCAGGAAAGCCGTGGAAAAGCGGTCCTATCCCAGATGAGTACGCGATTACGGGGCTTGGGCCCATTTATGTCCGTATCGATAACATTGACTATTTTAAAGAAATGATGGAGCGAGTGCTCATGTTTAAAGAAATCGGACATGACGGCTCATTTCGTTTATTTGAGGTCGGAGAAGGAGGAAACGGCGCCCAGGTGATCGTCGAATACAATGCGGTTCTTCCGCCGGCACGTCAGGGCTACGGCACTGTGCATCACTCGGCATTCCGGGTGAAGGATCGCGAGGAGCTCGACGCCTGGATCCAGCGAATGGCGGATTTCCGCTTCCGTACATCTGGGTACGTGAACCGGCATTATTTTGAATCACTTTACTCTCAGGTGGCACCACAGATTTTATTTGAATTTGCGACGGATGGACCGGGATTCATGGGAGATGAACCATATGAGACCCTCGGAGAAAATCTCGCCCTGCCGCCGATGCTCGAACCGCAGCGCGAACAGATCGAGGCGTCTGTGCGGCCGATTGATACAGTAAGAAGCACGAAAACATTTGAAAAAGAATACAATGACTAAGTCAACGCCTTCGGCCTCCGGGCTGGAGGTTTTTTATGAATCATCTTTGCCTGAAAAATGGAAAGTATAGTAAGCTGGTAAAAAGAAGTCAGAACGCATCTCCATTCAGAAGGGCAGAGGTAAAATGAAAAAAGATATCTATGTGGTGGGAGCAGTCATTTACGACAAAGAGTGGATTCTTTGCGCTCAGCGCGGGCAGACGAAAACTCTTCCATTGAAATGGGAATTCCCGGGCGGGAAAATTGAAGCAGGGGAAACGCCGGAGCAGGCGCTGCAAAGAGAAATCAGGGAAGAAATGAAATGCGGTATCAGTATTGAAGGCAAAATTGAGGAAACAACGCATGAATACGATTTCGGGATTGTGCACTTAACCACGTTTTATTGCAGGCTTACTGGAGAAGAACCGACACTTACGGAACACCGTACAATCAAATGGGTACATAAAGAAAGTCTGCATGAATTGGACTGGGCGCCGGCAGATATTCCTGCCATTCATAAAATTACTCAGTAGTTTTTATTACAAACATAGGCAGGAGATTGATGATGGATACAGTACGTCAATTACAGGAATCGTTATACCGCGGCTTTATTGACCAGAACAGCTACGAGCGCAGCCCTTATGCACCAAAGCTTTTGATGAATGATAAAAAAAAGCATGAGGAGGTGCTTGCTACACTTGTTCATGAATTGCAACGATGTGAATCTTTTTTCTTTTCCGTCGCCTTTATTACGGAAAGCGGCCTGGCCACCTTGAAAACACACCTGCTGGAGCTGAAAGAGCGCGGTGTGCATGGAAGAATACTTACGTCCACCTTTCTTCAGTTTAATCAGCCGAAGGTCTTTCAGGAGCTGCTGAAAATTACGAATGTAGAAGTGCGCTTAGCTGAAATCGACGGGTTTCATTCCAAAGGATATGTATTTAAGCATAACGACCACTATTCACTGATGGTCGGGAGCTCAAATCTGACGGTGCATGCGTTGAAGGTGAACTATGAATGGAACATTAAGCTGCATTCTCATGAAAATGGAGAAGTGATTCATCACTTCCGGGAGCAGTTTGAGGATACCTGGTCGCAGGCGATTCCGTTAACGGAGGAATGGATAGAAAAGTATCAGCAGCTGTATCGCCCGCAGGCCCAGGAGAAGATTGCCGAGCTTTCTCCAGCCTGGATTGACCGGAACGCAATGAAGGAAGCACTGGAAATCAAGCCGAATAAAATGCAGCAGGCGGCTTTGAAAGAACTGGAGGCCTTGAGAACAGAGGGGCAGCAAAAGGGGCTCGTTATCTCAGCAACAGGTACCGGAAAAACGTATCTGGCCGCGTTCGATGTGAGAAAGTACCGGCCCCGGAAGATGCTGTTTATCGTACACCGGGAGCAGATTCTCCGGAAAGCAAAGGACGACTTCGCCGAAGTTCTCGGCGGCCGCACAGAGGATTTCGGGTTATATACCGGCGCTGGCCAGAACACGGAGGCCCGGTACATGTTTGCAACGATACAAACAATTTCAAGAGATATCCATCTGCACGGGTTCGACCCTGAAGCGTTTGATTATATTTTAATCGATGAGGTACATAAAGCAGGGGCTGCATCGTATCAAAAAGTTATCGATTATTTTCAGCCATCATTTTTACTTGGTATGACAGCGACACCGGAGCGAAGCGATGATGTGAATATTTTCGCTCTGTTTGACTACCAGGTGGCGTATGAAATACGGCTGCAGGAAGCGCTTGAAGAAGAAATGCTCTGCCCTTTTCATTATTTTGGGGTGACCGATTATGAGAAGGACGGAGAAGTGATTGATCAGACGACAGATTTGAGCCGGCTTGTCTCGGAGGAGCGAGTAGAACACCTGCTCGAAAAAATTCATTATTATGGTCATTCCGGGGAGACAGTGCGTGGCCTGATTTTTTGCAGCCGCAACCGGGAGGCAGAAGAGCTTTCTGCCCTCATGAACCAAAAAGGGCGGAGCACCGTAGTGCTGACCGGGGCTCATTCGCAGGACGAGCGGTGGAAGCAGGTGAACCGTCTTGAGAACGGCGTGATTGAATACATTATTACCGTGGACATCTTCAATGAAGGTATTGATATACCGAGTGTGAATCAGGTCGTCATGCTCCGGCAGACGCAGTCGAGCATTGTCTTTACCCAGCAGCTTGGTAGAGGACTCCGCAAAGCCCCCACTAAGGATTTCGTAACCGTCGTGGATTTTATCGGCAATTATAAAAATAACTATCTGATTCCGGTGGCACTTTCCGGCGACCGTTCGCTGAATAAAGATCATATCCGCCGGCGGATGCAGACCAATAGCTTTGTGCAGGGAGTTTCCTCCATTAATTTTGAAGAGGTTGCTAAAAAAAAGGTGTTTGCTGCTATCGATCAGACGAACCTACAGGAAATGCGAAAGCTGAAGGAATCTTATACGAATGTAAAGCAGCGTATCGGACGGATGCCACTTTTAAAAGATTTTCTACAGCAGAATGCCGTGGATCCGGAAGTGATCACTTCTAAATATGGAAGCTATCACCGTTTTCTGGTCAAATTGAAGGAAGAGGTCCCGCGGCTGTCTCCGCTTGAGGATCAGCTCCTATACCTCATTTCGGCGGAATTTATTAACGGAAAACGCCGGCATGAAATGGAGGTACTGCGGCATCTTCTCAAGCATGGCCGCATTACGACAGCAGAAATAGAGCGTATTGTGCAGGCGTCGGGGGACGTTGGTCCAAAGGCAGCGGCCGTCTCAGTGAAGAGGCTTTTAACAACGGATTTTTTCACAGAGCCTTATCAGAAAAGGTACGGCAGAACCCCACTGATTGAAGAGGACAGAGGAACAATCATATGGCACACTGCGATGAAAGAAGCGCTCGCCGGTTCGTCCTGGTTCAGTGTGCTTGCGGCAGACGTGCTCTCCTGTGCGGAGATGAAGAATGAACAATACGGCAGGCCGCCGTTTACGCTGTACCAGAAGTATTCACGTAAGGACGTATGCCGGCTGCTGAACTGGGAAAACGATGAAAGCTCAACCATATATGGCTATAAAACGAAATACGGCACGACCCCTATTTTTATTACGTACCATAAGCCGGAAGATGTGGAAGCAAATATTAATTACGAGGATGAGTTTATTAGCCGCAAAGAGCTGCAGTGGTATACAAGGAGCAACCGAACCACTGCCTCCAGGGAAGTGCAGGAAATTATCGATGCGGATGAACACGGTAACCGCATTTATATCTTTGTGAAAAAAGACGATGACGAGGGCCGTGAGTTTTATTACATGGGCGAAGCAAGCCCGCTGAAGCATACGGCAGAAGATACATCCATGCAGGATAAAAACGGAAAATCAATTCCAGTTGTGCGGCTGAAGCTTCAATTAAAGGAAGAAATCGATACCGATCTATACCGTTACCTGCATAGTGATTAAAAGATAAAATTCTGCCAGCTGATTTAATTAGGAGGAAATGTCATGTGCGGCAGTTCATACCAGGCAGTTCAAAAAAGTGGGAAAATAAAAAAGTTCAGCATTGCAGCGTTAGGTATACTTGCTACGCAGTGGGCGCTGTTTCTTACAGGTTTTTATACTATACTGCCTCAGGCTGCAGTGGAAAAAATATTCATTTCTGTCTGGGTGGTTTCCGCCGGCGTAGGTTTTATTGGCGCTGCATGGGAGTGGAGAAATAACCAAAGATTTTCAGGGGTGCTGCTGATGCTTGCTGTTTTAAATAGCTTTTTCGCCTGGGCGGCCCATGGCCTTGGAAGTATGTAAAACAGCTTGCTGTTTTCAGATTTAACGTACATGGAATATATCTATTTTATTACCCTGCTTCCCGGACTAGGCTGCTCTTCCTTCGGGTATAGGGGAGCATGTAGACTGGGAGGAGGAGTATATAATGAAAAAAAACGCCCTGGTGACTGGCGGGAATCGCGGTATTGGACTGGAAGCCTGCCGGCAGTTAGCTCAAAACGGCTTCAAAGTATGGCTTGGAGCAAGAGACGGAAATGCGGGCAGGGAAGCAGCAAAAGCATTACAGGACGAAGACCTCGACGTGCAGTTTATTGCACTCGATGTCGGTCTCCCTGATATGGTGGAGGCGGTGAAAAAACACATTCTGGACGAAGACGGAAAACTCGATGTGCTTGTAAATAACGCCGGAATTTTTCCGGATCAAAAGCAGTCTATCGTTGATATTGAACCAGAGACGTTCGAAGACATTCAATTAACAAATTATTTCGGACCGTTTTTTACGATGAGGAGCTTTATGCCCTCCATGCTCGAAGCAGGCTATGGACGTATCGTAAATATAGCTGCTGAAATCGGAGTTTCCGGCACTATGGATGCCCCGATGGGTGGCGCGTATAAATCCTCTAAATATGGATTAAATGCTCTGACACGGCTGTTCGCCGGAGCGGTACGGAAAAAAGATGTAAAAGTGAATTCGGTCAGCCCGGGATGGGTACAGACTGATTTGGGCGGAGAAAAAGCTAAGCGAAAGCCGGCTGAAGCAATGGAAGGTATTTTGTGGCTTGCCCAGCTTGACGAAGATGGACCAAACGGAAAGTTTTTCCGTGATAAGGACGAACTGGATTTTTAAAGCAGGCGCACCTCCCGGAGTGCGTTTTTTTATTGAAAAAAATTCTCTCATTAACCACAAAAATACCTCCACCTTAATTTGTGGTGGAGGTATCCTCTGCATCGTCGTTAATGATGTTAACTATCTGCTGTGTGGCCCGGCGGCCTTCATCGGTGTCTTGGAGCTGAAACACATGAGGCATTTCCGGATACTCATAGTAGTTGATGGGAATGTTTTTCTCGTCGGTAATCTCAGAAAACTTCCGGGCATCCGCAAGAAACAATTCATGAGTGCCAACAATTAAAGTCATATCTCCAAGTCCGGTCATATCTCCATAAATCGGACTTACCATCGGATTTCTCAAATCGGCGTCTCCGGCATAGGAAGCTCCGGCGTTCAGCAGCCATTCCAGATCAAGAAAAGGATCTACCGAAGTTAAATCCTGGATGCCGGGATTTGTCATGCTGACGTCAAGCCACGGAGAAAGCATGATAATATCTCCCGGCTGTTCGATGCCCTGGCGGTTTAGCTCCTGGGCAAGTGCAAGAGCCAGTCCCCCGCCGGCGGAGTCCCCCATAATGATAATATTTTCAGCTTCTGTGTTCTCAAGTGTCTGCATATAGAGAGGCACCAGCTTTTCGAAGGTCTCTTCATATTGATGCTGCGGGGCTTTCGGATAAACAGGAAGCATTACCGTGCTGTCGGTCTGATCCTGCACTCCTGCAAGCCACTGAAAATGACGGGGGTTCGGCTGACTGACATAGCCGCCCCCGTGCAGATAAATGATTTTCTTTTCTGCGGGCTGTTCGTTATCGAGTACATAGTTGTCCATGCCGTTTAATGTCATTTTTTCGTAATCGTAACGGGCCTCAGTTTCTTCGGGAAGCTGGTACTCCGGCCTGTCCGGATAAGGCCCGTCTTTGCCGGTTGAGCCGTCAGCAAGGTTTGTCACTACGGACATTACCGAGCGGTCCTCGTGCCAGCTTGTGTAGAGGATAAACGCAGAAAATCCTGCAGCGAAAAGACCCAAAAGGCTTAAAATCCAGTATTGTAATTTTCTCTTTGGTGTTTGTCTTTTCATGCACCGACCTTCCTTAAAAGTTGCTTCGTGAGAGCCAATACGTATTATCTTAACACAGGTATTTGATTGTTTACAGTTTTCGGTCCAGAAGGAGGCCGGGGTGTTATTTGCCGATAAGAAATGGAGCTTTGTTTTTAATTAAATATACGAATGGCACACTGATGATAAGCGTAACTACAGTAAACATAATTCCCCATAAAGAAGTAATAGGCATAGGATTGCCTTCAATACCGAAGCCGTATTGAAGCGTGATACGAATGATGGCGAAAATCATAAAATGTAAAGCGAAAATGATCAGTGAGTTCTGTCCCAAATAACTGAGGATGCGGCTTTTTCCTGCCAGACGGAAGCTTAAAAATAAAATACCCGCAATGCCGAGCAGAGAAGTAGAAATGAAGATAGGAATAGACTCGTATTCCCCGGAGCGCATGTCGATCCGGTTCGTAAATTGAATGAGCGGATAAATCAAACTCAGTGTTACGGCCGCCGCGACCCAGCCGAAGGAGTGTTCGAATATTTTTGTGTGGCCCTTTAACAAATAACCGAGTCCGAAAAATAATACAGCCACAGTAGCTACTTGAATGCTCCAGGGGAGCATGGAGTCAAACCAGCGTGTGGAAAAATATCCTGCCGCAGCGACAGCAACAATGCTGATAACGCGGACAATGTTCCACGGCACATATTTGAGCAGCAGGTAAAAGCCAACCTCGACGACAAACAGGCAGGTCAAAAACCATATAGCCGGATTGTAGGTGAGCAGGTAGTTGTCTCCGGCAGAGTAAAAGATACCAAGAGCGGGAATAATAGCGTCAACGTCATCTTTACCCAGAAGAGGACGCTCGAGAAAAAACCAGAATGTATATGTAATGATGGAGAAGGTAAAATAAGGTATAAGCAGTGAACGGCCTTTTTTCCTGGCGAAATCGACCGGCCGAAGATCAGTATAACCGCCTTTAAATGTAACCCCGGATAAAAGAAAGAACAAAGGCATATGAAAGGCGAAAATATACTGGCGTAGAATATCATCAATAGGAGCGTGCCCGAGGACAACAAGAATTATGCCGAGACCTTTGGCAATATTCACCCATTCAAAGTGCTGATTCATCATTATCACCTGCGTCAACTGTTAATTTTAGTGTCAGAAATGCTGAAAGATACAGCATATCACGGAGAAAAAGCGAGAACTATCGCAAATGTATGCAAAAAAGTAAAAGGAGCTGATATCAAAAACAATATACTATCTCACATACCCTGTATACTGCCATTGTATACGACGAACTGAAGCAATACCGCAAATAACCGCAGAAAGGGGTCTAACCTCATGCAGGAATTCCGTCTCACAAAAATAAAGCTCGAACATTCAGCGAAAACGATCAATATTTCACGGGGATCGCTGACTATTTATGACGATGAAGCCAGTATATGGTATGCCGAGATTGAACAGCCTTCAGAGTTGGAATTATTAAATGAATGGAAGAAAAAAGATACAGAAGAGGAAGTGGTTTTTTTTACTGATGGCCACAGCGCAAGAATCGACTTCGCTAAAGTCACCAGAGTAACAGAAAGCAGCTCGGGAGTGAGTGTGAGCTTTAAAGGAAGTGGAGAACTGAGGCTCCTGGGAAGCAAACAGTAATAAAAATACCTGTGGGACTGAATGAGCGCTTATACCGGCTGCCAGCACACAGCTGAAAGATAGAAAAGCATGTAAGCGCTTTAAATCACTTTTAAAATGTGTGAAAATAGGGAAAACAATAAAACACAGACCCGGAGTAGAAGTCTTTGGAACTCATTAAGGGGGGCGTTACCGATGAAAGAGTATCGCTTAACGAGACTGAAGTTTGAACACGCACAAACACCATTGACGTTCGATAAAGGACTTTTAACTGTATATGATTACGAGCCGGCAGAAGTGTGGTATGTAGAGCTTGAAAACCCTCATCATATCGAGCTGTTTGAAGAAATGTATGAGAACTGTGATGTACGCAGCATGATTTTTTATACAGAACGAAACAGTGCAAGGATTGGCAAAGCGAACATTACCAGGGTATTAAAAAGCGACGGGAAGGTAAGCGTCAGTATTAAGGGCGAAGAAGCATTAAAGCTTGTAGGAAGTTAAACAGCCGGTGCCCGGGAAATGTCCCGGGTCTTTTTTTGCTCCTTGGGTAAAAAATGGTTCTGGAAGGGCCTGAACGGGAAAGAAAAAAGCAGAACACAGAGAATGACAGAATGGAAGATGACACATGCTGATAGATATAAAAAAGGAATGGGAAAAAATCATTGGCCCGTTCGCGAGCGAACGTTTGACGGGAGGGTTCAGCCACCACACCTTTTTGGTTACCCAGACGTCGGGACAGCGTGTATTGAAAATTGAGAAAGGACGCGGCAGTTATCTGCGCAGGGAGTATGAAGTGCTCGAACAGCTGCAGGGCGGATCCTTTCTCCCGGCTCCAGCGGGCTGTCTGGATTCAGAGGGCTATTTTTCATTTATGCAAAGCTATCACCGCGGAGAAAATATCTCTAAACTGCCGCCTCACTCTTCCCTCTGGCTTGAAGCCTATAAAAAGCTTGCTGCCGTGCTTGCTTCTGAGGTGCACAGCCGCTCTGGGAAGGTTCGGGAGTATGACCGGAATGCGGAGCCTTTGCAGCTGGGTATAGATACGCTGCCTCCACGGGGCATGCATCAGCAGGCTGTAGAAGCCTGGGAGGCACGGACACCTGGGGAAATTACGTTTGTTCACGGAGATGCGGGGCCGCACAATATGATTCTGAACGAAAGCCATAGAGCAGTCCTGATCGATTGGGAGTGGGCCGGATGGAACGATCCGATGATAGACATCAGCTGGGCATTATGGAACGCAGCATTCCACGCCCCTGAAAGGTACAGAGAACTCCGTCGTGCATTTTTAGAGACGTACGTAAATATTCGTACAATGAAGATTACAGATGAAAACATTAAAGCCTATAGTCTTGCTGTGATTTACCGGGCGCTTGGCCGGGTAAAACGTTCTCCGGAAGCTATTCAACGCCGATGGATCAAACGACTGGAATGGACATTGACCAGCAATTGGGAAAAGGGGGAAACGCTGTGAACATTCAACCAATGAAAGAAATTGACTGGCAGAAGAAAAAGGATTTTTTTGCCACCTGCTGGGAAACAAATGAAATGCATGTTAATAATCAAACGTATGTACTGCCGGAGCTTGAAGGATTCTGTGTCCAGGAAGAGGGCGTACTTGCCGCAGCGATTACTTATACATACGAAGGCAGCATCGGTTTAATTGTGTCTCTGGACAGTATAATTGAGAAACAGGGACATGCGAGCCGTCTGCTTATGTATACAGAAGAGTATTTAAAAAAAGCGGGAGTGAAAGACCTGCGGGTCGTCATTACAAATGAGAATGAATACGCGCTTCGTTTTTACCGGCGCCGGGGGTTTCAGCTGGCGAGTGTACATGTTGATGCTGCGAGGAGAGCCCGGGAGGATAAGCCCTCCATCCCGCTTGTCGGTGTGAACGGAATAACTATCCGGGATGAGTGGCATTTGAGAAAATGGTTATAGCAAAAGAGAGCCGGCATAATAATGCACGGCTCTCTTTTTAGGATCCAAATATTGGGGAGGCTCCCTGTTCCTCGCATAAATTATAAGGAAGACAGAGCGGCATTCCGGAACGGGGATCTTTAATAATATCGCTTTTAATGCCAAACACTTTTTCGATAATTCCTGCTTCCATCACCTCGTGAGGAGTGCCGGTCTTTACAACATTACCGTGTTTGATGGCAACAATATGGTGGGCGTAGCGGCTGGCATGATTCAAATCATGCACGACCATCACGATTGTCCGGTGCTCCTGAACATTTAGCTTTTCAAGAATGTTCAGCACTTCCATCTGATGGGCCATATCAAGAAAAGTGGTAGGCTCATCCAGGAACAGGGTGTCGGTTTCCTGTGCCAGAGCCATGGCAATCCACGCCCGTTGGCGCTGCCCGCCGGATAAATGATCAATTGGGCGGTTGGCGAATTCGCGCATGCCGGTGATTTCAATTGCCCAGCCGATCATTTCTTTATCATGGGCTTTTAAGGAACCAAAACCGCGCTGATGGGGGGCCCGCCCGTATGTTACAAGCTCCGTAACCGTTAAGCCCTGCGGCGCTTCAGGGTTTTGGGGAAGAATGGCCATCTGTTTGGCTAGTTCTTTTGTTTTTTGGCTGTGAATGGAGTTGCCGTTTAAGTAAACGGCACCCTTCGAGGGCTTCATCAGCCTGGATAGGGCCTTTAGAATGGTAGACTTTCCGGAGCCATTTGCGCCGACGAGCGCGGTAATTTTACCAGAAGGAATCTCAATATTTAAATCGTTTACGATTGTCTGCTGATCATAACCAATATGGAGTTGATCTGTTTCGATCATCGCATAAACATCCTTTCAGGGTGATAAAGTTAGACATTGCTTCTGGCAAGCAGGTATAGGAAATAAGGAGCGCCAATAACGGCAACGACAATCCCTGCATGAATTTCCGAAGGTTGAATGATAGTGCGGCCGAGTGTGTCCGCAAACAAAAGCAGAAGACCTCCGAGAAGCGCCGAGGCAGGGAGAGCCAGCGCATGATTGGGGCCGATCAGCCTCCGTGCTATATGAGGAGCAATCAGTCCGACAAAGCCAATGCCGCCGCTGACAGAAACAGCCGATGCCGCAAGCGCCACTGACGCGAAGGTAAGTAAAAGACGCTCTTTTTCCACCCGGAGGCCGAGCCCTTTTGCCATCTGTTCGCCGAATGTGAGAGTATCGAGCGCGCGCCACCGGTAGTAAATGAAAATCGATAATATAATAAACCAGGGAAGAAACGAATATACATAAGGCCAGGTGGACCCGTAAATTCTTCCAGCCAGCCATATAGCGACAAAGTCAAACTGCTCCGGCTGCAGACGCAGCATGAGAACGGTCATCAGTGCATTCAGCCCGGCAGCTACTGCGATGCCAGTCAGTATCATTCTCATCGGTACGAGGCCGAGCTGCCGGTCGTAGGCAAGAATATAAATTAATGCCGCAGCCAGCAGGCCGCCAAAAAGCGCGAATACCGGAAGTAGATACGGTGAAGCGGCGTCAATCGAGCTGAAAAACGAAATATATAAAACTACAAACAAACCGGCTCCAGTAGTAATACCGAGAATACCCGGATCGGCCAGACTGTTACGGGAGATTCCCTGCAGTACGCATCCTGAAACGGCAAGAGCCGCTCCGACAAGAAGTGCGATAACGATCCGGGGAAGACGGAACTGAAATAGGACGAGGTTCTGGTTGCTGTCGCCAAAACCGAAGAGCGTCTTTAACACTTCAAACGGTCCCAGCGGGGTAACACCGGAATTCATGCTGAACAGCAGTACGATAAATATTAGAATGGCGAGGAAGCTGAATACGAAAATGCGCCGTCGGCGGCGCTTTCGTTCCCATTCGCCGGAAAATATAGAATGCATTTAGAGCTCCCTCCTCTCGCGGCGCGCAATGTATAAAAAGAACGGCACACCGATAAGCGCGAATAAAGAGCCGAGAGGGGTTTCGTACGGCGGATTAATAATCCGGGCACCGATATCGGCGAGCGACATAAAAATCCCGCCCACGACGATTGAGCACGGAATGATAGCCCGGTAGTCGACTCCTACGAAAAACCGGACAACGTGAGGAATAACGAGGCCGACAAATCCAATAGGACCCGCAATAGACACGGCAATGCCGGCGAGAAACAAAACGGCAAGTGTGCAGAGTAATTTGATCAGGCCGACACGCTGCCCAAGACCCGAAGCGATATCATCCCCAAGGCTTAAAATAGTGACAGACCTCGATAGGGCGACTGCAAATACAAGCGCTCCCCCCATCCACGGGAGGGCTGGCAGCAGCTGTTCCCACCGGACGCCGGACAGTCCGCCGGCATACCAGAAAGCAATATCCTGGCTGAGATCAAAGTGAATCGCGATGCCTTCACTTAATGCAGTGAATAATGCATTAATCGCCGCCCCGGCAAGTACCATGCGAAGAGGCGTCAGGCCGATGCGTGAAAGCGAAGCAATGCCAAAAATCAGTCCCATGCTGATCGCCGCGCCTAAAAAAGAAAAAACGATCAGCAGGTTATAAGAAAGACCCGGCAGAAATGCAAAACAGACTGCCACCATAAAAATTGAACCTGCGTTGATGCCGAGAATCCCGGATTCGGCCAGTGGATTTCTTGTCATTCCCTGCATAATGGCTCCGGCTACGGCGAAGCAGGCGCCGACAATAATATCTGCGATAGCCCTTGGAAGACGAAGCTCACGGATCACGACGTGATCATTCAGGGAAGCGTCATAGTGAAACAATGCGTTCCAAACAGTACCAATTTCCACGTCTGCAGCGCCGACAGAAATCGAAAGCAAAAAAATAAATCCAAGTATAGGAAGGCCGGCAATAAACATTAGTACAGCTGTTACAGGACGTGAAGTAATATCGTCTTTATAGGTAGAGGGTTCCGTTTGTTGACGCATTTTTATCCTCTTTCAACATTAAAAAGTCATTCAGTAGTGATAATCATTATCAATCAATATTTATCATATCAGCTGAATTTCTTTCTGTCCATGTTTTCCTATACAAGCAGAGCAAATAAAACAACTTCCGCCTTTTCCAAGAGGGAAGTTGTTTTATTATTTTTCAGGTAGTGTCACCTTTAATCAACTGAACGTCGAGGACGATGTTTTGATTATGCTTTCGGTCATCCTGCCGTTCAATATTATTGATTAAGGAAAACGCAAGCGATTCTCCCAATTTATCGAGTGGCTGCTGAATGGTAGTCAGCCTGGGTGTCTGCAGCATACGGGTGAAGCTGTGATTGTCATAGCCGATAATTTTCAGTTCATCAGGTACATGGATATGATGTCTTGAGGCATAAACATATAACGCGTAAGCGAGCAGATCGTTACTGCAGAAGATGCCGTCATAATTTTTAAGAACAGTACTGATCTGTTCTTCAATAAATTTATAATTATCTTCAAAGGTCGCTTCAATATAGGCACCTTCGATACTCCTATAAGCGACGCCTGCTTTCATAGCTGTTAATTCAAAGGCGTCCTTGCGCCGGTTGGCAAGCAGGTCGTATTCGAGCGGTCCCGAAATATGAAGGATTTTTTTGCACCCGCTCTCAATGAGGTGTCTGGTGGCAATCTCTCCGCCTTGATAGTTATCACTGGCGACATAGGGAATAGAAGGGGAAATCACGCGGTCAAAGGAGATAACCGGCATTTCTTCATGTTCATATTTTTCGGTAGACAATGTATGACTGCATACAATAATACCGTCCGCCCGGTTCTGGCGGAGCATATTTATATAATTGGCTTCCTTTTCGGCATCGTGCAGAGAATTACAGACGATGATTTTGTAATGCCGGCCAATTGCGTAAGCTTCAATTTCATTAATCAGTTCAGAAAAGAATGGATGTGCCAGGTCCGGCACAATTACGCCGATTAACCCCGAACGGCTGCGCTGCAGCGACCGGGCGATCTGGTTCGGCTGGTAATCAAGATCCTTCATAGCTTTTTCCACCCGGTTTCTTGTTTCTTTTCCAATATAGCCGCGGTTGTTCATAACTCTTGAAACAGTGGTCACGGAAACCCCGGATAATTTTGCGACATCTTTGATGCTGGACATAGGCACCTTCTCTCCCTCAAACAAACATTCTTCTAATTCTATTATAACTTATTTCACAAGGGCATCTTTTATGAAAACGTTAACTTATAATTTATAATTAAATAATCTATTAAAAATGCTTATTTGTAAAGGCTTTAATGAAAATAAAAACAGTGAAGGAGAATAATATGACTTATTTTTATGAAAACGTTTGACATATAATTTTAAATACGTATAATGCAACTTGAAAGCACTTACAAAAAATGAACGCCTAAGGGAGTGTGCACCGTGAAAAAACCTGCCCTCTGTTTAATCGCTTTTTCAGCTTTAGGACTTAGCGGCTGCTCGTTTGAATCGTTTGGAGCAGATGATGACCGTACAGAAGTAGAAATCATGACGGGAAAAGTAGAAATTAACGATGCCTTTGAAGAACTGGCCAGGGAATACGAAGAAGAAAATCCGGATGTGAATATTCAAATTACAAGCGTAGGCGGAGGATCAGACTATCTGGGCACGCTGAAATCTCGTTTTTCTTCGGGAGATGCACCGGATGTATTTAGCGTAGCTGGTCCCAGGGAACTGCAGCAGTTTGATCAGTATGTGAAGGATTTATCGGACACCGAGTCAGCTGAAACAGCTCTTGATGGCACTCTGGAGCAGGTAAGTGAAGGAAACGAAGTGTACGGACTGCCGTTCAACTACGAAGGCTATGGACTGATTTATAATAAACGTATTTTTGAAGAGGCCGGAGTTAATGCTGATGACATTCAGACATATGAAGATTTAGAAGCAGCGGTACAGACAATGGACAGCCAAAAAGAAGAGCTTGGTATTGACGGAGTATTCGCTTTTCCAGGAAAAGAATCCTGGGTCATTGGCGGCGATCTTGGCAACGCTTATCTGTCGCCTGAATTTAATGAAAGCGGTACAGAAGCATATGAGGCAGAAACAGTAGATTTCGAACGCGAAGATGAGTATCAGCGGATGTTTGATTTACAGGCGGAATATTCGATTACTCCGGTTCTCAGCATGACCTATGCCCAGCAGGTGGAGGAATATTTTGCCCAGGGTGATACCGCGATCATCCAGCAGGGGAACTGGGTGTATCCGTCGCTTGCTCAGGCAGATGAAGAGTTTGCGAACGAAGATATAGGCATGATGCCGATTCCGGTGGAAGGGCATGAAGGAGAAATACCGGTCGGCGTCCCGAACTATTGGGCAGTAAACAAGGATAACGATGATCAAAGCATCCAGGAAGCAGAGGCGTTTCTGGACTGGATGAACAATTCTGAAACCGGCAAAGATGCTGTCTTAAATGACTTTAACTTTGTACCGGCCTATGAAGATTACGATACATCGCAAATTTCCGATCCCTTATCCCAGCAGGTAAACGAAAGCATTCAGAACGATGAAACACTGAACTGGATTAAACTGAGCTATCCAAATGCATGGGATGGTTTCCTCGGCTCTCAAATGCAGCGCTACTTAAGCGGTGATTATACGTGGGACGAAGCGATAGAAGCTTCGAAGGAAGAATGGAAAGAAGAACGTTCGACAGAATAGAGCGGTAAAAACCGGTAATTTCATAAAGAATATATAAAAGATACATTATGAGCAATGTCAGGAGGAGTACGATGAATGATCGGAGTTTAGCATATTGGTTATTTTTGGCCCCAGTACTCATTGCCCTCGGAGCAGTGGTTGTTCTCCCGTTTTTATACGGATTCGGTTTGTCGTTTACCAATTGGAATGGGGTGTCCATCAGCAGCTTCGTCGGACTGGAAAACTACATCAGCCTTTTTCAGGACGGTGAGTTCCGCAACGCCTTTTGGTTCACACTTTTATTTGCCGTCGCGACAGTCATATTGCTGAATATTTTTGGTCTCGGTCTTGCTTTGCTCGTGACCAGAAGCTTAAAAAGCAGCAATCTGCTTAGGACTGTTTTCTTTATGCCGAATCTGATTGGCGGCTTGATTCTTGGCTTCATCTGGCAGTTCATTTTCGTTAACGTGTTCAGTGAAATAGGAACGGCTTTAAATATTGAAGCGATGCAGGGGTGGCTTTCTACGACCGCCACCGGATTCTGGGGGCTTGTGATTCTTACCGCCTGGCAGATGTCCGGATATATCATGGTTATCTATATTGCTTATCTGCAGAGCATTCCCGGTGATTTGATTGAAGCTTCAAAAATCGACGGGGCAGGGGCTTTTGAACGCTTCAAAAGTATATTGTTTCCGCTGCTCGCCCCAGCCTTTACGGTCAGCATGTTTTTAACGCTTTCGACTGGTTTTAAGCTTTATGACCAGAATCTGTCACTGACAAATGGCGGCCCGTTCGACTCAACCCAGATGCTTGCCATGGACATCGTGAGGACGGCATTCGTCGAAAACGATATGGCTTATGCCCAGGGTAAAGCTGTGATTTTCTTTATTATCGTAACGGCGATTGCACTCGCCCAGGTTTACTACAACAAACGCCGGGAGGTTGAAATGTAATGAGTATGACCAAAGCCGAAAAACGCAGACTGGTGCCGCTTGAAATTGTGGGAATAGTCCTTGGAGTGCTATGGTTAATTCCTTTTTATCTGATGCTTACCAACGCTTTTAAAACACCGGACGGAATTTTTGAAAGCGTTATGGCTCTGCCTGGCACCTTTGTATGGCAGAATTTCATTACGGCCTTTCAGGAGCTCGAGTTTCTAAAATCCTTATTTAATTCTGTTATGATTACCGGTGTGAGCATCGCCGTGATTGTTATATTTTCCTCGATGGCAGCCTATGCGCTCGCCCGGAATCCGAGCAGGCTCAGCACGACGCTGCTGTTTGTATTCGTGGCCGCTATGCTTATTCCGTTTCAGTCCGTAATGATTCCTCTTACATCGATCTTCGGTCAGGTGAACCTGCTGAACGGAGCCGGCCTGATTTTTATGTATCTTGGTTTTGGTTCGAGTCTGGCTATATTTTTATACCACGGGGCGCTCAAAAGCATTCCAAAATCGATGGATGAAGCAGCAATTATTGACGGAGCCAATCGTTTTCAAATGTTTTGGTTTGTTATCTTTCCGCTGTTAAAACCGATCACAGTAACTGTTGCCATTTTAAATGTTATCTGGATCTGGAACGATTATTTGCTGCCGTCACTGGTGCTCGGCCAGGACAATGCAACAATTCCGCTGAAAATGTTCTATTTCTTCGGCCAGTATACGACTCAGTGGCATTTGGCACTCGCCGGTCTTGTGCTTGCAGTGGTTCCAGTTATTATTTTCTACTTTATAGCTCAAAAACAAATTATCGAAGGAGTTTCGGAAGGCGCGGTGAAATAAAAAGCCGCAATACTACCATTTTTATTTACAGAGGGGCGTATAAACAATGGAGCAGACATGGTGGAAGGAAACGGTCGTCTACCAAATTTACCCGAGAAGCTTTATGGATGCAGACGGGGACGGGATTGGCGATATCGCTGGAATTATTTCGAAGCTCGACTATCTGCAGGAGCTTGGTATCGGGGTGATATGGGTATGTCCGGTATATGCCTCGCCTAATGACGACAATGGATACGACATTAGTGATTATCAGGCGATTATGCCGGAGTTTGGGACGATGGAGGATTTTGACAGGCTGCTCGGGGAAGTGCATCAGCGGGGAATGCGCCTGATCATGGATCTGGTCATTAACCATACGTCCGATGAGCATCCATGGTTTGTGGAGTCTCGTTCTTCCAAAGAGAGTGAATACCGGAACTACTACATCTGGCGGCAGCCGGAAAATGGCGCGGAGCCAAATAATTGGGGGTCCATTTTTGAAGGGTCGGCCTGGGAATGGGACGAGGGTACCAAAGAGTATTTTCTGCACATCTTCTCCCGTAAGCAGCCGGACCTGAACTGGGAAAACCCGGATGTCCGCCGTGATCTGTACGATATGGTCAACTGGTGGCTCGATAAAGGAATTGATGGATTTCGCATAGATGCTATTTCCCATATTAAAAAGAAACCCGGCCTTCCGGACGTACCAAATCCGAATAATGAAGACTATCCGCCTTCATTCGACGGTCATTTAAACCAGCCAGGCATTCAGGCATACCTTGAGGAACTAAAGAAAGAAACGTTCGACCATTACGATATTATGACTGTCGGAGAAGCCAACGGAGTAACAATTGAAGAAGCGGACGCATGGGTTGGGGAGACAAACGGCAAATTTAATATGATCTTTCAATTTGACCACGTTGATTTATGGGGAAAAGGAGGCGACAGCCGGCCGGACATTTTTGCGTTGAAAGAAATTTTTGCTAAGTGGCAGAAGGGGCTGGACGGTATCGGCTGGAACGCTTTGTTTTTAGAGAATCATGACCTGCCGCGTTCAGTATCTACATGGGGAGACGCAGATAACTATTGGTATGAAACGGCCACGGGGCTTGCAACGATGTACTTTTTCATGCAGGGAACCCCGTTTATTTATCAAGGGCAGGAGATCGGTATGACCAACGTCGAATTCCCGTCCATTGAAGATTACAATGATATTGCCATTCGGAACCTTTATCATAAGGAACGTCAGGCAGGAACGCCGCACGAAAATATTATGAAAACAATCTGGAAGACCGGCCGTGACAACTCCCGCACCCCGATGCAGTGGGACAGCAGTCCGTCCGCCGGCTTTACGACAGGCACGCCCTGGCTGAAGGTTAATCCGAATTATTCTACGATTAACGTCGAACAGGAAAAAAAGAGATCCCCGTCTGTATTTACTTACTATCAAACATTAATACGGCTGCGTCAGAAATGGAAAACGCTTATATACGGCTCATTTGACCTTGCGCTTCCGGACCACCCGCAGGTTATGGCGTATATAAGAACTCTTGAGGGTACCAGAATGCTTATTATGGTGAATCTTTACGATACTAAAACAAGCTGTGAGCTCCCCGGGGAATTTGCAGTCCAGGCTCCGGACCTGATATTAAATAATTACGGAGATACCCGGGCAGAGGGGATAAAGGAAATCACCCTGCGGCCGTTTGAAGCTGTCGTTTACGCTTTAGGGGGTGCCGGTACATGAATCATCAGCAGCAAATAAACGAAGCAGTGAAAGGCATTGCATCCATACAAAAGAAAAACAAAAAGGAGTACTGGCGTCCCGCCTTTCATATTACAGCTCCTGTATCTTGGATGAACGATCCTAACGGCTTCAGTATGTTTAAGGGTGAATATCATTTGTTTTATCAGTATCACCCGTACTCACCGGAATGGGATAACATGCACTGGGGCCATGTTAAAAGCCCGGACCTTGTCCATTGGGAGCATCTTCCGCCCGCGCTGGCGCCAAGCGAACCATATGATATGGATGGCTGCTTTTCGGGAAGTGCCGTGGAGGCGGACGGACAGTTAGTCTTAATGTATACAGGTAATGTGTGGACGGGCCCGGACCCGGATGAAGATTTAAAGCAGGTTCAGTGTCTGGCCACAAGTTCAGATGGTCTCCGGTTTGAAAAGCACGTTCAAAATCCTGTTATATCAGAAGCCCCTGCAGGAGGAGTACATCCGAATCATTTCCGGGATCCAAAAGTGTGGAGAGAAAATGATTATTATTATGCAGTGCTTGGCTCCCGGACAGAAGACAACGTCGGCCAGGTGCTTCTTTACCGGTCAGAAGACCTTCTGGATTGGGAATTCGTGAACATACTGGCAGCAGGCCGGGGAAATATGGGCTACATGTGGGAATGCCCGGATCTTTTACGGCTTGACGGCTTTGACGTGCTTGTGATGTCCCCGCAGGGCGTGCTCCCGGAAGGGGAACGGTATCATAATCTGCACCAGGCGGTGTTTGCCGTAGGTGACCTGGACCTCGAGAAGGGAACGTTTGATTTTGACGTGTTCCACCCGCTCGATCATGGTTTTGATTTTTACGCCCCGCAGACAACGCTGGACCGCTTTGGGCGCAGAATCGTTATCGGATGGTTTGCGATGTGGGAAAGTGATATGCCGGAAAAAGAAGAATTGTGGGCTGGTGCGATGAGCCTGCCGCGCGTTTTGTCCTGTGAAGCGGGCCTATGGAAAAGCCGGCCTCTGCCGGAATTGGCAGACCTGCGCGGAGAAGAAGTGAAACACCGCGGCGTCATCATTGAAGATGAAGGACAGATGGAAGGTGTCGAAGGAAACTGTCTGGAGCTTCAGGTTGTTATAGATCCGCTAAAGGCAGAAGAAAGTGGTTTGGACATTCTCGCAAATGAAGGTACAGGGGAAAAAACGAAGCTTGTATATAATACACACGAGCAAAAAATAACGCTTGATCGTGAAAAGTCCGGCAGGGGGCCCGGAGGAACAAGAACGACAGACGTTGTTCTGGAAAAAGGCCTCTTGTATCTGCATATTTTTATCGATCACTCCACGGTAGAAGTATTTATGCAGGACGGGGAAAAGGTGATGAGTGCCCGCGTTTACCCGGCAGAAGCTTCTACCGGCATCCGCTTTTTCAGTGACAGGGCAGTAGAGCTGGTTGAAATCCGGAAATGGGAGCTTTCAAAAAGTATATCGGCCGCAGCATTTGATATGCAGCTGTTATCAAAAAATGAATAATAAAAGCAGCCGTATTTTTAGATGCGGCTGCTTTTTATCGTGCGCACTGCGAAAGGTTATTCAGTCAGCTGGACTATCTTAGCAGAAGACAGGGCGGTATTCGGGGAATTTACGGTAAGGCATACGACAATGCCCGAAGGATCGGTAACGTAAAAAGCATGTTTTTCGCGGTGAAAAGGATAACCGGCGGCCTCCAGCCTGTCGGCAACAGACTTCAGAGCCCGGTCAGAGGGAAGCACAAGTGTGTACATATCGATGCCGGTATTTCGTATAGATGCTTTAGGAGCCTGTGCTCCTGCCCATGGATTAAGCCCGATATGGTGATGATAGCCGCCGGCAGCAACAAAAAAAGCAGGGAATTTCTGCGGGTCGGCGGTCAGTCCAAGTCCAAGCACTTCTACATAAAAATGATAAGCCTCCTCCATGTCGTGCACATGAAGATGAACATGTCCCATCACAGTTCCGGCAGGAATATCGTGCCACTGCGTATTTTTTCCCGCCTGAAGCAGCTGTTGTTCATGAAGGGGCTCCACGGTCATGTGCACGAATCCGTTGCTGTCATATAGCCATTCTGTTCGGGGGCGGTCACGGTAAACCTCGATACCGTTTCCGTCTGGATCAGTCAGATAGAGAGCTTCGCTGACACTGTGATCAGAGGCTCCGAACCGCTCACCAGTGCTGTGCAGATGACGGATGAAAGCTCCAAGGGACGCACGGTCCGGAAGAAGAACAGCAAAGTGGTACAGCCCGGCATATGTGCGCGGGGGAGTGATCGAACCCTCCACTTCCCGAAGCATGACGAGAGGGAGTGCGTCTGACGGCACGCCGAGAACTGCGGCAGAAGATGAGCGTCTGAGTATCCGGAGGCCGATCACGTTTTCGTAATAAGCAGCGGCCCGTCCGATATCCTGCACGCGGAGCTGCACAGGCCCGACAGAAACAGCGGGATCAATCACATTAGTCATGCGTAAACCCTCCTCTAATTTTTATTATAGTATGCAGGTGTATGTAGAGTTCATCATACTAGGAAAAGGCTCAGGCATGGAAGTACCCACTTTAAAGTGGTATAGTATCCCAAACGATACTAACGAAGGCCGCACCTGAAAAACCGCTCAAAAAAAGGATTTTCTTTTACCCTGGGCAGGAGAGAGCGGGAGGAAACGAGAAGAAAGCAAAATAGTTTCATTACAGGCAGGGGAGGGCAAACAATGCATGAAAAACACGGCTTGTCCGCAGTGGACAAATACGATTTCCCGGATACGCCCGAAGAACAGGAGCTTAAGAACGCGATTGTTTCTGCAGAAGTAGAAGGTTTTGTTTTTTCAGAAAAAGATATCGAAGCCGTGCGGAAGCTTCGCGACGGGCAAATGACGATTAAAGAAGTGACAGCTTCTGTAGCGGAAGGGCGTTTATAATATGAGCGAATCCTATTACACGTATGGAGACAGCGGAGTGCTTATAAACAAAATGAATTTTCGGGAAGCAGCCAAAGCAGAGAAAATCGAGCAGATTATTACAACGTACCGTCTGCAGCAGATGATGACGGCAAAAAAGGTGCTTGGCTCCTTTGATGAAGAGCATATACGGCGTATTCACCGGCGGCTGTTTTCTGATGTATACGCCTGGGCTGGAGAATTTCGGACGGTGGATCTTGCTAAAGGAAGAACATCCTTTCTGCCTGCAGCATTTATCGACAGAGGTCTGCGTCATCTAAGAGACTCCGTCCAGGAAAAAAATAAACTGACGTACAGAGACAGAGAAGCTTTCGCCGAAGCCTTTGCCCCAGTTTATAATGACCTTAATCACATTCATCCATTCCGTGAAGGAAATGGCAGAACACAGCGGGAGTTCGTTCGCCAAATTGCCTGGCACCATGGCTTTGACATGAAGTACACGCCGCTTCAGCAGGAAAAGCTGTTTGAAGCTTCTGTGGCTGATGATGAAAAGAAAGCAGCTGCAGCACTGGCGGGGGGCTTGACTGAAAGCTGAAAAAGCAGCCTCCCACGGGGAAGCTGCTTTTGATTTATTGTTTTTCGATCAGTGCACCCTGGCGTGAGGAACGGGGCTTCGCTTTAGGAACGGGCCTTGAAGCGGCGATTTTTCCTTTAGCTATGCTGAGCACAAAAGCAGTAGCAATAATGGATAGTGTGGAATAAGTGCCTGCGATTAAGCCGACAGAAGCAAGCCCAACGGCTACAGCGAGTACATCAAAGGATAAATTGACTTTGCCGGGATTCCACTGGAGCCGGCGCTGAAGAAATAATGCGAGAATGTTAGCGCCGCCGAGCGAGGTGTTGTTCATAAATAGTATCGATATGCCCGCGCCTATGCTGACACCGCCGAAAATGGCTCCAGCAGCCGGATGGATGCTGAAAGCAGGAAGAAAGTAACTCAGGCTTGTCAGCGCGGAAAGCAGAGACACTGCGGCGATTGTATTCAGCGTGAATTTCCATCCCATATGCACAACAGAAAACACATAAAAAGGCAGGTTAATGATAAAAAACACAGCCGAAAAAGACAACGGCAGGATGTAAGTCAAGCCGAGCGCCAGGCCTGCCGTGCCTCCGGTGACTAAATCAGCATGCTGGAGCAGAGTAATGCCGAAGGCAGCTAACAAACATCCGGCCAGGACTTGTAGTATGTTGGTTATGTTTATCAACGGTCGTCTCCCCTTCAACAATAGGATACTTCTAGTATAAGGAAAAAGATTCCAAGGTTGAATAATTATATGAAGGATAATAAGCTTAAAAATATTAAAAATGAATACATATCATATAATTTACATTCAAAAAGAAAGGTGAAGTGCGTTTGAATGGATCATATTGATGTTGAAATGCTCGAGATGCTTCAGGAGGATGGAAGAATATCAGTAAGTGATTTATCCAAGAAATTAAACTTAAGCCGTCCAAGCGTTTCTGAACGAATGATAAGGCTGCAGGAGAGAGGAATTATTGATCACTTCAGTGCAGTGGTTTCCCCGGAAGCAGTGGGCCGGGATACGCTTCTGATGATCCAGGTGAGCGAACTGAAGGATACGATCCCCCGTTTTGAAAAAATGATTGCAGAGGATACACGGGTACTGGAATGCCACCGGGTAACTGGGGAAGTAAGCTATTTTATTAAAGCAGCGGTAGAAGGAATGGACAGCCTGAGAGAGCTTGTTGATACCCTGATTTCCTACGGAAATATTAATACGTCAATTGTGTTGAAATCACCGGTGGAGCGGAGAAAAATACTGCCCGAAAACCGGGAGCAGGGATAGTCGGTTTTCTTTCTAGGGGTGGGTAATTGTGATAAGATTAATATGATTTAGAGAGCGAGAGCATATAAAGTAGGGGGAGAAAGATATTGGTGAACGAACGTGAAGCGTTGCAGCGTGTCATCGAAAACGTGCAGCAGGTCGTGGTCGGAAAAAAAGCTGAAATTGAATTAAGCCTGACAGCGCTCCTGGCCCGTGGGCATATCCTGCTTGAAGATGTGCCTGGCGTGGGAAAGACGATGATGGTGCGGGCAATTGCCAAATCCATTGGCGCTAGTTTTAAACGGATACAATTCACCCCGGACCTCCTCCCATCAGATGTTACAGGTGTGTCTATATATAACCAGCGGACGATGGAGTTTGAATTCCGTCCTGGTCCATTAATGGGAAACGTTCTGCTCGCAGACGAGATTAACCGTACTTCCCCGAAAACGCAGTCAGCCCTTCTCGAAGCGCTGGAGGAAAAAAGCGTAACAGTGGACGGCGAAACGAGAAGCCTCGAACGTTTATTTTTTGTAATGGCCACACAGAATCCGGTAGAGTACGGGGGGACGTATCCTCTGCCGGAAGCCCAGCTCGATCGTTTCCTGTTTAAGCTCCGGCTCGGTTATCCGACAGAAGAGCAGGAGATAGAAGTGCTCGAGCGCGTGGAATTCACCCATCCAATTGACGAGCTTTCCTCTGTAATGAGTCTTGAAGACGTTTTAAAGGCTCAGGAACTCGTGAAAAACGTGCATGTAGACCAGTCAGTGAAACAGTATATTGTTTCCATCGTGCGGGAAAGCAGAAACCACCGCGATATTTATCTTGGCGTCAGTCCAAGAGGGTCAATTGCGCTGATGAAGGTGTCACAGGCATATGCTTTTGTGAGAGGAAGAGACTATGTGACTCCGGATGACGTGAAGTATCTTGCGCCATTTGTTATGGGCCACCGTCTTATTCTGCAGACAGACCAGCAGATGGCGGATAAAGACGGGGAAACTGTAGTGCGGGACATTTTATCGAGTGTGCGTGTGCCGGCATCAGACAGTGATTCGGCGGTACGCCCATGACTCGGTTTTTAAAAATCGGAAGAAAAGTAATGCAGCTGGCAGCTGTTGTGGCTGCATTAGCTGTATTATTTATTTACGCTATGTTTCAGGGAGGCTTTGTCAGCTGGTTTTTATTTTACAGTGTGACAACTCTTGCGGTAATGCAATTATTATTGTTAATTTATCCACTTCGTTCTTTAAAGGCAGAGCGCAGGCTGACAGCTGAGATGCTTTCATTCAACGGCTCTGCAGAAGTCGAGGTTACGCTGAAAAAAAGAATTCCGTTTCCACTGATATATGTAAAAATCCGGGATCACCAGCCGTACGGAATCAGGGACTGGGAAACGTCCGCTGAAACCCTGGTGTTCCCTTTTTTTCAAAGGGAGGCCTCCTATTCTTACAGTATTAGGGGCAGACGGCGGGGAAAGCACACCATCGACTATCTCCGCGTTCGCTCCGGTGATCTGTTTGGCTTTGTGGAGAAGGATTATGATATTCCAGTTTCTTCCACAGTAGTGGTGCTTCCAAGAATGAGAAAATTAGCGAACTGGAATACAGCGGCAGATAGCTCCTCTGAAGCAGTATCGCTGTCGCAGCGGCTGCAAAGCGAATCTGTGAATGTGGCAGGAGTTCGCGATTACACTCCCGGGGACCGGATGGCAAACATTGACTGGAAGGTAACGGCCCGGGCCGGAAAGCTTGTCACGAAAGAATTTGAATCCGAAAAAGGAGAGGGTTATTTTCTGCTGCTTGAAAACGCCGTTGATATAACGTCTGAATTATTTGAAACCGCGGTGGAATTTGCTGCTTCTTTGACGGAGTATGCCTATCAGATGAAAATGCCGATTGGCTGCGGGGTCACGGCTTCCGAGCAGGTCCTGCAGCAACCAGGAACCTCGAAAGAGCATTTTCAGCGTATTTATCAGAGTCTGGCGTATGTAGAATTGAATACAGAAGCAGAGGCCTCGCCGTTTTTACGCCAGGCCCCGGGGCTTGAAGCATTAATTTATGTTACCCCGGTACTTTCTGAAATTAGAATTAAAGAATTAAAACAGTGGGCCGGCCAGAAGCGTTCCATCATTGTAGCGCTGCTTTCTGATGAGAGCGGAGTCTCGCGCCGCGAAGGTGTGGAAGCACTGCGGCATACCAATATTCATATCTACTATATTCAGCCGGGCGAGGATGGTTTTGAATTGTTATAGAGGAGGCATAATTATTTGGTTAAACCGGAGCATACCTGGAAAAAGTTGATTGTTTATATTCTTGGTTATTTCCTGCTGGCAGAATGGCTGCTGCCTCTGCCGGAAGCTACCGGAACAGGTTCAGTTACTGTATTTATGGTTGTTTCTGCCGCTTTTTTTGTTGTCATTTATCTGCGTCCACCCTGGTGGACGATTATTGGCATCGTACTTTTGGTCATACTGACAGGCATAAACACTGTTTTTTACGAGGAGTCGCTGCTGCAGCCGGGCTGGCTGGTTTCCCTGGCTGCAGAAGTACAGACAAATATTGGTTATATTATCAGCGGCCAGTGGTACGCATTAACTGATATGTTCCGCAGTGTGTTGTTTATGCTTCTGCTCGCTATTATGAGCTATTTGATTTATTTCTGGGTAGTTCAATCCCGCCGAATTTTATTTTTTCTGACGTTTACAATAATTTATATTGGCGTGATGGATACTTTTTTCGAATACGATGGAATGTTTGCGGTAATCCGTACTTTTGTTATAGGATTTTTGCTTTTAGGACTGCTTCAGTGGGATCGTATCGTATCACGTGCGGAAGACAGGCAGGCACAGAGAAAGGTCTTTAGCCGGTGGATGCTGATTATGGCTGTCTTTTTGATTATAGCCGGGGGCGTTGGCGTGCTTGCTCCCAAAAGTGAACCACGGTGGCCTGACCCCGTTCCGTTTTTAACGTGGGGAGAAAGCAGCACCGGAAGCAGCCAGGGCGTACAGAAGATTGGCTATGACGATACCGATGAACGTCTGGGCGGCGGATTTCAAATGAGTGATATGCCGGTGTTTACTGCCTCCGGTGATATTAACGGCTACTGGCGGGGCGAAGCTAAAAATGTTTACACCGGTCTTGGGTGGGAAGTGGATGCCCCTGATGAGACGTCTTCTGAGGCCGGCTTATATAATGAGAGTATCGAGACGGAAGAACAGGAAGTAAACGTTGAAATGGCAGAAACCCAGGAATTTGATTTTGCCTTTTATCCGGGTTCGTTTCTTTCTATTGAAGAAGACATAGAAGCATCGGTAGATACCTGGACAACCCAGGCGGAATTTGAGACTGGCGGGGAGCCGGCGTCGTTAACGAATTATACGGTGGCGTATGAAACGGCGGATTTCCCCGTAGAGCAGATGAGTGCTGTTACTGATGACTCAGAAGACCCGGAGGAAGTAACAGAATACTTCACACAGCTTCCGGACGATCTCCCGGGAGAAATTCAGGAGCTCGCCGAAGACCTTACCGAGGAAGATGATAACCGTTATGCAAAGGCAAGAGCGGTGGAAAGGTATTTGCGCGGTCCGGATTTTTCCTATCAAACGACAAACATCCCGGCTCCCTCGGAAGGCGGGGATTATGTCAGCCAGTTTTTGTTTGAATCACGGACCGGGTACTGCGACAATTACTCGACTTCGATGGCGGTGCTGCTCCGGACGCTGGATATACCGACACGCTGGGTAAAAGGGTTCACGGAAGGTGACCAGGCTCCGGGAAATGAAAACCAGGTGGAGGTCACCAATGAAAATGCGCATTCCTGGGTGGAAGTGTATTTTCCGGAGGTCGGATGGGTCCCGTTTGAACCGACGAAAGGTTTTTCTTCAGAGTTTAATTACACGTATGAAAACAATGAAGCCTCGGAAGAAGCACCTGAAATTGAAGATGAGCCGGCGGAGGAAGAAGCAGAAGCACCCGAAGAAGAGGAAACAACTCCTGAATCAGAAGAAGAGAACGAAGAAGAGCAGGAGGATACATCCGGGGGCGCCGGCATTGACTGGAGACTTCCGCTGTGGCCCTTTTTTGCAGCGGTTGTCCTCCTCCTTGGAGCCGGCTGGCTTTTCCGGAGGAAGCTGTTGGCCAGCTATCTTCTTTTCAAATACCGGCATATGCACTCCGATGCAGAGTTTCAAAGTGCCTATCAGGCACTGATAAGGCTGCTGCGGACAGCGCGCGTGAAACGAACCAATGGGGAAACACTGCGGGAATTTTCCGGGCGGGTGAATGACATTTACGGCAGCGGTGATATGGAACCACTGACTGAAAAATACGAACGTCTGTATTACGGGCGTAAAACCGGAGACGGAGCCGAACCGGAAACAGTTGCTGCATGGAAACGACTGGTAAAGAAAATCCGTTCTTGACCGGCTCATGACGGGCTGTTAAAATTTATTTCATGTTTACAGGTGAATACCTCGTATAGTTTGGGATCAGGCCCAAATGTCTCTACCTGGCCGCCGGAAAATGGCTGGACTACGAGGGCAGTGAAGGACAGAAAGCAGCCGAAGCGCCGCCGTATGTCCCCAGTTAAAAAGCTGCTTTCGTATAATGCGAAAGCAGCTTTTTTAGTCTGTAAAAAAAGACTTTCATTAAAATGTTTGACGTACGCCCGGCAATCGAAAACAGATAGTTGCCCGGAAGCAGGCATTCCTTTAAAGTGAACCTTGCACGTACATATTTGAAAACAGTTAGGGGTAGAAGCGATGAGCGTAGGAAATATCAGTGAAACGATTATTGTTCTGGACTTTGGCGGCCAGTATAATCAATTGATTACACGCAGAATCAGAGATCTCGGTGTTTTTAGTGAACTTCATCCGAACACGATCAGTGCAGAAAAAATTAAAGAATTAAATCCAGCGGGAATTATCTTTTCCGGCGGCCCGAACAGCGCGTATGTTGAAGGCGCGCTCACCTGTGATCCAGCTATTTTTGACCTTGACATTCCTATACTGGGTATCTGCTATGGGATGCAGCTGATGACGCTGCATTACGGCGGAAAAGTGGAAAAAGCCCAGCATCGGGAATACGGCAAGGCGGATATTCATGTGCAGGCGAATCCAGTATTATTTGAAGGACTGCCGAAAACCCAGAGCGTGTGGATGAGTCACGGCGACTTAATTGTTGAGCCACCAGAAGGTTTTACGGTCGACGCGACCAGTCCGTCATGCCCGGTAGCTTCCATGAGTGCTCCGGAGAAGAAAATGTACGGCGTTCAGTTCCATCCTGAAGTACGCCACACCCAGTTTGGCGATGATATCCTGAAAAACTTTGCCTACCGGGTCTGCGGATGCTCGAATGAATGGACGATGGCTAACTTTATCGATGAGCAGGTGGAAATTATCCGGGAACAGGTAGGCAGCCGTAATGTGCTGTGTGCGTTGAGCGGCGGTGTGGACAGCTCGGTAGCTGCGGCGCTTGTACACAAAGCGATCGGAGATCAGCTTACATGCATGTTTATTGATCACGGCCTGCTGCGTAAAGAGGAAGCGACAGGCGTCATGGAGTCTCTCGGACGCGGATTCCAAATGAATATCGTGAAAATAGACGCGGCCAAACGTTTTCTCGATCAGCTCGAAGGAGTGAGCGATCCGGAGCAAAAACGGAAGATTATCGGAAATGAATTTATCTACGTGTTTGAAGAAGAGGCAGGAAAGCTTGAAAACGTGGATTTTCTTGTCCAGGGCACGCTTTATACTGACGTCATTGAAAGTGGTACGGACACAGCTCAGACGATTAAGTCACACCATAATGTCGGCGGACTGCCGGAAGATATGAAATTCGATCTGATCGAGCCTCTGAATACGCTGTTTAAAGACGAAGTCCGCAAGCTCGGAACGGAGCTCGGAGTGCCGGATGAAATCGTGTGGCGCCAGCCATTCCCTGGACCGGGACTTGGCATTCGCGTACTCGGGGAAATTACGGAGCAGAAGCTCGAAATTGTCCGGGAATCGGATTATATTTTACGGGAGGAAATCAAGAATGCCGGTCTCGACCGGGAAATCTGGCAGTATTTTACGGCGCTTCCGGATATGCGGAGCGTTGGCGTAATGGGAGACAGCCGGACATATGATTACACTGTCGGAATCCGCGCGGTCACTTCAATTGATGGTATGACTTCGGACTGGGCCCGTATTCCATATGACGTTCTTGAAAAAATTTCCACCAGAATTGTCAATGAGGTGCAGCACGTCAACCGTGTCGTGTACGATATTACGTCTAAGCCGCCTTCGACCATTGAATGGGAGTAGGGGCTTGTGCGGTAAGCACTTAGTAAGTATATAATAGAAGCAGAGAGATTTTTGCCTGGGGAGAGCAAAGAGAGGAAGAGATAAGAGGATGGATCGTTTTTTTGAATTTACAAAGAATGAGACGAACTACAAGAAAGAATCGTTAGCCGGTTTAACGACTTTCCTTGCGATGGCGTATATTTTATTCGTCAACCCCAGTATTTTAGCCGAAGCCGGAATGAATGAGGCCGCCGTGTTTGTAGCGACAGCCCTGGCAGCAGCCATCGGGACACTGATCATGGGGCTGCTTGCCAGGTATCCGATTGCTCTGGCACCGGGGATGGGGCTCAATGCCTTTTTTACATATTCCGTTGTGCTGACAATGGGGATCCCCTGGGAGCTTGCTTTATTTGGGGTATTCTGCTCCGGAATGATCTTTATTGGTTTAACGACATTTGGCATTAGAGAAAAAATTATTAACGCAATTCCGGAGGAACTGAAATATGCGGTTTCTGCTGGTATTGGGCTGTTTATTGCTTTTGTCGGTCTGCAGGGAGCGCAGATTGTGGTGGCTGATGAGTCTACTCTTGTCACGCTTGGCACACTTACTTCCGGACCGGCTGCTCTTGCGGCTTTCGGACTGGTTGTTACCGTCATACTGATGACCCTTGGTATCCGTGGAGGTATTTTTTACGGGATGGTGATTACAGCTCTGGCTGGTATTTTGGTGGGTCAGATTCAGCCTCCGGGTCAGATTGTCTCCGGGGTGCCCAGCATCGCACCGACATTCGGGGCTGCTTTCACCTCTCTTACAGACTTTTCGTGGGATTCAAGCTTCATTATTGGGTTTATCGTAGTTGTTCTTACATTTTTGTTTGTCGACTTTTTTGATACTGCTGGAACTTTGTTTGCAGTAGCCAACCAGGCCGGCTTCGTAAAAGATAACAAACTGCCGCGTGCCGGGCGAGCCCTGGTGGCGGATTCATCTGCTACCGTGATCGGCTCGATTCTTGGAACGTCTACAACAACAGCATATATTGAGTCCTCAGCGGGCGTAGCTGTCGGAGGGCGCACCGGATTTGCTTCGATTATTACGGCACTGCTGTTTCTTGCCGCTTTGTTTTTCTCGCCGCTTCTCGGTGTGGTAACAAGTGCTGTAACGGCTCCCGCTCTTATTATTGTAGGGGCGCTGATGGTATCGTCGCTTCGCTTAATTGAGTGGCAGCGTCTCGAAATTGCCGTGCCTGCCTTTTTAACCGTCGTTTCGATGCCGCTCACCTACAGTATCGCGACCGGTATTGCCATGGGCTTTATCTTCTATCCGATCACGATGGTGCTGACGGGAAGAGGGAAACAGCTGAATCCGATTATGTACGCTCTGTTTTTTGTATTTATCATCTTTTTCCTGTTTTTAACACCGTAGCAAGCAGCACGTGCTTCCAAAAGGAGGCGCGTGCTTTTTGTTTAGCCCGCATAAAATAAAACTTTTATGGGAATAGGGCAGAAGATCATTTTATGGAGGTGGAAAGTATGAGCACATTTAAGGCGCTGGTCGTGGATAAAAACGATCAGGGAGAAGTTACAAAAGAAGTACGTACACTGGAGGAAAAGGATCTGCCTGAAGGCGACGTCACCATTGATGTACACTATTCAAGCATCAACTATAAAGACGGCCTGGCAGCAGTACCTAAAAGCCAGATTGCACAGGGCTATCCACTGATTCCGGGCATCGATCTCGCCGGCATTGTCGCTTCGTCCAGTGACTCGAGGTATCAGGAGGGCGACGAGGTGCTCGTTACAGGATATGAACTGGGTGTTGCCCATCACGGCGGTTACGCAGAAAAAGCAAGAGTGCCTGTTGACTGGGTGGTAAAACTTCCGGAGGGGATGACTCCGAGAGAAGCCATGATTTTTGGAACTGCCGGGTTTACAGCAGGATTATCGGTCGTGCGCCTGGAAGAGGAAGGAGTCAGACCGGATCAGGGCGAGATTGTTGTAACCGGTGCTACTGGCGGCGTTGGAAGCATGGCTGTAGCGATGCTTCACTCCCTCGGATATGATGTGGCAGCTGTTACCGGGAACGCCGAAGCCCATGATTATCTTCGGAATATTGGGGCAGGACGTATTCTCTCCCGCGAAGATGTAAATCCGGACAAGCGCAAGCCGCTCGGCAAAGCGATGTGGGCCGGGGCCGTCGACCCAGTTGGGGGAGAGACGCTCGCCTACCTGCTGAGTACGATGAAGTATCACGGCACTGTAGCAGTCAGCGGACTTACCGGAGGGACGGACGTGCCTACGACAGTACATCCGTTTATTTTACGTGGTGTCAACCTGGCCGGGATTGATTCGGTGTACTGCCCGGCAGAAAAAAGACAGTATGTATGGAACCGTCTCGCAAGCGACCTGAAAGTACAATCACTGCTTGATACGATTGCAAGCGAGACCACCCTGGATGATTTGGCGGAGGATCTTGACGCTATTTTGGAAAGCCGGATCCAGGGCCGCCGGATCGTCGCTTTGAAATAACAAAACTCAGGCCCTCCATTTGGATACGTAAGGATTGCCGGTTTCAAAGAACCGCCATGGGTAATGGCGCGCTTCGCCGCTTCCGGAAATACCGACGCGCGGGCCGTTTTCAACTACAGGTTCATAATCTTTTGGTGACAGATACAGCGGCGGATGATCAAGTTCATGGCCGTAGTAGCTCATATCAATGCCAAGCGCTTTCGTTAACTTGCCGGGGCCGTTTGTCTGCTGAATACCGCGGACACGGTGCCGGCGTTTTTGAATAAGCTCAAGGCCCGCTACAGGCTCGACAGCGCGGATGAGGACAGCCTCGGGAGATTCCTCCACCCCGCTGACGATATTTAGAAGCGCATGGGTATGCATCGTGTACATATATACGTAACCCGGGGGAAAAAACATTACATCCGTCCGCTTTGTTCTGCGGTAATTGTAGCTGTGGGCAGCCCGGTCCACCGGGCCGATATAGGCTTCCGTTTCAACAATTCTGCCGGCTGCAGGACCTTCCGGCGTTTCATGCACAAGTACACAGCCGATCAGCGCCCGGGAGAGCTCGAGTGTCGGTTTTTTGTAAAAATCCTTTGGAACAACAGAATAAAGTGTCATAGGGAAGAATCCTTTCTTTAGGTGTATACGAAAAGGAATATATTGATTATGATAGAAATATAATGTATATAGTTTTACATAGCGAATGAGAAGCGTTTTTTAGTGTACCAAATTCCGGGTCATAGTAAAAATATTAAGGCAGGAGATGGAAGAGGTGCTTATATGGGTATAGCAGTCACGGTTATTATAGCTTTAATCATCATTGGAGCAGTTATTTTAATTCAGCGGGATCAGTATTTGAAAAAAGTCCGGCAGTACGATAGAAAAATGGAAGAGGAAATTGAGGGAAAGAGCTCGCAGTACCGCGAGGATATCCAGGCGATACGCGGCAAATATGAGGAAGAAAAAGGGAAGCTGACGGATTACATTTATCATCTGGAGAAAATCTCACGGGAACCGGAAGAAATGAAAACACATGAACTGCTTCGAAGCATTAAAAATGATCTTGTCGAAGCAAATCAGATTGCTGTGGATGAAATGTTAATTTCCGGACACGTGTACGTTCCGCTCGATGACCGGACGGAGCTTTCGACCCGCCAGGTGGACCACGTCGTTTTGACGAGCCGCGGACTGTATGTGCTTGAAACACAGAAATGGAAAGGCCATATTATTCACGGCGTCAGTAAACACAATGCCGGGACACTTGATTTTGTGCTTGATACGCTGTACCCGGATCTTGAAGAAGACGTGGAAACGACAATGGTTTTTCAAAACACAAGCCGGGGGCATATTCGGTCAGGAACATTTGAAGTACACGACAGTCCGATTGAACATGCCAAAGCGACGGCTTCGATTACAGAAGATTTTCTGCGCAGGGAAAAGCACAATCCGGGCGAAGTGACGCCAATTATTTTCTTTGGCCATTCGAACACGCAGGATGACCGATTTGTCCAGGACGTGTCGGTGGATGCCTATACGCATCGTTTTACGACAGAAGCAGCACTGCGTGCGTTCTTTCATGAGCAGTTTTCCCAAAATGCGCCCCTGTACTCCCAGGAGCAGCTGTATCAAATGGAACGCTCCATCATTACGACAAATTACGTTTCATAGATGCTTTTATACAGAAGCCGCCCCGGCATTTGCCGGGGCGGTTTTTTATGTTGATTTGCATATGCGTATCTTTTCCGCGTCTGTATAGAAAGATGAAATATTTTCTACTTTTTAAAAATATGGCATTTTTTCTTATATTAAGCTACTTTTGACACGGTAAAATAGTATATAATGGAAAATAGATAATAACGGTTAGAAGGGATATTATTATGGTAAAACAGTATCAGAAAACCTTTATTGCAAATATTAAAAAGCAGTATGAATACTTAGAACATAAGCGGTACAAAGATTTTGACGAAATGTACAGATGGCTTCACACGATCAAAGGCACCGGAGCCACCATCGGGCTGGGACGGGCAGCTGAAATGGCGGAGGAAGCGATGCGGGCGCTCGATACAGAAGCTCCCGCAGAAGCCCGGAAGATGTATGCCGAAAAAATCATGAACGTGCTTGGGGAGGAAGGCAAGCCAGAGAAACTTTCCATTTCCTATGACAATTCCGAAGAAGAATCTTCTTTTGTGCTTCTCGGGCATACAGAGCTTTACGTTTTGTATGAAGTGAAGGAGCAGCTTGAGATGCTTGGCCATCACGTGCTGCTTGCTTCTGATCGAAGAAAGCTTATGGAAAAAATAGAGGAATTCCATCCGGAAATGGTTCTTCTCTCGGAAGATTTGGCCGTACGGGGAGAGAAAACGATTATTGAACGTATTAAAGATGCAGCGAGAGATGCTCTGCTCCCTGTCGTTGTATTCTGCAGTGGCGGAATAGATAGAGAGAGAGCAGATAAACTTTATGAAGACGGTGCTTCCTTTGTGATCAAACCGCCATATTCCACGATTGAAATGGTGCAGGTCATTCACCGCCACCTGGAGTGGCAGGCTCCGATGAAAGAAGCGCTGACGGTGGACGAGTTGACGGGAGCCTATAACCGTAAAATGCTCGAAATGGAGGAAGGGCGACTGTGGGCGGAGTTTAAACGGAGCGGTAAGCCTTTTTCTGTAGCACTGACGGATATTGATCACTTCAAGCAGATTAATGACAGCTACGGACACGATGAAGGGGATCAGGTGCTCAAATGGTTTGTCAGCCATATGCTCTCCCGGAAACGTCCGAGCGATCACCTGATCCGCCTGGGCGGGGACGAATTTTTGTTCATTTTCCAGCAGACATTTTCGGAGGAAACAGAAAAAATCATGAAGCGCCTGCAGCAGTCCTTTGCCGACTTCGTCTCAGAGCGACGCCTGCCGTACCGGCTCGGGTTTACGGCGGGAACGTCTACCGCCACTACTAATCACGCTTCTCTGCAGGAGCTGATCAATGAAGCAGATGCAGCCATGCTTGAAGCAAAGGATTCGGGCCGGAACGCCGTGGTTTCCTATTCTGGTGAAACAACTATCGATCTTCCTTACATAAATGTATTTATTATTGACGATGATGAAGCGATGGCTTCCTTTGTCGCTGACCAGTTTCACCAGTTAAACATAGCGAGGTACCGGATACGGACAAAGTATTTCCCTTCTGGAGAATCATTTTTTGAAAAAGAAAACTATGAACGCGGACAGCGGTACTTTGTCGTGCTGGACGTTACTATGCCCGGCATGGACGGGTTTGAAGTGCTTGAAAAACTTCGGGGAAAGTATCCGTCGAGCAACATGATCGTATTAATGCTCACAGGCAACCGGAACGAGGGGGATATTGTTCATGCGCTTGAGCTTGGAGCGGACGATTATTTGATGAAGCCTTTTCGAAAGGAAGAGCTGGTCGCACGTGCGAAGCGATTAATTCAGCGGGTGCTGTAAACAGAAAGGCGGAAAGAAATGTACAAAATACTGGTAGCTGATGATGCGGAAGTGCTTCGAATGCTTGTGGTGGATACGTTGGAGGACGAAGAAGAATACACAATTGACGAAGCAAAGGATGGAAAGGAAGCCTATGAAAAAGCAAGTACTGCTTCCTATGACCTTTTAATTATCGATAACATGATGCCTGAGTATAACGGAGTGGAAGTTGTTTCTATGCTCCGGAAAGACGGCAGGCTTGAAAACATGAAAACATTAATGATTACTGCAAAGTCTCAGGACAAAGACGAAGAAGAAGCGAGAAAAGCAGGCGTGATGGAGTTTGTATCCAAGCCGTTCAGCCCGGCTCTGCTTATCACAATTGTGGAGGATTTATTAGATGCTTAACTACATAAAGAAACGTCTCCACCGTAGGTTTAGTATTATTTTTCTATTAGTACTAACGCTTGCTGCCGCCGGGGGTATATGGCAGCATGCCTACATGAGTTCCAATCAGCAGGAGCTTGAGAACGAGTCCAGGCAGTGGCGGGATACGCAGAATGTGTTGGCGGATCTGGAGTTTTATACCCAGCAGATTATTATTGCCGGTCGCGGCTACCTCGCTTTTGGGGATGAAAGTGAACGGGAGGATATAGAAAGAAACTTAAACGCCGCGAAAACGCAGCTCGAGGAATATAGGAGCCTGAACAAAGCAGAAACTGATTTGGTCGCTCAGACGGAACAGTTTCTCGATGACTATGAAAACGAATGGCTTCCACAGCTGACTGAAGCGGTAGAATCCGGGCGTACGACTATTGAAAACCGCGCGCAGGTCAGCTCTCAGGTCGGGGCCCTCGTCAACAGCTTATCGAGTGGACACGATCAGGCAGAGGCAGAGAGGATGAGTGTGAACGAGCAGTACTTCGAGGTAAACGAGAATTCGCATTTTGCTTATCTGCTGTATCTGATTGCGATACTGATAGCGCTCGGCGCTGTTGTTTGGCTGCTTCTGCGGAAAATCACCGGTCCTCTGGTCGAAATGAAGGACGCTGCGGCAAGGGTGGGAGGCGGCGAAGAAATATTGGTCTCAGACAGCCACCGCAGCGATGAAATAGGAGAGCTGAGCCGTTCCTTTAATGTCATGGCAGCAAGTATTCAGCAGAATCAAAACGCGATTATGGACCGGAACGAAGAGCTTGTTACCCAGCAGAATGAGCTGCAGGAGCAGCAGGAATACCTGCGGACATTAAACGAGTTAAATGAAACGTTCAGCGGCTCGATGGGAAAGCAGGCATTAATGGAACAGCTGCTTGCCAAAATGTATGATCTGTTTCATTTCGAAAAGGGAATGGTGGCAGCGATGGAGCCTTTCTGGCAGGCTGCCTGGTACGGGGTAAGTGAAGAAGAAAAACAGCATTTCGAAGATCATTCTGAAGGGAGCCCGCTTGCTTTAATCGCGGACACGAAAAAGGTTCATGTCACCGAACGGAAAACAAGAGCCGGGGAAGAAGGATTGAGCGGCGTAGAAACGACAGTGTACGAAATGTATCTGCCGGTGTTCAGCAGTAAAAAAGAAATGATTGGCGCAGCGGTATTCACCAGGACCGGACAAAGCTTTTCGGTGCAGGAGCGCGAGACGATGCGCGGCATTCTCCGTCAGGCTTCCATTTCCTTCAGCCGTATTCTTCTGTTTGAGGAAACGGAGGAGGAGCGATTTTTGTATCAGCGTATTATCGACAGTGTTGATGAAGGGATCCAGTATATCAATGAAAATGGAGAGCTTGAGCATGCGAATCATTGGACGTGGAGTATGATTAATACGGGGGTTCAGAATGAGAAACAAACCCTCCCGTTTTCGGAATGGACGTCAGGGTGGATCAAGCAAATTGATGAAGACTGCCGGGAAAAAGTGGAAAACTATTTTAAAGCTTTTATCGGTGGCGGAGACTCTCCAGGCTACAGTATCGAATATAAAATTACGTCAGAGAGCGGCGTGAACGTTTACGAGCTATATGGACGAAATGTGCAGATGGAATCCGAAGAAAAGGGAACTATCTTTGTTCACCGCAACCGGACTAAGGAATTTGAGCTTGATCAGATGAAATCAGATCTTGTCAGCACTGTAAGTCATGAACTCAGGACACCGCTGTCGAGTATTTTAGGCTTTGCAGAGCTTCTTCTCGTCAAAGATTTAAAGCCGGCCCGCCAAAAAAAATATATAGAAACCATTCACAGGGAAGGGGAAAGGTTAACTTCGTTAATTAACGATTTTCTCGATCTGCAGCGGATGGAGTCCGGCCGTCAGGAATATGGCATGGAAGAAGTTGATATCAGCAGCCTGATGCTTGAGGTCGTGGATACCTTTGAACCGAACCAGCCGGACCACACGTTTGTTGTAAAGGACCGGCTTCAGTATGGACGAATTTATGCAGATAAAAGTAAAATCGTGCAGGGCGTCACCAATATTATTGGCAATGCAGTAAAATTCTCCCCAGACGGCGGCGAGGTAAAAATTGAGCTTGCCAATGAGCAGGATATGGTGAGAGTAAAAATAACAGACGAAGGTCTTGGGATTCCGGAAAAAGAGCTTCCCCGTCTTTTCGGAAAGTTTCACCGTATTAATGATGAAGAGCGGAGGAAAATCCGCGGCACTGGTCTCGGGCTTGCCGTAACGAAGCAAATTGTTGAAGACCATAAAGGCAGAATAGAGGTTGATTCGATAGAAGGGGAAGGCAGCAGCTTCTGCTTATTTTTCCCAATCTCAGGAGTCGATTTCGATATTGAAGAACTGCCGGAAGAAAGTGATCTTCACTCGGTGCTTATACTCGAGGACGACCGGAGCCTGGGAATGCTTCTTTCAGAAGAACTTCGCCACGCCAAATACGAAGTAGTGCACTACTTCAATCCTTACAAAGCGCTGAATGCATTAAAACGGGGGCTGCGGCCGGAGGTTTTTGTGGTGGATTTGATGCTTGGAGAAGAAATGGATGGATGGGCTTTTATTGAACAGCTGAAATCCTTCCGTCATACCGAAGACGTGCCAATTATTATTTCCTCGGCTTTGCACGAGGATAAGGAGCGAATGGCCCGTATGGACGTCCGGCATTACCTGACTAAGCCGTATCCTCCAAACAGCTTATCCCAACAGGTGCGCCGTATCATTGAGCAGGCAGATAGCCAGGGGGAAGTGTATGTTCCTTCCTTTAATGAAGTGTAACGTCTGTGCCGGTGTGTTAGTCTGAAAGAAGAGAAGGAGTGATGATGCTTTGGGTAACAAGGGATTCAGCAGGGAGCGCCTCCTCCAGACCATTGAGGAAAGCAGGGGTTTTCCGTCGATTGACCCCGAGATTTTGGCCAGCCGCCTGGAGGAACTGGCGGCTGTGGGCCGCACGGAAGAGGGCGGCATTACACGTTATGTCTATACAGAAGAGGAGCAGCAGGCAAAAAATCTTTTTCGTTCCTGGATGGAGGAAGCGGGCCTGAGTGTACGGGAGGACGGTGTAGGAAACATTTACGGACTATGGGAGTCAGGTCGGGCCGGGGCCCCGATTATCCTTACCGGATCTCATCTCGACACTGTAAAAAACGGCGGTGCTTTTGACGGGGCTCTCGGCTGTGTATCGAGTCTGATGGCTGTAGAAGCATTGAAGGCCGAAGGAGCCGAATTGGACTGTTCAATAGAAATTGCTGTTTTCGTCGATGAGGAAGGGGCACGTTTTGGGAGCGGGATGCTCGGAAGCCGGGCGGCCGTTGGCGATATCTCAAAGGATGATTTTTTTCAAATGCGTGATGATGAGGGAGTGACGGCGGCGGAGGCGATGAAGCTGATGGATTATTCGCCGAACAAGCCCGAGAAAAATATTTATCCGCGTGAACGGCTGCGGGCATATTTAGAGCTGCATGTGGAGCAGGGAAAACAGCTCGAACAGCAGGAGGCGGGTATCGGGGTGGTAGAAGGAATCGCCGGCCCTTCCTGGCTTGACGTTCATTTTTGGGGAGAAACGGATCACGCCGGTAACACTCCGATGAACATCAGGAAAGACGCAGCTGCTGCAGCAGCAGAATTTATTCTGTATCTGGAACAGCTTCCGGCTATGCACAGTGACACCGCAGTAGCTACCGTAGGGAGGCTTTCGCTTGAGCCGAACGGTTCAAACGTAATTGCCGGAGAGGCCCGGCTGACAGCGGATATCCGGGACCTCGACGAAGAAGTCCGGGATCAAATGATCAGCCTGGCGCGAAGCGAAGCAGAAAAAATAGCCGGTCGCCGCGGGCTTACTGTTTCTCATGAAGTGGCCTTCAGAGTAAAACCGGTGCCGGTCCCGGAATGGATCCGGCGTTCGATTGAGGAGGCCTCCCGGAGCATCGGCTTAGCTACAGAATCCCTCGTATCGGGTGCTAGCCATGACGCTATGATGTTTGGAGCCTACGTACCATTTGGCCTGCTGTTTGTGCCGAGCTTTGAAGGCAAAAGCCACACACCTGAAGAGTTTACTGAATTAAAAGACTGTGTAAATGGTGTTGCAGTCCTAAAAGAGACCATACGAACGATAGGCACAGAAAACGGACGATAAATAGGCGAATGAAGCGGGAAATGAAATTCTGCTTCGTTCGTTTTTTTTAGAAAGAACCTGTTATACTGGAAGCATAGAAGTAAAGAAATAAGGAGCAGCGACACGAATGGCTAAAAAGAAAAATAAACAGACGTTTTACGTACAGGAAGAAGAAACAGTGGAAGAGTGTCTCTCCCGGATTGCTGCAGAAGGTTTTATGCCGGTGCGCAGAATGGAAAAGCCTGTATTTGAAGAGCAGACTATTAACGGAGAAACACAGTATGTGCCGGTGAGGCAGGAAATCAGTTTTGAAGCAAAAAAGAAATAAACGAACATTTAATCTAAGTTTATTCTAATCGTTCGAATTTTGATTGACAGATAATATAACAACTTGTTAAGCTGTAACACGTAAGCAAGAAAAGCAGAACGATGACAATCCTCATATACTTTCGGGAATAAGGCTCGAGCGTCTCTACCCGGCAACCGTAAATTGCTGGACTATGAGGAGAATGATCAAACGAAGCCTTTATCTGAAATAGTGGAAGCTTCGGCTTGAATTTTTCTTCTATAGTAGAGCATATACGTTCACGAGACCTTCCCCGGAGTGCGGAAGACTATCCTTTTTTAGGGATGGATCTGGCACCGGGGCTTCTTTATGTCAAAAAGCACGTGAGGAAAAAGCAAAGGGGTGGCGCAAGTGGAACCGCAGGTAGGAGTAGTAATGGGCAGTACGTCCGACTGGGACACAATGCAGAAGGCATGCGAGGTGCTCGATGAGCTCGGAGTACCGTTTGAAAAGAACATCGTATCCGCCCACCGGACGCCGGATTATATGTTTGAGTACGCGGCAGAGGCAAGAGAACGAGGAATAAAAGTGATTATTGCCGGTGCCGGGGGAGCAGCTCATCTCCCGGGTATGATAGCAGCGAAAACGACGCTGCCGGTCATCGGGGTCCCGGTTCAGTCCAAGGCTTTAAGCGGATGGGATTCGCTTTTATCCATCGCTCAAATGCCCGGCGGTGTGCCGGTAGCAACTGTGGCCATCGGAACGTCTGGAGCGACAAATGCCGGACTTCTGGCCGCTCAGATGATTTCAGCCTTTGATGAAAAGCTGGCAGATAAGCTGCAGCAGCGTAGAGAGCAAATGCGTGAGCAGGTCATGCAGTCAGGAGATGAATTATGGGGAAAGTAATGAAACCCGGACAGACAATCGGAATACTTGGAGGAGGACAGCTCGGACGGATGATGGCGTTTGCGGCCAAGCCAATGGGCTACCGTGTGGCCGTTCTTGAACCAAAAACAGACTCGCCCGCCGGACAGGTGGCAGATGTTGAAATTGAAGCATCTTATGACGACCGTGCCGGGGCGGACAAAATGGCAGAAGCTTGTGATGTATTAACCTATGAATTTGAAAATATTGACGCAGAGACAGCCAGGCATCTGGAAAATACTCTTTATCTTCCGCAGGGCAGCCAGCTGCTTCATACGGCGCAGCACCGCCTTCGTGAAAAACAGACCATTGAAGCAGCGAATATTAAAGTAGCTCCGTACCATCAGGTGACCTCCCGCGAAGAGCTATCGGCAGCGGTAAAAGAGATTGGTGTGCCGAGCGTGCTGAAAACATGCCGCGGCGGTTACGACGGCAAGGGACAGGTAGTGTTAAAAGCAGCAGAAGATGCAGAAGCAGCGTTTGAAGCCCTTGGGGGAAGCGAAGGCAAAGAGCTCGTACTTGAAGCGTGGATTCCGTTCCAAAAAGAAATTTCCTGCATTGTCACCCGGAGCGTGCACGGGGAGACCGGCGTGTTTCCGGTCGGAGAAAATATCCATGTTAATAATGTTCTGCACCAGACCATTGTACCGGCAAGAATATCGCGTTTTGTGAATGAAGAAGCGATCCGTATTGCCCACCGGCTTGCCGAACATGTGGATCTTGTCGGCACCCTGGCAGTGGAAATGTTTGTTACAGATGATGAAACAGTGTATGTAAACGAAGTGGCGCCGAGGCCGCACAACTCCGGTCACTATACGATTGAGGCATGTGAAACCTCCCAGTTTGAACAGCATATCCGCGCTGTCTGCGGTCTTCCACTTGGACCTGCTGGACTGAAGCAGCCGGTGGTTATGACCAACATTCTCGGTGAACACGTCGAAGCGGTAACTGCGCATATGGAAGAGTGGAGCAAGGACCATGTGCATCTGTACGGCAAGGATGAAGCCAAGCCCGGCCGGAAAATGGGGCACTGGACGGTGCTCCGCGAGGATCTACAGGATGCGCTTGATAGGTCCACGGACGTTTGGAAGCAGTACATAGAGAGTTAATTATTAAAGAGAAGAGTGGAGGAACCTGATTATGATCGATCGTTACACACGCCCGGAAATGGGTGCCATCTGGACCGAAGAGAACCGCTTTAACGCCTGGCTTGAGGTCGAAATATGCGCCTGCGAAGCCTGGTCGGAGCTTGGGGACATTCCAAAGGAAGACGTGAAAAAAATAAGAGACAATGCTTCCTTTAACATCGAACGGATCCAGGAGATTGAAGAGGAAACACGTCATGACGTTGTGGCATTCACCCGGGCGGTGTCGGAGACGCTCGGCGATGAGCGCAAATGGGTTCATTACGGCCTGACCTCCACCGACGTTGTGGACACCGCTCTTTCCTACCTGATTAAGCAGGCCAACGATATTTTGCGCTCAGATTTGGAGCAGTTTCTCGAAATTTTAAAAAACAAAGCAAAAGAGCATAAGCATACGATTATGATGGGACGCACCCACGGTGTGCACGCAGAACCCACTACCTTCGGCATCAAGCTTGCGCTCTGGTATCAGGAAATGAAGCGCAATCTCGAACGTTTTGACGCAGCGGCCGAAGGCATCCGCGTTGGGAAGCTTTCGGGAGCGGTTGGAACATTTGCCAACATCCCGCCGGCTATTGAAGAGTCAGTCTGCCGGAAGCTCGGCCTGCAGGCAGCGCCGGTATCGACGCAGACGCTGCAGCGGGACCGTCACGCAGATTACATGAGCACTCTCGCTTTAATTGCCACGTCGATTGAAAAAATGGCTGTCGAAATCCGCAGCCTGCAAAAAAGTGAAACCCGGGAAGTAGAAGAGTTCTTCGCCAAAGGACAGAAGGGTTCATCAGCGATGCCGCATAAACGAAATCCGATCGGTTCGGAAAACATGACCGGCCTGGCCAGGGTCATCCGCGGCCATATGCTTACCGCTTATGAGAATGTGCCGCTCTGGCATGAACGAGATATTTCCCACTCCTCGGCCGAACGAATTATTATTCCGGACGCTACCACGGCGCTTAATTATATGCTGAACCGCTTCGGCAATATCGTGAAAAACCTGACAGTATTTGAAGACAACATGAAAGCAAACATGGATAAAACGCTTGGCCTTGTCTTCTCGCAGCGCGTGCTGCTTACACTGATCAACAAAGGCATGGTGCGCGAGGAAGCGTATGACACGGTTCAGCCAAAAGCGATGGAGGCCTGGGAAAAAGGCATCCCATTCCGGGAGCTTGTAGAAAATGAACCGGCCATCACGAATGTTTTAAGCAGTGAAGAAATCGAGGACTGCTTTGACCACCGTCATCACATGAAGGAAGTCGATACGATCTTCGCCCGTGCCGGCATCGAATAATAAGGGATAGTCCAAAGGAGGAGCCTGCGATGGAAAAACGCGCTCTATTGTATGAAGGAAAAGCCAAAAAACTGTATGAAACAGACGTGGAAAATACGCTCTGGGTAGAATACAAAGACGATGCCACCGCGTTTAACGGGGAGAAAAAAGAAGTGCTGGTTGGGAAGGGCAAGCTGAATAATGAAATTTCTTCCCTGCTGTTTCAAAAGCTTCATGAAGAAGGCATAAATAACCACTTCGTGGACCGGCTCTCTGAAACCGAACAGGCGGTCAGGAAGACGACGATTATCCCTCTTGAGGTTGTAGTACGTAATATTGTCGCCGGCAGTCTCCACCGGCGCACTGGTATCGGGGAAGGTACTGAAACCGATCAGCCGGTAGTGGAATTCTACTACAAGGATGACGAGCTTGGGGACCCGTTGATTAACGATGATCATATCCGGCTGCTGCAGGCCGCTTCTCCGTCGCAGGTTAAGGACATGAAGCAGATGGCCGAACATGTGAATAAAACGCTCTGGAAGCATTTCTCCGACCACGGCCTGCTGCTTGTTGATTTTAAAATTGAGTTTGGCACGACAGAGGACGGAAAGCTGCTTTTGTCCGATGAAATCTCTCCGGATACGTGCCGGCTGTGGGATAAAGAAACCCGCCAGAAGTTTGATAAAGATTTGTTCCGTTACGGGATTGGTTCTCTTCAGGAAGGCTATACCGAAATATTACAGCGATTAGGAGGAGCTGCACATGGTTAACGTTCAAGTGTATGTGACATTAAAAGAGGGAGTACTTGACCCGCAGGGAAGTACGATTGAAAATGCCCTGCAGACGATGGGGTACCATGAAGTGGCATCTGTTCAGACCGGCAAGTATATTGAACTCGAAGTAGAGGAAGGAAGCAACCTTGAAGCCCGGATCGAAGAAATGTGTGAAAAGCTCCTGTCCAATCCGGTGATTGAAGATTACACGTATACGATCGGAAAGGGCGTGTCCTGATGAGGTTCGCGGTGATCGTGTTTCCAGGGTCCAACTGTGATGACGATATGTATTATGCAATCCAGGAAGGTCTCGGGGAGCCGGTGGATAAAGTCTGGTACACCGAAGAAAGCGTCGCGGATTACGACGGTATTCTTCTGCCCGGTGGATTTTCCTACGGAGACTACCTTCGTTCCGGGGCTATCGCCCGTTTTGCCCCGGTCATGGCGAGCGTCGTGGAGCAGGCGGAAAAAGGCAAGCCGGTTCTCGGCGTATGCAACGGATTTCAAGTGCTGCTTGAAGCAGGACTGCTTCCGGGAGCCATGCAGAGGAACCGGTCGCTGAAGTTTATCTGCCGCCCGGCCCGCCTCGCAGTGGCGAATCATAAAACCGGCTTTACCTCCGAATACGCCAGGGGCGAGCGAATTACGATCCCGGTAGCCCACGGCGAAGGAAACTACTATTGCGACGACGAGACCCTAAAGGATCTGCAGGCTAACAACCAGATTGTATTCACCTATGAAGATAATTTTAACGGTTCCAAAGAGGCAATTGCCGGCATTATAAACAAACAGGGCAACGTGATGGGCATGATGCCGCACCCGGAACGAGCAACCGATCAGATTCTCGGCAGTGACGACGGATTGAAAATCTTTCAGTCAATATTGAAGCAATGGAGGAAATCCCATGTCCTTACTACTTGAGCCTTCCGCAGAGCAGATTGAACAGGAAAAAATCTATCAGGAAATGGGCGTTAAAGACGAAGAATTCGAAATGATTAAAAAAATTCTCGGGCGCCTGCCAAACTATACAGAAATTGGCCTGTTTTCAGTCATGTGGTCGGAGCACTGCAGCTATAAGCATTCCAAAGCCCAGCTGAAAAAATTTCCGACAGAGGGAGAGCGCGTGCTGCAGGGGCCCGGGGAAGGCGCCGGCATCATCGACATCGGCGACGAGCAGGCGGTTGTGTTTAAAATGGAAAGCCACAACCATCCGTCAGCGATTGAGCCTTACCAGGGTGCAGCCACCGGAGTAGGCGGTATTCTCCGGGACGTATTTTCAATGGGGGCGCGCCCGGTCGCCATTATGAATTCGCTTCGTTTTGGAGAACTCGTCAAGCCGCGGGTGAAATATTTATTTGAAGAGGTTGTCGCCGGGATTGCCGGATACGGAAACTGCATCGGCGTGCCGACAGTCGGAGGCGAAGTGCAGTTTGACCCGAGCTATGAGGGCAACCCGCTCGTCAACGCAATGTGCGTTGGGCTCATTGATCATAAGGATATTCAGAAAGGTATTGCAAGCGGCGCCGGAAATACAGTTATTTATGTCGGTGCAAGCACCGGGAAAGACGGTATCCACGGAGCTACTTTTGCTTCGGAAGAAATCAGCGACGAATCGGAAAGCAAGCGTCCTTCCGTGCAGGTGGGTGATCCATTTATGGAAAAGCTGCTGCTTGAGGCATGCCTCGAACTCGTGAAGTGTGAATCGCTTGTCGGGATTCAGGACATGGGAGCGGCAGGGCTGACTTCTTCTTCAGCAGAAATGGCCAGCAAGGCGGGGTCAGGGATCGAAATGAACCTTGATACGGTACCGCAGCGGGAGCTCGACATGAGCCCATATGAAATGATGCTCTCCGAGTCCCAGGAGCGGATGCTTCTGGTTGTAAAACAGGGAGAAGAGAAAGAGATTCACGATATCTGCAGCCGCTGGGGACTTCATTCAGCGGAAATCGGCCATGTGATTAATGATCAGCGCCTTGTGCTCTGGCACGGCGGGGAGAAGGTGGCGGACGTACCCGTGGATGCGCTGGCTGAAGACGCGCCGGTGTATTATCCTGAGTCGCGGGAACCCGATGCATTCCGCAAACGCCAGCAGCAGGAAGCGTGGAGACCGGACGTGAATGATGCGAAGGAAACGCTCACGGACCTGTTAAAGCAGCCGACGGTCGCCAGCAAGGAATGGGTTTACGACCAGTATGATTACATGGTCCGCACCAACACAGCCGTATTGCCGGGGTCTGACGCAGCGGTACTCCGCGTACGCGGGAAAGACAAAGCGCTTGCGATGACGACTGACTGCAATGCACGCTACCTCGGACTTGATCCGGAGCAGGGCGGGAAAATCGTTATTGCAGAAGCATCCCGCAACATCATCTGCTCAGGCGGGCTTCCGCTCGGTCTGACTGACTGCCTGAACTACGGCAATCCGGAAAAACCGGAAATCTACTGGCAGTTTGAGAAGTCGATTGATGGAATGACTGAAGCATGCAAAACCCTTGAAACACCGGTTATCGGTGGCAATGTATCCCTCTACAACGAAACGCAGAACGGCGCGATCTATCCGACGCCGGTCGTTGGCATGGTAGGGCTGATTAAAGAGCTTGCCCATATTACAACCCAGGAGTTTAAGCAACCGGGAGATGCTGTATATATTATCGGGGAAGCAGGGGAAGACTTTGGCGGCAGCGAGATTCAGGAAATGCAGACCGGGTCTATTGACGGCCGGGCTCCGGAGCTTGATCTTGACACCGAATACAGGCGACAGCGCGACGTGTTAAAGGCTATTCAGGAAGGACTGGTTCAATCGGCGCATGACGTATCCGAAGGCGGTCTCGGCGTTGCCCTTGCGGAAAGCACATTTGGCACCGGACTCGGAGCGGAAGCAGTAATTGCCGGGGATGTTGTCAATGAATTGTTTGCTGAAACGCAGTCACGCTATGTGATTTCGGTAACACCGGAAAACCGGAAAGCCTTTGAACAGACAGTGCCAGACGCAAGATACGCCGGCAGAGTGACAGAAGAAGCGACATTGCACTTACTCAAAGAATCGGGAGAGACGATTCTTCAAGCTTCTGCCAAGGAGTTGGAGAACGCCTGGAAAGGAGCTATTCCATGCTTGGTGAAATCAAAGGCTTAAACGAAGAATGTGGTGTGTTTGCTGTCTGGAATCACGAGGAGGCCGCACAGCTGACCTATTACGGGCTGCATAGTCTGCAGCACCGCGGCCAGGAGGGGGCAGGCATCGTCGTTAGCGACGGCGATAAACTGTCGAGCCACAAAGGACTCGGTCTTATTACGGAAGCCTTTAAAGAAGGGGACCTTGAACAGCTGCAGGGAAGCTCAGCCGTTGGGCACGTACGCTACGCTACGGCAGGCGGAGGCGGTCTTGTGAACTGCCAGCCGCTGCTTTTTCAGTCACAGACGACGGGACTTGCGATTGCGCATAACGGAAACCTTGTGAATGCCAACCACGTGAAAGAGGAACTCGAAAGAAAAGGAAGCATTTTTCAATCCACCTCAGACACCGAGGTGCTTGCCCATTTGATCAAGAGAAGCGATGAAACCCGCTTTGAGGATCAGCTGAAGGATGCCCTCTCCTATATTGAAGGAGCATATGCTTTTGCGGTCATGACGGAGGACAAGCTGCTTTGCGCCATGGATCCGAACGGCCTCCGTCCGCTTACGATTGGAAAAATTGGAGACACGTACGTGGTCGCTTCGGAAACGTGTGCGTTCGACGTGATCGGTGCTGAGTACGTCCGGGACATGCAGCCGGGAGAAATTGTCAGCATTGACGACTCGGGCATGCGTTCAGAGCTGTTTTCAGCCTCTACGTCGCGGGCGATCTGCAGCCTGGAATATGTCTATTTTGCCCGTCCGGATTCCAATGTGGACAATATTAATGTGCATACTGCCAGAAAAAATCTTGGTAAAGAAATGGCTAAAGAAGCACCGGTGGAAGCGGACGTAGTGACCGGAGTGCCGGACTCTTCGATTTCCGCCGCTATCGGATATGCCGAAGCTACCGGCACGCCATATGAACTTGGGCTGATTAAAAACCGGTATGTCGGCCGGACGTTCATCCAGCCTTCGCAGGCGTTGCGGGAGCAGGGTGTGAAAATGAAGCTTTCGGCCGTCCGCGGGGTCGTGGAAGGCAAAAGGGTTGTCATGGTGGATGATTCAATTGTCCGCGGAACGACAAGCAAACGGATCGTCCGCATGCTGAAAGATGCGGGAGCCACCGAAGTGCACGTACGCATTACGTCACCTCCGATTACGCACCCATGCTTTTACGGAATAGATACGTCAACGAAAGCGGAATTGATTGCTTCGAATTACACCGTCGATGAAATGCGCGATCTGATGGAGGCGGATTCCCTCTCATTTATCAGCATTGAAGGCCTGCAGAACGGCATCGGCCGGGACAAAAGCGAGCCGAACTGCGGTCAGTGTCTCGCTTGCTTTACCGGCAGATACCCTACAGAAATTTATGACGATACGCTCCACCCGCACGATAAAATTATGAATGGTTAACAAAGGAGGGCCTACGGATGTCTGAAGCTTACAAGCGGGCCGGTGTAGACGTTGAAGCAGGATACCAGGCGGTAGAGCGGATGAAAAAACACATTGCCCGTACTGGCCGCCCGGAAGTGATGGGGGCTCTCGGTGGTTTTGGCGGTATGTTTGATATTTCCGGACTTCCTTACAAAGAGCCCGTGCTCATATCGGGCACAGACGGTGTCGGTACGAAATTAATGCTTGCTTTTCAAATGGATAAGCACGACACGATCGGCCAGGATGTAGTGGCGATGTGTGTAAATGATATCGCCGTCCAGGGGGCCGATCCCCTCTATTTCCTGGACTATCTGGCACTGGGAAAAGCAGACCCGGAAAAAATTGAGCAGGTCGTGAAAGGTGTAGCAGATGGCTGTGCGCAGGCAGGCTGTGCCATTATCGGCGGAGAAACCGCCGAGATGCCGGGAATGTACAGCGAAGAAGAATATGATCTGGCCGGGTTTGCCGTAGGTGCGGCGGAGAAAGCGGATATTCTGGCTGAATCAAAAGCGGAACCCGGAGACGCAATTATCGGGGTGGCTTCCTCAGGCGTGCACAGTAACGGGTTTTCCCTTGTGCGAAAGGTTTTGTTTGAAGAGGGATTGTTTACGATGAACGACACGGTACCGCCGTTTCAGCGTCCGCTCGGAGAAGAGCTTCTCGAGCCAACGAAGATTTACGTGAATGCTGCGAAGGTAATTAAGCAGGCAGGAACAGCCAGAGGTATGGCTCATATTACCGGCGGCGGTTTTTTTGAAAATGTTCCGAGAATGCTTCCAGACGGCTGCGGCGCGATGTTTGACGTTAACAGCTGGCGACAGCCGGAGATTTTTCCCTTCATTCAAAACGAGGGTCATTTGTCTCCGGAAGACATGTTTGGCACCTTTAATATGGGCATCGGTTTAATGACGGTTGTACCAGCTGCGGAAAAAGAAAGCATGCTCGAGGCGCTGAAGCAGGCCGGGGAAGAGGCGTGGGCCATCGGGGAAGTGACTGATGGCAGCGGTGTGCAGGTGAAGGGGGCGACGTGCTGATGAAGCTCGCTTTATTTGCCTCTGGCACCGGCTCAAATGCCCGTTCATTGGTTCGTGCAGCCCGGGAGCAGAGGCTCGAAGCGGAATTTGTGCTGATTGTCTGTGACAAGCCTCACGCCCCGGTCGTTGCCTTTGCCGAAGAAGAAGACATTCCGGTGTTCGCTTTTTCGCCGAAGGAATACGAAAACAAGGCGGCGTTTGAAACTGAAATCGTAAAGGAATTATATGCTAAAGGGGCGGAGCGGATCGTGCTTGCAGGCTACATGCGGTTAATCGGCGATACGCTGCTTACGGAATACGGCGGGCGTATGATTAATGTTCATCCGTCACTGCTTCCGGCTTTTCCTGGAAAAGATGCCATCAGGCAGGCGTGGGATGCCGGAGTAAAAGTGACCGGGGTCACGGTTCATTATGTCGATGAAGGCATGGATACTGGAAGCATCATTGCGCAGGAGCCGCTGCATGTAAAAGAGACAGATTCGCTAGGGACACTCACAGCCGGTATCCAGGCTGTCGAACACCGGCTCTATCCGGAAATTGTCCAGCAGTGGATTGCCCGTCCCCTTAAAACAGTGCAAACCAATACGGAGGGAGCCAACCATTCATGAAACGAGCATTAATTAGTGTGTCAGATAAAGAGGGCATTGTTCCCCTGGCCAAAAGCCTCGAAAAGCAGGGAATTGAAATTATCTCCACAGGAGGAACGAGCCGCGTACTTGAGGAAAGTGGTGTGCAGATCACGGGTATTTCAGACGTTACCGGCTTTCCGGAAATACTTGACGGCCGGGTGAAGACGCTGCATCCGAACATACATAGCGGACTGCTTGCCCGCCGCAGCGATGATGCTCATACAGCCCAGCTGAAGGAGCACAGCATCGAACCGATTGACCTGGTGGTAGTAAATCTGTACCCGTTCAAAAAAACGATCGAAAACCCGGACAAGTCGTTTGAGGACGCCATTGAAAACATCGACATCGGCGGCCCGACGATGCTCAGGGCCGCGGCGAAAAACTTCGAAGACGTTACGGTCGTCGTGGATCCGGATGATTATGAGCTTGTGCTTACAGAATTAAACGACAGCGGAGCGGTGTCAGCTGAGACGAACAAAAAACTTGCGGCTAAGGTTTTCCGGCACACTGCCTCCTATGACGCGTTAATTGCGGATTATTTAACCCGGGAAGCCGGAGAAAAGCATCCCGAAATGTATACCGTGACGTATGAGAAAAAGCAGGATCTGCGCTACGGCGAAAATCCTCACCAGGAGGCAGCCTTTTACCGGGAGCCGATCGGGCCGCTCAGCTCGATTGCAAATGCTTTCCAGCTGCACGGCAAAGAGCTCTCCTACAACAATATTAATGATGCTGAAGCAGCGCTCAGCATGATCCGTGAGTTTACGCACCCGGCTTCGGTAGCCGTGAAGCATATGAATCCGTGTGGGGTCGCGATTGGGGAAACACTCGAAGAAGCTTACGACAAAACGTATGCCGCAGATCCAGTCTCGATATTCGGCGGCATTGTTGCGTTTAACGGTGAAGTGACTGAGGCCATCGCAGAGAAGCTCAAGGAAATATTCCTTGAAATTGTCATCGCCCCGAGTTTTTCCCAGGAAGCTCTTGATCTGCTGACGCAGAAGAAAAATATCCGTCTGCTGACGGTAACGCTCGAGGGATTTGCAGAGCCGCGTTCGCAGCTGACATCCATTCACGGCGGTCTGCTTGTGCAGGATGAGGATACCGGGGGATTTCTGGACGCAGACGTGCGGGTGGTAACGGAGCGGGAACCGACAGAGGCCGAATGGGAAGACTTGAAGCTCGCCTGGAAGGTAGTAAAGCATGTTAAATCCAACGCGATCGTATTGACGAAAAATGTCCAGACGATAGGCATTGGGGCCGGTCAGATGAACCGGGTCGGCTCGGCGGGGATTGCCATTGACCAGGCTGGGGAAGAAGCGGTGCACAGCGCACTTGGCTCCGACGCCTTTTTCCCGATGCAGGATACGGTGGAAACAGCCGGGGAAGCGGGGATTTCAGCGATCATTCAGCCGGGCGGCTCGATCCGGGACCAGGAGTCCATCGACCGGGCCAACGAGTTGGGAATCACTATGGTGTTTACCGGTATGCGCCATTTTAAGCATTAAAATCGGCAGAAAGGTCCGGGAAATGGCTTCCCGGGCTTTTATTTGAAACCAGTGAAGCATGAATATAACGGTTTTCGAACAGGAGGATGGCGATGAATGTCTTAGTAGTAGGAGCAGGCGGTCGGGAGCATGCCCTCGCTTATGCCTTTGCAAAAAGTGCGAGTGTGAGCCGCGTGTATGCAGCACCGGGTAATGACGGTATGGAGAATTATGCGGAATGCGTGAACATAGCGGAAAGTGATCAGGAAAGCCTGGTTGCCTTCGCAAAGGAAAAGAAGGTGGAGCTGACTGTGATCGGGCCGGAAGCCCCGCTTTTGGCCGGGCTTGCCGACCGTTTTGAGCAGGAAGGGCTGCGTGTGTTTGGTCCGGGTGAGAAAGCAGCTATGATTGAAGGAAGTAAATCCTACGCGAAAGAAGTCATGGAACGCTATCATATTCCGACCGGCGCCTATGCTTCATTTTCAAAATATGAAGAAGCAAAGGCTTATGTACGCCGCCAGGGAGCGCCGATTGTTATTAAAGCAGACGGTCTGGCTGCCGGGAAAGGGGTCACCGTGGCGATGACCGAAGCCGAAGCGCTGCAGGCGCTCGAAGAAGTACTGAAAGACCACAAGTTCGGCGAAGCGGGAGCCGAAGTAGTCATTGAAGAATTTTTAGAGGGCGAAGAACTGTCTTTAATGGCTTTTGTACACGGTGAAACGGTCGTGCCAATGGTAGCTGCGCAGGACCATAAACGTGCATATGATAACGACGAAGGGCCCAATACCGGAGGAATGGGTGCTTACAGTCCCGTTCCTCAATTTACTCAAAAAGACATCGATGAAGCGGTGGAAAAAGTACTCCAGCCGGCAGCCTCCGGCCTGATGGAGGAAGGCGCGCCGTTCACCGGTGTCCTGTATGCCGGATTAATGATGACGTCTGCGGGACCGAAAGTGATTGAGTTTAATGCGAGGTTTGGTGATCCGGAGGCGCAGGTCGTGCTTCCGCGACTCGAATCGGATCTGGCGGAACTTTTGGTAACCCTCCTCGACGGAGGCAGGCCGGAGCCAGTCTGGTCGGAAGAAGCGGTACTCGGAGTAGTGGCTGCTTCTAAAGGCTATCCGGGCACCTATGAAAAGAACCGTCCCATCCATCATGTGCCGGAAAGCCCTCTTCTTTTTTTCGCTGGAGTGGAAAAAAAGAACGGCGTATATGTAAACAGCGGCGGCCGGGTGCTGCTGCTTTCAGAGAAAGCTGCGACCCTCGGGGAAGCGAAGGCACAGGTATATGAAAAAATAAAGGAACTCGATACGGGTAATTTATTTTACCGCACCGATATTGGTTTCCGGGCTCTGCAATAATGAAAAGCAAAACTGTTTCTGCCATCAGCAGAAACAGTTTTTTTATGAACCTTGCAAAGCGAATATGAAATTTATGTTATATTTCCTGTCATTTTCTTTCTCTCGGGCAAAGGATTCTGTTACAATGAGCAGGATAAAAATATTAGTACAGTTTTATCGGTCTTTCAATAAAATTTCCTAATATTTTAAGTGAATTCTGACAATTAACTGAAACTGTTTCACTATTTTTGTGAAATCATGAAAACAGTTGTAAAAAAGGAAAACGTTTCAAAATTGTCACTTGAAAATATAAAAAAGCGTTTACATTTGTGATATGATAGGGAAAATGAAATCGAGCAACGAACTGTGTGCAGGAGGAGAGATGTTTGGATGGCAAATAAGCTGTATCATTGGAGCAAATCAACATTGAGAGACCATCTTTCCGTGATGAGGGGCGAAACAGCTCCCTCTATTATTTTAAAAGATGCAACATACTTAAATAGTGCCCGCAAAAGCTGGAGCCGCGGGCACATATGGATATATGACGACCGCATTATGTACGCCGGGCCTGAATGGCCGGAGAAAACAGACGGATCGGAAATCGTCGACTGCAGCGAAAAATGGGTGGTGCCGGGTTATATTGAACCACATGCCCACCCATTCCAGTTGTACAGCCCGCAGACACTGGCGGAGTATGCGTCCGTGCGTGGAACGACTACACTTGTGAACGATAATTTGTTTTTGTTTTTAAATATGGAGAAATACCAGGCGCTTTCTGCCATTGAAGATCTTGGGGAGCTTCCTACGTCCATGTTCTGGTGGGCCCGGTACGATTCCCAGACAGAACTGGAGGAAGAAGACCGGTGGTTTTCGCCGTCGAACATGAAGGACTGGCTGGAGCATCCGCTCGTCGTCCAGGGGGGAGAGCTGACCTCGTGGCCTAAAGTGATGACGGGTAACGATACGATCCTGCACTGGATGCAATACACGAAGGAACTGAATAAGCCGATTGAAGGACACCTTCCGGGCTCCTCGGTATCGACGATTACGCAGATGGCACTGCTCGGCGTGGACGGCGAGCATGAAGCGATGACAGCAGAGGAAGCGCTTCGCCGGCTGGACGCAGGTCTCGTCACATCGCTGCGCTACTCTTCGATCCGGCCGGACCTTCCGGACATGATCGAAGGGCTGCTTGAGGCCGGAATCACGGACTTTCGCCGTTTTACGCTGAATACTGACGGGTCCACCCCGGCCTTTTATAAAGAAGGTGTTATTGACCGGACCATTCAAATCTGCCTGGACAAGGGCGTGCCCGAAATCGATGCGTATGAAATGGGCTCGTATAATGCGGCGGTTCACCTGGGTCTCGATAATTTGATCGGCATGATTGCCCCGGGGCGGCTTGCCCATCTGAATGTTTTATCGGATAAACGCGAGCCTAAGCCTGAAGCCGTGCTTGCTAAAGGCCAGTGGGTATACAGGAATGAAACGAACCTGTATCCGAAAAAGCCCTTCGAATGGGAAAAGTACGGGGTGACCCCGCTTGAAATTGACTGGGAATTAAAGGACAGCGACTTTCACTTTTCGATGCCGATGGGAATCGAGCTGATGAATTCCGTTATTTTAAAGCCTTACCATATCGGCATTGAAGCAAACAATGATGAGCTGTGGAAAACCCACGACGAGTCCTTTTTCATGGTCATTGACCGGTACGGAAAATGGCGCGTTAATACGATCTTAAAAGGGTTTGCAACCAAGGTGGACGGATTCGCGTCTTCCTTTAATAACAATGGTGATATTATTATGATCGGCAAGCATAAGGAAGATATGCAAAAAGCAGCCGAAGAACTCATCAAAAATAAAGGCGGGATTTTTCTCGTCGAGGACGGGGAAGTGGTGGAGCATATTTCCCTGGATATTTTCGGCCTGATGTCCTCGAAGCCGATGGAAGAGGTTATTGTTGAGCATGAAAAAATGGTAGCCGCGCTGAAAACCCGGGGCTATCCGCATGAGGATCCGGTTTATTCTCTCTTATTTTTTGCAGCGACTCATCTCCCGTATATCAGGGTTACGCAAAAAGGTATATATGACGTTCATAAAAAAATGGTACTCTTTCCTGCCATTATGCGTTAAACTGTAAAAGTAGGTACTGATATCAGCTAGTTTCAGCCTGGATGAAACTGTTTTGCGCGTCGCTTTATGAATAAATACCTTCGTCTGTCACGTAGCCAAAAAGGAGTGTAGTGTGTTGCAGATTGACAAATTAAGGGGGAAAGAGCTCGATCAGCTCTTTCAGGCGATCCTTTCGTTAAAAAATATCGATGAGTGCTATGAATTTTTTGACGATCTATGCACGATTAATGAAATTCAATCACTTGCCCAGCGGCTTGAAGTAGCAAGAATGCTTCAGCACGGGTATACGTATCACAAAATTGAACTGGAAACCGGTGCAAGCACCGCAACCATATCAAGGGTGAAACGGTGCCTGAATTATGGAAACGACAGTTATCAAATGACTCTCGACCGTGTGCATGATGAAAAACAGGAACAGGACTCACAATAGAGCGTACAGACAGACGCGTATAAAACTCCCGCCGGACTGCCGGATGGGAGTTTTTTTGCGGGGGAAACGGTATAAGTTTATTTAGGAACTGCGGTAGATTTGGTATAATGAAAGACTGAGGAATGAAAAGCGGAAAGGCACGGAAGGTTTGGCCGTTTCAGATCTTAGCAGCTTCAAATCGGAGCCTCTCTGGGCTTATCTATTTGCATAAAGGGAGTACGTCAGGATGCTATCATATTCAGAATGGAAACATGTCTTTAAGCTGGATCCGGCGAAAGCGATCAGCGACGAGAATTTAGAACAAATATGTGAGTCGGGAACAGACGCGGTCATTGTGGGAGGAAGCGACGGGGTTACCCTTGATAATACATTGAATCTTCTGGCCCGGGTGCGTCGGTTTCCAGTTGCCTGTGCGCTTGAAATCTCAAATATAGAAGCGGTGACCCCCGGCTTTGACTGCTACCTCGTGCCGACTGTGTTAAATGCAGGAGATGCCCGCTGGATTACTGGGCTGCATCAGCAGGCACTGAAGGAAATGGGCCCCGCGCTCGAGCAGGAGGAAGTACTAGCGGAAGGATACTGTATTTTAAATCCGGATGCCAAGGCAGCAGCATTAACAAAGGCCAGGACGGAACAGACGGACGAAGATATTGAAGCATATGCCGCGATGGCGGACCGGCTGTTTCATCTTCCGATTTTTTATATAGAATACAGCGGCACATATGGCGACGTGCGAATGGTTCAGAAAGCACGGGAAGCATTACACGAAGCAAGGCTCTTTTACGGCGGCGGTATCCGTTCGAAAGAGCAGGCAGCGGAAATGGCTGCTTACGCAGATACCATCGTAGTCGGAGATATTGTGTATGAGGATGTAAAGAGAGCAGTGCAGACCGTCAAAGCGGTCAGGCCGTAGCGTGAATCAAAAATATTCGGTATACTAAAACAGGAACGTATGTTCCTGAATACTTATGAAAGGCGGTGGCATCATGCAGCGACAAATCATTGAGCGCATGTTATCCGGAATGAACGAGCCGCAGAAACAAGCGGTGCAGCACACAGAAGGTCCGCTTCTGGTTATGGCCGGGGCAGGAAGCGGAAAAACCCGGGTGTTGACCCACCGGATTGCTTACTTAATTAGAGAAAAAATGATCCCGCCCTACGCAATTCTTGCAATTACTTTTACAAATAAAGCTGCCAAAGAAATGAAGGAGCGTGTCGGCAAACTCGTCGGACCGGTGGCCGAGGATATTTGGATGTCGACCTTTCACTCGATGTGCGTCCGCATTCTCCGCCGGGATATCGACCGGATCGGCTATAACCGGAACTTTTCGATACTGGATTCAAGCGACCAGCTGTCTGTTATCAAGCAAATCTTAAAGGATCAGAATATCGATTCGAAAAAGTTTGAACCACGGGCGATCCTTGGCATGATTTCGTCCAATAAAAATGTGCTTGAAACACCGAATCAGTTTGCAGAAAGAGCAGAAGGGCCGTTCGAAGAAATTGCAGCGGATGTGTATAAAGAGTACCAGCGGCGGCTCCGGAACAACCACGCCCTTGACTTTGACGATCTGATCATGAAAACGATCCAGCTGTTTGAAGACGTGCCGGAGGTGCTGCAGTTTTATCAGCGGAAATTCCAGTACATTCATGTGGACGAATACCAGGATACCAACCGGGCGCAGTACATGCTCGTGAATATGCTCGCAGCAAAGCGTCACAACCTCTGCGTTGTAGGGGATTCAGACCAATCCATCTACAAATGGCGCGGGGCGGATATACAAAATATCCTTTCCTTTGAGCGGGACTATTCGGAAGCAGTCACTATTTTCCTCGAACAGAACTACCGGTCGACGAAAACGATTCTGCGCGCGGCAAATGAAGTGATTAAAAACAATGCCGGGCGTAAAGAAAAAACGCTTTGGACGTCGAATCCGGACGGGGAAAATATCTACTATTTTCAGGCCTCCAACGAACGCGACGAAGCGTATTACGTAGTGGATAAAATCAAAGAAATTACGAGAAAGAAGGATATACGCCACGGTGATATTGCCGTTTTATACCGGACAAACGCGCAGTCCCGTGTGATTGAGGAAATGTTTGTGAAATCAGGCGTGGAGTACAACATGATTGGCGGCACCAAGTTCTATGACCGAAAAGAAATCAAAGACCTGCTCGGCTATCTGCGGACGGTGGCAAATCCGGATGACGACATCAGCCTCGGGCGGATTGTAAATGTGCCTAAAAGAGGCATCGGAGCTTCCACGATGGAAAAGGTGACAAAGTATGCTGCGAGTCAGGATATTTCCCTCATCCATGCGCTGCAGGAGGCCGATCAGATTGGTCTTGGCGCCGGGCCGGTCAAAAAGCTGCAGTCCTTTGCCGAGCAGATGAAGCATTGGATGCAGATGCAGGACTACCTTTCGGTCACCGAACTGGTCGAAGAGCTCCTGGAGAAAACCGGCTACCGGGAAGCATTGAAAAATGAACGCTCGCTGGAGTCACAGAGCCGCCTCGAGAACCTCGAAGAATTTATGACGGTCGCCCAGGAGTTTGAAAAACGGAGCGAGGACAAATCGTTAATTTCCTTTTTAACGGATCTGGCGCTTGTGGCTGACCTAAATGAAAATGATGACACCGACGTGCGGGACAAGGTAGCTATGATGACCCTGCACTCCGCCAAGGGACTGGAATTCCCGACCGTATTTCTTATTGGGATGGAAGAAGGGATCTTCCCGCACAACCGTTCACTGTTTGAGCCCGAAGAAATGGAAGAGGAGCGCAGGCTCGCCTACGTTGGAATGACCCGGGCCGAGCAGGAGCTTCACCTGACCCACGCTTCCATGCGGATGCAGTACGGACGAACGCAGGCAAACCCAATGTCGCGGTTCATTCAGGAGCTCCCACAGGAGCTGATTTCCGGACGTGAAGAAAAGCAGCAGAATTCCGCCGGCGGAAAAACGGCTTCCCCGTTTGAACGGAAGCGCCAGGCTGCAACGGCCGCTCCCCGGGAAAGCAAAGCACCGACGCCAAGCGGCGGCAGTGACCTTTCCTGGAATATTGGCGACAAGGCTAAGCACAAAAAATGGGGAACCGGCACCGTTGTCAGCGTACGAGGTGAAGGCAACGACATGGAACTCGATATTGCTTTTCCGAGCGAAGGTGTCAAGCGGCTGATGGCCACGTTTGCCCCAATTGAAAAAGCGTAGAAAGGACGAAGCCGATGGAGAGAAAGCAAGCAGAAGAACGTGTAGAACAACTCCGTGAGCTGTTGGATAAATACGGCTATTATTACTATGTCAAAGATAATCCAATCGTGCCGGATGCTGAATACGATGAACGGCTGCAGGAGCTGATCCAGCTTGAAAATGATTTCCCGGATCTGCAGGCTCCCGACTCTCCGACGGTCCGAGTTGGAGGAGCGCCCCTGGAAGGCTTTCGCAAGGTGCAGCACCGGATTCCGATGCTGAGCCTCGGAAATGTGTTCAACGAACAGGATGTGCGTGACTTTGACAGGCGGGTGCGCCAGGTGACCGGTGACAATGTGGAATACGTGTGCGAGCTGAAAATAGACGGCCTGGCCGTATCGCTCTCCTATGAGGACGGACGCTTTGTGCTCGGGGCGACCCGGGGCGACGGCACAACCGGAGAGGATATTACCCATAACCTGAAAACGGTCCGGGCGATCCCTCTGCGTCTTGAAGAAGCAGTGGATATTGAAGTGCGCGGAGAAGTGTTTATGCCGGAGCGCTCGTTTCTCAGCTTGAACGAAGACAAGGAGAAAAACGGAGAAGAGCCGTTTGCCAACCCGCGCAACGCAGCTGCGGGTTCCCTCAGGCAGCTTGACCCGAAAATTGCGGCCAAGCGAAACCTGGATATTTTTCTGTATGGTGCCGGCAACGATGATGAGCTGGACGTGAATACGCACGCCGAATCGCTTGATTTTATGGATCAGCTCGGATTCAAAGTGAACCCGGAAACGAAAAAATGCCGAACCATTGAAGAAGTACTGGAATTTGTAGACTACTGGACGGAAAACCGCAACGGGCTCTCCTATGAAATCGATGGCATCGTTATCAAGGTGGACGATCTAGGCCAACGGGAGGACCTGGGCTTTACAGCAAAAAGTCCACGCTGGGCGACGGCCTATAAATTTCCGGCAGAAGAAAAGGTGACGACGCTCGAGGATATTATTTTAAGCGTTGGACGTACCGGCGTAGTGACCCCAACGGCGAAGCTGACGCCGGTTCAGGTGGCAGGAACGACAGTGCAGCGGGCTTCGCTTCATAATGAAGATCTGATACGGGAAAAGGGAATCAAACTCGGAGACCAGATTGTCGTTAAAAAAGCCGGAGATATTATTCCGGAGGTCGTGCGGGTGTTAACCGAGCTCCGCGAAGGAAATGAACGGGAATTTGAAATGCCCACAGAATGCCCCTCCTGCGGGACAGAGCTTGTACGTCTCGAAGAGGAAGTGGCTCTTCGCTGCATGAATCCAAACTGTCCGGCACAGCTGCAGGAAGCGTTGATTCATTTTGTCTCCCGGGGGGCGATGAATATCGATGGCCTCGGAGAAAAGGTGATTCAGCAGCTGTTTTCGCATCAATTAGTCTCTGGGATTGAAGACATTTATAAGCTCGACCGGAATGAACTGCTTGAGCTTGAACGCATGGGGGAAAAATCCGTTGATAATCTTTTGAGAGCGATTGAAGCGTCCAAGGAAAATTCACTGGAACGCTTACTGTTCGGCCTTGGCATCCGGTTTGTCGGCTCCAAAGCGGCCCGGACGCTGGCAGAAGAATTCGGTACGATGGAGGCACTTGAACAGGCAGATAAAGACCAGCTTCTTGCCATTTATGATATTGGTGAGAAGGTAGCAGATTCCATTGTCAGTTATTTTGAACAGGAAAACGTTTCGGTATTGCTCGGCGAGCTGCGCCGGCTCGGGTTGAATATGGAATATAAAGGCCCGCGGAAATCTGAACAGGCAACAGATACTGTGTTCAGCGGTAAAACGGTCGTTCTTACCGGCAAGCTGCAGGAATTAACCCGCAAGGACGCCAAGGAACGTATTGAGGCGCTGGGTGGAAAGGTTACCGGCAGCGTCAGCAGCAATACGGATATCGTGGTGGCAGGAGAAGAAGCCGGCTCTAAATTGGAAAAAGCGAGAGAACTGGACGTGACCGTCTGGGACGAACAGCAGTTAATTGGGCAGACAAGTGAATAAAAAGAAGATAAAAGTAGCTTGTTTCACTCGGGCATACCTTCTAAGATAGAGATGGGAAAGAAAAAAATGTAAGCCTCTGGATGCACAAAAGAGGAAAAAATATCTGGAAGGAAACGCCGGGAATGGAGGAAATGATATTATGCGGAAAAGAGCCGGCCTTGTTATAGCTGCTTCCGTGTTTGCATTATCAGGATGCGGGTTGTTTGGCGGGGGTGAATCAGAATCAGAGAACTCTCAGCCGGAATCAGAGGAAGAGCTGTCGCTGAGCGCCGGCATTCCAAGTCTGGATGAGTACTACCGGGCGGTGCTCACTGACGATGGCCAGTACGTCACAGGTGAATCCCGGGGGCTCAGTAATTCCATTGTTTATAACCGCTTTGATCTGGAGCGGATGGAAATAGGCATGCAGGAGCTTGCTTCGGAAGAGTTCAGTCAGGATAACTACTATTTCCGGGAAGGGCAGGTCATTGAACGCAGTGAGTTAAATAACTGGCTGCTGCGGGAAGGCGAAGAAGGCGACGGTGAACCAACGACGAGGCCGAGAGGGCTGAATCCGCCGCTTGCCGGGAGTGAAGGAGACGAGTTTGAGGAGCGCGAACGCGGTGAACCGAGAACAATGTCCAACCTGCTTGAACATAACTACATGGAAGAGGGAAGCGACGGCCTTGAACTTGGCGGTATTGTCATTGGGCTGTCGATGAATGAAACATATTACTTCCGCGAGGAATATGAAGACGGTACATACGGACCGTGGCTTGAAGAGTCCATCAGTGAAGAAAACGCTCTTGAGGACGCGCAGCGTATTGCAGAGGAAATTACCCAGCGCCTGCGAAACGACGAACGCGATAATGCAGACCAGATTGAAGAAGTGCCGATCATGTTTACCGTCTTCCAGGAGGCACCGAGAGACTCGAGCGTGCCGGGAACGTTTATTGCAACCGGTATGGCTGATCCGGGACAGGAGCCCGGAAACTGGAATGAATTAAATGAATCAAACTATTTGTTCCCGTCTTCGGAAGCAGAAGAAAATAACCGTTCTGATTCCGAAATGTTCGATGAGTTTAGTAATGAAGTGAACAGCTTTTTTGACAATACAGTCGGTGTAGTTGGAGAAGGTCATTACGTTAATGGTGAACTCGACAGCCTGACGATTGATATTCCAATTCAATTTTACAGTAAAACAGAAATTATTGCCTTTACTCAGCACGTGGCGGATAAGACAGAAGACATTTTTCCAAACGGTCTTGAAGTGGAAGTGAATATTAATTCCTCCTCCGGTCAGGAAGCGTTAATTACGAATGAACCGGGAGAAGATATGTACGTTCACGTATACAATGAGTAATTTGTGAGCGCGGGAAGTGGGCACAGTTGCCCGCTTTCCTTTTTCTTTGATATGATCAGAGTATTGTCCCAACAGAAGAACGATAGAAGCATTTAAAGGAGGAAAAACTGATGGCTCATATTTCAAAAGAAGATGTGGAGCACGTGGCCCATCTCGCACGACTTTCCGTTTCTGATGAGGATTTGGAAAAACTGACCGAAGAGCTTGATGCGATAATTGGATTTGCTGAACAGCTTGATGAACTCGATACGACTGACGTGGAGCCGACATCCCACGTATTGGATATTCACAACGTACTGCGTGAAGATACCATTCAACCATCGCTTGACCGGGAGGAAGCATTAAAAAATGCGCCGGACCAAAAAGACGGCCAGGTGAAAGTACCATCCGTGCTGGAGTAAAAGAAGGGAGATAACGTATGTCCATTTTGGAAGAAAGTGTAGCGTCGTTACATACGAAGATAAAAAACCAGGAAGTAACTGTCACCGAACTGGTGGAAGCTTCATTTGCCCGTATCCGTGAAGTAGATACAGACGTAAAAGCGTTTTTAACGTTAAATGAAGAACGGGCACTCGAGCAGGCTGAAAAGCTCGACAAGCTTATTCAAAACGGTGGCGAGGTGCCGTTTTTGTTTGGCATGCCGGCAGGTATTAAAGACAATATTATCACCGAGGACCTTCGGACCACCTGCGCAAGTCAGCTGCTTGCAAACTTTGATCCGGTTCATAATGCGACCGTGATGGATAAACTCGGAGAAGCAGAAACGGTCACCGTCGGGAAGCTGAACATGGACGAATTCGCCATGGGGTCCTCTACGGAAAACTCCGGCGTGCAGGAAACGAGAAACCCGTGGAACACCGATTACGTTCCGGGCGGTTCGAGCGGCGGCTCAGCAGCCTCTGTGGCAGCCGGCGAAGTGCTGTTTTCGTTAGGCTCTGATACAGGAGGATCCATCCGCCAGCCCGCTTCCTATTGCGGAGTTGTCGGCTTGAAGCCTACCTACGGACGCGTATCTCGTTACGGTCTTGTTGCTTTTGCTTCTTCCCTGGATCAGATCGGACCGCTTACCCGTTCGGTTGAAGATAATGCTTACATACTGCAGCAGATTGCCGGTCATTCGGAAAACGATTCGACCTCCGCAGATGTTCAGGTACCAAATTATCTGGAAGCACTAGGCAGGAACGTTAAAGGCCTGAAAATTGGTGTGCCGGCCGAATACATCGGAGAAGGCGTAGATGAAGGCGTCAAACAGCGTGTGCTTGAAGCGCTGAAGGTACTGGAGGAGCAGGGAGCAGTATGGGAGGAAGTCTCCCTTCCGCATTCAAAATACGCAGTGGCTGCGTACTATTTAATTGCTTCTTCAGAGGCTTCAGCCAACCTGGCCCGCTTTGACGGTGTCCGCTACGGTGTTCGCGATGAAAACGCGAAGGATCTGGTGGAGATGTATAAAGAAACCCGCAGCAAAGGCTTCGGTGAAGAAGTGAAGCGCAGGATTATGCTTGGAACCTTTGCTTTGAGCGCGGGTTATTATGATGCTTATTACAAGAAGGCCCAGCAGGTACGTACACTCATCCGACGGGACTTCGAAAAAGTATTTGCCGACTATGATGTTATCGTCGGGCCGACAGCGCCGACAACTGCATTTAAACTCGGGGAGCAGCTTGATGATCCGCTCACGATGTACGCCAACGACATTCTAACCATTCCGGTAAACCTGGCTGGTATTCCGGCGATTTCTGTGCCGTGCGGCTTCTCGGACAATATGCCGGTTGGCCTGCAGATTATAGCCAAGCCGTTTGCTGAAGAAACGATCTATACAGTTGCCCACGCCTTTGAACAGGCAACTGAACACCATAAAGCCAGACCGGAATTATAGGGGAGGAACCAGGACCATGAACTTTGAAACAATCATTGGACTCGAAGTCCATGCAGAGTTAAAAACAAATACAAAGATTTTCTGCAACTGCTCAACCGAATTTGGTGCTCCTCCGAATACGCATACGTGCCCGGTCTGCCTGGGCCATCCAGGAGTGCTGCCGGTTTTGAATGAGCAGGCGGTCAACTATGCCATGAAAGCAGCGCTTGCATTAAATTGCGATATCGCCGCAGAAACGAAATTCGACCGTAAAAACTACTTTTATCCCGACAATCCGAAAGCTTATCAAATTTCCCAGTTTGACCAGCCAATCGGAGAAAACGGGTGGATTGACATTGAAACAGAAGAAAACGGACCGAAGCGTATCGGTATTACCCGTATTCACATGGAAGAAGATGCCGGAAAACTCACGCACGACGAAGACGGCGGCCACTCTCTGGTTGACTTTAACCGTGTTGGCACACCTCTGATTGAAATTGTGTCAGAGCCGGATATTACGACGCCGGAGGAAGGCTACGCTTATTTGGAAAAATTAAAAGCGATTCTGCAGTATACCGACGTTTCCGACTGCAAAATGGAAGAAGGATCGCTCCGTTGTGATGCGAACATTTCCATCCGTCCGGCAGGCCAGGAGGAATTTGGCACGAAAACTGAGCTGAAGAACCTGAACTCATTTACGAATGTGCAAAAAGGACTGGCATTTGAAGAAGGACGTCAGGAAAAAGAACTGCTTTCTGGCGGAGAAGTACTGCAGGAAACGCGCCGGTGGGATGACGCGAAAAAAGAAACAATTCTGATGCGTATCAAAGAAGGCTCGGATGATTACCGTTACTTCCCGGAACCGGATCTGGTCACGTACTATATCGACGAAGACTGGAAATCACGAATCATGTCATCAATTCCTGAACTTCCCGACGCACGGAAGAAGCGTTATATCGAGGACTTCGGTCTTTCCGAATACGATGCATCAGTATTGGTGCAGTCCAAGGCCATCGCAGACTTTTTCCAGGAAACTGTTGATGCCGGAGCGGACAGCAAGCTTACAGCCAACTGGCTGATGGGCGAGATAAGCGGCTATTTAAACAACAACGATATGGATATTGACGAGACGGCTCTCACGCCGGAGTCGCTTGCCAAGCTGATTGAACTCATTGAAAAAGGCACCATTTCAAGCAAAATTGCCAAGCAGGTTTTTGCAGATGTAATGGAGCAGGGCGGCGATCCGGAACAGATCGTAAAAGATAAAGGACTTATGCAGATCTCTGATGAAGGAGAGCTGAAGCAGGTAGTTGACGGCATATTGGATAACAATCCGCAGTCGATTGAAGACTACAAAAATGGAAAAGACAAAGCGCTCGGCTTCTTAGTCGGCCAGGTGATGAAGGAAACGAAAGGGAAAGCCAATCCGCAGATGGTAAACTCTTTAATTCTTGAAGGCATGGAACAGCGCTAAACAGAAAACCCCGCAGATTTAAACCTGCGGGGTTTTTGTATGCTCCATTCCGGGACCGAGAATAGCTGGAAGCCAGAAGCGCGAACGCATCGTATAGACAACGTGATCAACATAATGGTCGTACAGCCATTCGGCATTGCGCACATATTTATATTTTTCAAAGCCGAGCCGCTCCGGAATTGAACGACTGGGACGGTTGTTTGGAGCGACACAAATATCCACACGCCGGAGATGAATATCCCGAAAGGCATAATCAGTCAATGTCTGTACTGCCCGGGTCATAATGCCTCTTCCCTGAAAGGGGGCGGCAAGCCAGTAGCCAATGACAGTGCGCCGGGTGAGCCGGTACACGTGGTTGAAGCTGATCGCCCCGGCGAGCCTGCCTTCGTACCAGATACCAAACGTGTAAGAGGTGCCGCGGCGGGCAAGTTTAGCCCGGTGTTCAAAAAAACGGAGTACATCGCGCAGCTCGCGTGTTTTATCCACCCAGGGCAGCCAATGACGCAGGTATGAACGATTATCATCCACCAGCTGCAGATAATCGGCAGCGTCCTTATCTTTAAACGGACGAAGGTATATTTGGGAATCCACGGTAAACTCAGCCATTTTTTATCCCCTCCGTAAACTATAGGTGGAGAGTATTTTCCCGATATTTTGCCGAATATAACCCATTTTCTGTTCACGCAGAAAGCCGGGCCCATTCGTGCAGCCGCCAGCGCATATACACAAACTGATTCGAAGAAACGTGCTGAAACGTATCAATTAAAAGACCATAACAAACAGGCTCTTCTTCGAGTGCTTCCTTAAGGATGGCGGGGTGTTTGTGCCAGAGTGTACCCATCATTTCAATATAAGGGAGACGGACACCAATAAGGGCGACTTGTTCAAACACCTGATCGCGGAGCTGGCAGAGCTCGGCTGGATCGTCTGCATGATCCAGCTGGTACAAAAATTGATCTACAAAGTAAGCAATATGTTGATCCGGATGCATGGCTGCTCCTCCAATGCCGATAAATGGTCAGTTAATAAGTAAAAAAAAGAATCCCCTGCCAGCTAAACTGCAAGGGATACAAAAAATATAACAGGGGTAAGCTTGGTTAATGGTGTGAAACGTGTGTCGAGGGTGACGGTTTACACTTAGAACTTAGATATTAAGCTACTCCAGGCAGGTTGACTAGAGTTTGAAAATCCCCAGCAGCAGCTGCAAATGATGCCATTACGGCAAAAGTTGCTATTCTAAATAAATAAGCTTTGGACATTACTGCATACCTCCTAAAGACTAGTTAATCAAGCTCTATCCATATTATTACACAATTAATAAAAAAGTGTATTCCGAGAATTCGGGCTTTAGAAGAGATTAACTGTCTTAAGGTCCGGTATTCATGCTACAATAGAAATGTTAAGAACTATAGTACTAAACAGGAGGTTGCTATGGAAATATTAACTTTAGGTACAAAACTTAAAGATTTAAGACAATACTATGAAATTAGCCAAAGTGAACTAGCTAAAAGTATATGCTCACAAAAAGCTATTTCCAAAATTGAAAGAGATGAAATGCAACCGACTGCAGAAATTTTAAATTTAATAGCTATAAAATTAGGGGTTAAGATAAGTTATTTTTTTGACGATCATGAAGCTCCACGATTTAATTACATTCGAGACACTAAAGATAAAATTGATAAGTTAATCCGCGACTATGACTTTATTGAGGCGATGAATATCATAAGAGAAGAGTTAAAAAATCCTCTTTTTAGGAAGCCAGTGCATAAAAAGTTTTTATTGTGGAAAAGAGCTATTTTACATTTTAAATTAACAAATGAAAAAGAAGAAGCTTTAGAATTATTGCAATTAGCCCGAGATCTTAAGACAGAAACCTTGAGTATTACAGAAGAAGACGTAGGCATTATTATAAATTTTGGTACTATTTTTATGGACACAAAGGAATTTAATAAAGCAGTTAAATATTTTGATGAAGCGCGAACTTTATATAAAAAGCTACCGATAGATCAATGGGGGCCGATGCAAACAAAAATATATTTCAATACATGTGTAGTTTATGCAAACTCTAATAAATTTAAAAAAGGGTTAAAAGTTGTTGATGAAGGAATCAAAAACGTATATGAGCAGGAATCCTTATACTTATTAGGAGAATTATATTATCAAAAAGGAATATGTTTGTACTATTTAGGTAATATAAAAGAAGCGCTGCGTTGTATGGAGAAATCCTTATTTTATTTAGAAGAAAAAGGCCAGACAATTTTCTATGATTTTATTCTTCAAAATTATTTACGTTTTCAGCGTGCAGCCCTGGCACAGCGGCCATATTTTCAACCGGGCAGTATCGACCCCACAGCCGCTACTGTTTAATGAATTAACAATAGTATACAATTAATTAGTAATGCATGTAACAATGACTGACAAAGATAGTTCTTTTATATATTAGCCAAATGAATTGAAATCTTCGATGTAATAGGGGTTATAATATGCGAAAACGAGCGAGAGTAATCTACAATCCAACGTCTGGAAGAGAGCAGATGGAGCGGCAGGTGCCTTATATATTAGACCGGATGGAACAGGCAGGTTACGAAACATCAGCCTTTATGACCCGGGGAGAGGGTGACGCCCGGGATGAGGCACGGCGCGCTTCACAGGATGGGTTCGAAGCTGTAATTGCCGCAGGCGGGGACGGAACGATTTTTGAGGTCATTAATGGAATCGCTGAACAGGAATGGCGCCCCAAAGTAGGACTTATTCCGGCCGGAACGACGAATGATTTTGCCCGGGCCCTTGGACTGCAGGGAAAAGAAATCAAAGAGGTCTGCGACGTATTTGCGCGCGGGCGCACCCAGGGCATTGATATAGGAAAGGCGAACGGCTCGTACTTTATTAATATTGCTGCGGGGGGAAAGCTGACGGAGCTCACCTATGACACTCCGAAGGGGCTGAAAACGGCGCTGGGGCAGGCCGCCTATTTCATTAAAGGATTTGAGAAATTCTGGTCTCTGCACCCGCAGATGACGACTGTTGAATACGATGGAAAGCTTCTCGAGGAAGAAATTACAATGTTTCTCGTATCCAACACTAACTCCGTCGGTGGTTTTGAAAAACTTCTACCACAGGCAGAATACAACGACGGTTATTTTGATGTGCTTATCGTACAGAAAATGACGATGTTTGAATTCAGCCAGCTGCTGCGCCAGGCTCTGCGCGGGAGGCATCTGGAAAATCCCAAAATTAAATATTTTAAAGCAAAACAGCTTCGTATTGAGGCAAAAGAAGACATGCAGCTGAATCTTGACGGGGAATACGGCGGCCATCTGCCGGCGACGTTTGAAAATTTGTACCAGCATATTGAACTGTTCTGCCCATAAAAAAACAGCCGAATCGCCGGCTGTTTTTTTAATAGCTTTTCCATTCTGTTTTTAAAATAGCGTAAATCATCACATCCCGCCGTACCCCCTGAATCAACAGTGAGCGGCGCAGTGTGCCTTCATGCACCATGCCAACCTTTTCCATTACCTTGGCAGAGGCTGTATTTTCGGTGAAACACCGGGCTTCAATCCGATGCAGGCCCATATCTTCAAAGCCGAAGCGGATAATTTCCCGTGCCGCTTCCGATCCGAACCCCTGATTCCAATGATCCGGGGCGAGCGTGTAGCCAATTTCCCCGGCGGCATGACCCCGGTCCCAATGCACAAAATCGATGGTGCCGATTACTTTGCCGGAGTCCTTGCGTTCGATGCCAAATGGCGCCCGGTCGCCGTATTTATAGGAATTCATCGTGATATCCAGAAAATCTTTTGTTTCCCCGCGGCTTCTGTGGGTGTCCCACAAAACGTTGCGGGAGACCAGCGGATTGGAGGCGTATTCGTAAATGTCTTCAAGATCTGAATAACGAAGGGCCCGAAGCCGGAGCCTTGACGTTTCCAGGGTGGGGAAGGGTCTGAACGGTGATGTTGATGAATGATGCATAGGCCTTCATCCTTTACTGTAGCGCGCCCTCAAACGGTGCTTATTTCTTTGTTAATTATAGAATAATAAGAAATACCTAAAATGACAATAGGCACACCGGACAGAAAACAGGCATTCTGCGCAAATGCAGAATGCCTGAATGTTTAAACAGTAGAATTGTGTTCGAGCTCTGTGCGTTCTTCTTCGGAAAATACCCGGGAGCGGGTTAAAAACCGTTTACCCTCCGGTCCTTCTAGAGAAAACATCCCACCCCGGCCGTCGACAACATCAATTATCAGCTGTGTGTGCTTCCAGTATTCAAATTGATCCTTCGACATATAAAACGGTGCCCCGCCGATATCTCCCATATACATATCACTGTTGCCCGTTTTAAAGTCACCTTCCGGGTAGCACATCGGGGCGCTGCCGTCGCAGCAGCCGCCGGACTGGTGAAACATTAACGGACCGTGCCGTTTTGTCAATCTGTTGATTAGTTCAAGGGCAGTGTCAGTAGCGGTTACACGCTCTACTGCCATGAGACATCCTCCTTTTTAATGCTTCCGGCCGCTTAAAAGAATCCTTTCGGCTGTTCGCTGTAGCTGACCAGAAGGTTTTTCGTCTGCTGGTAATGGTCGAGCATCATTTTGTGGTTCTCCCGGCCAATACCTGATTTTTTATAGCCGCCGAACGCAGCATGCGCCGGATAGTCATGGAAGCAGTTCGTCCATACACGGCCGGCCTGGATCGCGCGTCCGAACCGGTATGCGGTGTTCATATCACGCGACCAGACGCCAGCGCCAAGTCCGTACAGCGTATCGTTGGCGATTTCCATCGCTTCTTCCTTCGTTTTAAAGGTAGTCACACTCAGCACAGGTCCGAAGATTTCTTCCTGGAACACACGCATTTTGTTATGGCCTTTAAATACGGTCGGCTGCACATAATATCCCTGTGAACGGTCTTCATCGTCGACCTGGGCTGCTTCGCCGCCGACCAGAACCTCTGCACCCTCCTGTTTCCCAATATCCAGGTAGGAAAGGATTTTATCGAGCTGTTCCTTGGAAGCCTGGGCGCCCATCATCGTGTCGGTGTCGAGCGGATGACCGACGTTGATGGCTTTAACGCGTTCAATAGCCCGTTCAATAAATTTATCGTAAATGGATTCCTGAATGAGAGCACGGGATGGACACGTGCAGACTTCCCCCTGGTTCAAGGCGAACATGACGAAGCCTTCGATTGCTTTGTCGAGATACGAATCGTCCTCGGCCATTACGTCTTCAAAGAAAATATTCGGTGATTTGCCGCCAAGCTCGAGCGTTACCGGAATTATATTTTCCGAAGCGTATTGCATAATCAGTCGTCCGGTCGTCGTTTCCCCGGTGAATGCCACTTTATCAATGCCTTCGTGCTGGGCAAGCGGTTTGCCGGCTTCAACCCCGAATCCGCTCACTACGTTCAGAACGCCCGGCGGCAGAAGGTCTTCAACGAGCTCAAGCACCTTGTAAATCGACGCTGGTGTCTGTTCAGCCGGTTTGAGAACAATGCAGTTGCCGGCAGCAAGTGCAGGAGCGATCTTCCAGATCCCCATAAGAATCGGGAAATTCCACGGAATAATCTGGCCGACAACGCCGAGCGGCTCATGGAAATGATATGCTACAGTGTCATCGTCGATCTGGCCGATTGTTCCTTCCTGGGCACGAATAACGCCTGCGAAGTAGCGAAGATGATCGATGGCAAGAGGGATATCAGCATTCAGTGTTTCCCTGACAGCTTTGCCGTTTTCCCATGTTTCGGCAACGGCCAGCATTTCAAGGTTTTCTTCCATCCGGTTCGCCATTTTATTTAAAATATTGGAGCGTTCGGTCGTGGACGTTTTGCCCCACGCTTCTTTTGCTTTATTGGCTGCTGCCACTGCCGCATCAACGTCCTCTTTCGTTGAACGGGCAATCTGACAGAAAACGGTACCGGTAACCGGACTGACGTTATCAAAATATTCGCCCTGGGCCGGCGCTCTGTATTCGCCTCCAATAAAGTTATCGTATTTGTTTTTAAAATGTACGAGGCTTTCGGGGGTGTTTGGTGCATCGTATCTCATGCAAAATCCTCCTTCGTTTTAGAGAAAAATTGGAAACGCTTACACAAGTTCATTATAGCACCATTTAAAAATAATGAAAATATAGAAGTTCTGAATATAAAAATAATCCCGCCGGCTGCGGCGGGATAGTGTTTAATGAAGCCTGGAGGTCACATCTTCGATTTCCTGAAGGGTGCTGTCGATTTCATCGAGCAGATTGTCCGGAAGTTCAAGCTCTGCAGCTTTTAAATTTTCTTCGAGCTGTTCGGGACGGCTCGCTCCAACAATGGTAGAGCTTACGCCAGGCTTTCGGAGAATCCAGGCGAGGGCGAGCTGGGAAAGCTTAACGCCGAGCTCGTTACGGGCTAAATTCTCCAGTTTTATGACGTTTTCGAGAATCCGGTCATCCATAAAGCGTTCCATAGCGAAATTAATATCTGAATTGGCAGCACGGCTGTCGGACGGAGGCTGCTCGCCCGGACGGTATTTGCCGGTTAAAATGCCCTGGGCAAGCGGGGAAAAGACGACCTGTCCGAGCCCTTCACGTTCGCTGATCGGAAGGACCTCTTTTTCAATATAGCGTACGAGCATATTGTAGATGGGCTGGTTCGATACCGGCCGGTGAAGATTTCGTTTATCAGCAATATGTGCCGCATCGCTGATCTGGGCACCGGACCATTCGCTGAAGCCGTAGTACAAAATTTTGCCCTGGCGCACAAGGTCATCAAGCGCCATCAGCGTTTCCTCCAGCGGAGTATCAGGATCATAGCGGTGGCATTGATACAGATCCATGTAATCCGTACCGAGCCGCTGCAGGCTGGCATCGCACTGCTCCATGATGTGCTTGCGGGAGAGTCCGCGGTCGTTCGGACCGCCTCCCATTGGAAAATACACCTTCGAAGCCAGCACGTAGCTGTCCCGGTTGTAGGAGCTTAAAGCTTTGCCTACGACCTTTTCCGCTTCTCCTTTATTGTAGACGTTCGCCGTGTCAAAGAAATTAATGCCATTTTCATACGCATGGTGAATAATGTTACCAGCAGTCTGGTCCTCCACGGAGGAGCCGTAGGTAAGCCAGCTGCCAAGGCCTATTTCACTTACTTTTACGCCGGAGTTCCCTAATCGACGGTACTTCATGCGAACACGTCCTTTTCATAAGTATAATTCCCTGCGGCAGAGAGACAGGTTACGTGAAAGGTATTCCTTTGTTCATTAAATTGTAAACAATTTGCAGGCGGATGCTGAAATAAACAAAAGAAAAACAGGTATGTTATTCTAGGAAAAAAAGCAGGATAAGGGGTAGATGCACGTGGACTATTACATAGCGAGAATGCAAAAGGAGCATTGGCCTGAAGTCCGGGACATATACGAAATGGGAATTATGAGTGAGCATGCGACATTTGAAACGGAGGCGCCGTCATGGGAGCTTTGGTCAGCGACGCACGATCTGGCCTGCCGTCTCGTTGCTATCGACACTACAACTGAAAAAGTAATCGGCTGGGCAGCGCTTGCCCCGGTTTCCGGCCGGGAAGTATATGAAGGCGTAGGCGAAACGAGTGTCTATATTCACCAGGATGAACGCGGCCGTGGTGTGGGTGGAACGCTTCTGGAAGCATTAATTGAAAAAGCGGAAGCAGAAGGCTACTGGATGCTGCAGGCCGGCATTTTTCCTGAAAATGACTATAGCCTGCGTATTCACCGGCGTAAAGGCTTCCGAGAGGTAGGTGTACGGGAGCGTATCGGCAAAATGCAGGGACGCTGGCGCGACGTGGTGCTGCTTGAACGCCGCAGCCAGGTGGTGGGCGTGGAAGAGGAAGACAATTACGATGATTGATCTTCCTCTTTTTTGTAGCGTTCCTTCCACTTTTCAAGCGAAGCGATCATATCATCCATCTCTTTTGCTGTAAGCTCCGGATAGCGGTTCAGCGTTTCCTGCACGTGCCGGGCTTCCGGCGGAAGCGTACGGTGATCATGAGAGAAAAAGGCAGCTACAGTACCGGTAACAATGCCGATTAGTCCGATGCCGACGATCATCAGGATGCTTGCAATAATCCGGCCGGCAGTCGTTACCGGATAAAAGTCGCCGTACCCGACCGTAGTCGTTGTCACGACGGCCCACCAGAGCGCTTCTTCGTATGTATGAAAGTCAGGTTCAATCCAGCGCATGGAAAGACTGGCCGCAAACAGCAGCACGCCGACAATGATCACTGCCCGGTCCACCTGATATTTGGAGAAAAAGACATCAAGCAGGGAATGCCGGCGGCTGAACAGCACGATCAGACGCAGAATTTTCAGCAGACGGATGAGGCGGGCAGCCCGGAAGATTTCCCCTAGCGGCAAAATGGCGATCAGTTCGAGCGGATTGCTTTTGATGTACTGCCACTTGCTGTCGCTCGCAAAAAAGCGGACGCTGAAATCAATTACAAATAAAACATAAATAAATATATCAAGCGCCCTGGATTGCTCAGGCGGCAGATCTACCGTTAAGGAAAATATTAAGAGAGCGGCAAGAATCAGCTCATAAATTGCTTCAAATGAAATGCGCAAGGTTGGTGCTCCTTTCTACAGCAGCTTAGCCATCATAATTTCATTGACGTATGTCCCGTGGGCGAAAAGCGACTCCTGTTTAACGCCTTCAATCTGAAAGCCGAAGCGTTCATAGAGTACACGCGCCCCGGCATTTTCTTCTATTACGGTCAGCTCCAGACGGTGAAGCCCGCGCTTTCCGGCCCATGCTTCGATATGCTCAAGGAGCCGTCTTCCAAGACCCAGGCGGTGATAAGCGGGCAGGATCCCTATAACGACAGAGGCGGTCAGGCAGTTGCGGATGGTGCTGCCGCCGACGCCCATCGCGTGGCCAACCACCACACCCGCATCTTCCACAATAAAAAGCACAAGATGATCCTTCATAATAAACTCGTTCACCATATGCTGATGCTGCTCGGCTGTTGGCTTTCGCTCTCCTGGCTCCATCAGCATATAAGATGTTTCATTATCGAGCTGCTGACTGAACGCCAGGTGAACGTTCGCATCCGATGGTTCAATCAGACGGATGTCCATATGTATCTCTCCGTTCTTTTTCATTTGCTTATAGTATTCCTATATTATAGCGTGCGAACAGACGGACGCCAAACCACTCCTGTGTTACAATTTTTTTGACAGACTAGAATGAACGGAAGGAACGAAATAATGAGCAAGCAAAATAAGCCGGAAGCCCCGGTAGAAAAAAATGAATTAATAGAGACGACGATCGAGGATTTAACTCACGAAGGTCACGGGGTCGGAAGAATCGATGGGTATGCGCTGTTTATCCCGTATGCCCTGCCCGGTGAGCGTATTCAGGCAAAGATTATTAAAACAAAAAAAGGCTACGGCTTTGGCAAGCTTATTACTGTTCTTGAAGAAAGCAGCGATCGAACGGAAGCGCCGTGCCCGATTTATGTGAAATGCGGAGGCTGCCAGCTGCAGCATATGACCTACGATGCCCAGCTCCGCTATAAGCATAAACAGGTGAAGGATGCGTTTGAACGGATCGGCGGCCTCGACGAAACAGTGGTCCACGATACGATCGGGATGGAGGATCCGTGGCGCTACCGCAACAAGGCCCAGGTGCCGCTTGGTGTAAAAGAGGATGGCCGGTTAAAAGCGGGCTTTTACCAAAAACGGACACATAACATTATTGATATGGATGAGTGTATCATTCAGCAGAAGGAAAACGACGCTGCCGTTCAGCAGGTAAAAGACATTGCCGACCGATTTGGCATGAGCGCCTATGATGAAGAAAGCGGACGCGGCTTTCTCCGCCACGTTGTGACGCGGTACGCCCCGACTACCGGCCAACTGATGATTGTCCTTATTACAAACGGCAAGAAAATACCGGACGAGCAGGCGTTTATCGAGGCTGTGCGCAGTGAAGTTAAGGATACGGCAAGCATCGTTCAAAACGTGAATACGAAACGAACGAATGTCATCTTCGGTGACCGCACGAAGACGCTGTGGGGCGAAGACTACATTTACGACCACATTGGCGATGTGAAGTTTGCGATCTCCGCGCGTTCCTTTTACCAGGTGAACCCGGTCCAGACAAAAACGCTGTATGACAAAGCACTGGAGTACGCGGACCTGCGCGGTCATGAAACGGTTATTGATGCCTACTGCGGCATCGGAACCATCTCGCTGTTTCTCGCAGAAAAAGCGCGTGAAGTGTACGGCGTGGAGGTAGTTCCTCAGGCCGTGAGTGACGCTAAGCGAAACGCCCAGCTGAATCATTTTGATAACGTAACCTTTGCGACAGGAAAAGCAGAGGAAGTGATGCCGTGGTGGGTAAAAGCAAACGGGCTGCGACCGGACGTTGTTGTTGTGGATCCGCCGCGGAAGGGCTGCGACGAACAGTTACTTGATACGATGCTTGAGGTTGCTCCCGAACGTATCGTATATGTTTCCTGTAACCCGGCGACACTCGCCCGCGATTTAAAGCACCTCGTGGAGGGCGGATACGAGGTCGTAGAAGCCCAGCCGGTGGACATGTTCCCGCAGACAACGCATGTGGAAGTGGCCACAAAATTAGTGCGAAAGTAAGAGGGAGTATGCAAAAACGCCGCCGGCCCAGCTGTATATTAAAAAACAAGGAAGGTCCCGCCCGGGGCCTTCCTTGTGTTATTACTGAGTATCTTCGCCAAAAGCCTCCGGCAGCATTTTAAAGCCTTCGATCTCTGCGTCCTCTTCAATCTCAATCATAATACAGCGTTTTCCCTGATAGTTGACCTGTCTTACGTATTCAAGATCCTGCGGGCTGATCGCAATGTTGGCGATTTTCGTGTTGATTTTAATGGATTTGGAATTGTATTTCGGCACGATGCTGCTTGCTTTCAGCTCATAGGTTTCGTTATCGGTCACCCGCTGAAACGCTGTTTTTACTTTGTCGGTCTCCACTTGCTCGCCGCTCTGCTGAAGCACCCGTTCCACGTCTTTATAGTCGAGCGTCGGCGGGGTATCCTCTTCATTTTCTTCGACGACCCGGTGAATTTCGCCGTAGACGTTCGCAAGTGTGGTGGGGTTCATCTGATCACCGACCACGTCTCTTACTATATCCTCAAATACTGTTTTGTTTTCTTTGGCGGTGACGATCTCTTCTCCGTTCAGCACATCTTCGATAAACCGGTAGTCGGGTTCGTTGGGCTTTGAAGCTGCATAGAGCACATGATTGACGTCAGCGGCCCCTTCCGTCATCGCGGGAAACAAAAAGCCGGCCAACGGATGTTTAAGATCAATGACCGGATCGGCCTCGACCTTGTATTTGAATTCCTTCTCAATGTAATCAAACTGCATTTCTTTTTTCGGCTCTTCTGTCTTATTGATGCTGCAGAGAATAAAGGAATTGGAATATACTGCATCGCGGTCGCTCGTTTCTGCTTCCTCATTCCGCTGTTTTGCCGGTTTTAAATAATCGGCACGGATAAAGGTGATTACGGTGTCTTTTTCATACGGGTGGTCTTCAATCATTTTTTCGGTCATGCGAAGCATCTGTTCCTTCCAGTCTTCAACATTACGGCTTAAAAGACCTTTGTGGAGAATGAACTGGCTGGAATCTTCAACGTCCTGCTGAAATTTCAGCTCGAATAATTTTTCATCCAGCTGCCCGGTGAGAACTTTTTTAAAATTGGCCATAAACAGCTCCTGCTGGTCGCTGTCGAGCATTTCGAACGGCTGACTCTGATAGTGATAAATATCGGTCGTTTCTTTCATTATGTAAACGTTAAAGATGTCGGAGATCGTGAGCAGATCATTGTCTGTTTTTAACTGCCTTCGAAGGTCGGCAATATCTTTTTTATCCATAGGTAGTCCACTCCTGAGCTGTTTGAAGGATTATTAGCTTATTTATTTTAACATATTACAGCGGTTCCGGATTCGGCAGATATAAAAAAGCCCGCTGCTTTTAAACAGCGGACAACTTTCATTTATCTATTCGAGGGGCTGCCGAAGTGACGGCGGATTTCTTCACCGTAATCATCGGTTAATGTCATGGATGCTTCGTAATCAGGTGAATTTTCCACCGCTTCGCGGCTCACACTGGTGGTGGCACTTTCGTCCATGGCACTGAACTGATTAAACCATTCCACTGGAACGAGAGAGTGGTCACTTGACAGTGCACCGGCAGTATCAACCTCGATGAACTGAACGCTCCAGTCGTTTGTGTCAAAAACCACGTCAGAGATCGTGCCGATACTTTCACCGCCTGCATCGACATCATAGCCGCGAAGATCCTTCGTACTCTGCAGGTAGTAGTCTTCTTTGTTCCGGGCAGCTTCCATTTCGTTTTCTTCCGCACCGGTAACGGCAGTGTCATGGGCGGGACGTGCGTTATTATCGTCATCATCGTTAGGGGCGAAAGGGCCGCCTACAGGCATAACCGGCCCGGTTCCGGTACTTCCGGCTGTTGGAATCCAGTAAGGCTCTAAGTTGTAATAATTTAAAACAGAAGCTTCGTAGGAACGGGAAATAGGTTCGTGTTCATCCGGCTTCGGACTGTCTTTAATCTGGTCTTTCGAGGCATTCATCTGAATGGCCTGGCCGGCAAGGTCGAGACGGCTGATCAGCTGGGGGCTGAGCAGAACCTTTCCTCCCACAAACCACGTGCGGGTATCAGCGACGAGAAACCGTACCTTCCATTCGCCTCTGGAATCGAAATAGACGTCGGAAATGGAGCCGATTGCTTCTTCATCGGTGGCTGAGATCCAAAATGCCTGAAAATCTTTTGTGCGTACGAGCAATTGCTGCACCTCCTGATGATAGTTGTTGATATACGGCTTATTACCTCATAGGGGTGTTTTTAAACTAACGACGTTAGCTCTTAAAAGCAGGTGAATATTAAGTCACAATTTGGACGGGAGAAAGGGTAATAGACCTAAACCGTTCAACGGGCCGATACCAACCTTTGTATCAATTCCACAGCAGTTGTTGACTTTGATAATCATTTTCAATTAGTGTGTACATTGTAATTAACAGCTTGAAACAGAGCTTTTATTTTTTTAGATTAATTGATAATGATTTTCATTATCTATAAATAACAGATCATGGAGGAGACGATATGCCGGTTGTAAAGGAAGGGTCGCACACCGCATTTGATAATGAATTTCTAACAAACATCGGTGATAAGCAAAGAACGCTCGAAATGTTAACCCAGACTTCTGCCTATATAGCGGATTTTTTTAATGAAAATGAAAGCCCTGTGGCCGCAGAAGAAGAACTGCAGGTAAAACAATTCTTTCACGGCATAGAGCATGAACATACTTTTGATAATGTGCTTGACGAAGTAATGGAGCATATTATGAAACGCTCCTTAAACATCAGCCATCCTCATGCGATGGCACATCTGCACTGCCCGCCGCTTTTATCCGGGGTGTGTGCAGATTTGATCGTGAGCGCTCTAAATCAATCGATGGATTCCTGGGATCAAAGCCCGGCAGCGACAACAGTAGAGACAGAGGTAGTGAACTGGCTGTGTGAATTGTATCAGCTGCCTCAAACCGCTGCAGGAACATTTACGACTGGAGGGACTCAGTCGAATTTTATGGGACTGCTGCTTGCAAGAGACCAATACTGCGTCCGGGAGTTGTCACATGATGTGAAAGCCGATGGCCTTCCTCCGGAAGCATCCAGATTCAAGATTTTTTGTTCAGAGGAGGCGCACTTTACCATCAAAAAATCGGCTGTTCAGCTTGGCCTCGGAGAACGGTCAGTAGTAGGGGTGCCGACAGATGAGCACAAAAAAATGAACGCCGGTAAGCTTGAAGCCTTCATTCAGGAGGCAAGGGAGTCCGGTGACCATCCCATTGCCGTAGTGGCTACGGCCGGCACTACTGATTTTGGAAGCATTGACCCGCTCCAGGAGATTCGACGTACAGCAGACAAAGAAAATCTATGGATGCATGTGGACGCCGCCTTCGGCGGAGCTTTGGCGCTCAGCAGCAATCAGGCTGTAAAGCTCGACGGGGTGCATAAAGCAGATTCGCTGGCGGTGGATTTTCACAAATTATTCTATCAGCCAGTCAGCTGCGGGGCTTTTTTGGTTAAGAGCCAGGACACTTTTCGTTTTATCAGACACAGGGCGGATTATTTGAACCCAGAAGACGACAGCGAGGAGGGCTTTACTAACCTCGTGGACTATTCAATGCAGACGACCCGGCGCTTTGATGCACTTAAAATATTGATGACGCTCCGGACCCTGGGCACGGAAAAATGGGCGGAAATGATCGGGAAGGGCTTAAGACAGGCGGGGCGTCTCGCGGAAAAAATTAACGATGAGCCGAACCTGTATCTAGTAATGAAACCAGAAATGAATGCAGTAGTGTTTAAATACTGCACAGAAAGCTCCTTTGAAGAAAGGGAAGAAGACGAGGTCAATAAAGAAATTCAGCAGCGGTTGTATGCTTCAGGTGAAGCAGTCATTGCCAAAACGAAAGTAGACGGCAGGCAGTTTTTAAAGTGCACGCTGATCAATCCTTTAACGGAAGAAGAGGATATTGATCACGTGATTCAGGCCGTGATTGAAATGGGCCGGGAAATTGAAACCATACGAAAGGGGCAGAAGAAGTGAATACTAAACAAACAGCAGCAGAGGCTTCGATGCAGAGCCTTCTCAATTGTTACTTGCGCGAGACCGGAAGCGGTGCCTGGGGAGAGAAGGAATGCCGTGTGGAGCTTTCTCATCAGGAGATAGAGCTGATACTCCCGGTTAAATACCGGTCTCTGACACATCATCATCTTTTCCGTTTTCCACTTTATTATAGAACCAGCGAAAGCAGTTCTCTAGTTGAACTGGATGTGCTGACCACCGGGGCTTTGCTTTTGAAGGAACTTTCGCTTGCATACGCTAATAAGGGAGGGCAGGAAGAAATGATGCAGCGTGTACTGCAAAGCTTTGAACTCATAGAGCTGTTTTTAGAAGCACGCAGGGAGGATAAAGGAGAAGTTATCTCCCGCTATATTGATTCAGAGCAGAGCCTTTTGCTCGGGCACCTGCTGCACCCGACCCCTAAAAGCCGGCAGGGCATGGAACGTAAGGAGGAAACTGAACTGTATTCCCCGGAAACAAAAGGACGTTTTCAGCTGCATTTTTTCCGGGCTCCGTCAGCACAGGTAGAGGAAGCCTCGATGGAAGAAGAAAATGCGGCAGATATCGTAAAAAAAGATCTTCAAAATGCCCCGGAGACAGAGGGATTTTTTAAAAAACACTACTGCCGTCTGGATGATGGATATGCCCTGCTGCCGGTACATCCGCTTCAGGCAGAAGCTATGCTCTGCGAGGAGTCGATTCAACGGAAAATGGAACACGGAGAATTAGATTATCTTGGCCCGGCAGGCCGAAGCTTCACAGCGACTTCCTCGATCCGGACCCTCTATCACGAGCAGTCACCGTACATGTTTAAAGTTTCAATTCCAGTGAAGGTTACTAATTCACTGCGTGCCAATCAAAAAAAAGAACTGGCTCGCGGCATAGAAGTAGAAAAACTGATGCAGAGCCGGATTGGAAAAGATGCAGCACAGTTTTTCCCGGGGTTTGAAATTATACATGATCCAGCATATATCACCCTTAAAGGTGAAGAAGAAACAGGTCTGGAAACGATTATCCGGCGCAATCCGTTTCAGGAAAATATGGATGACCAGGTGTCACTGGCCGCAGGGCTTGTCCACGATGCATACGGGGAAGGCAGTATGCTCAGCAACATGATTCGAGGTCTCGCCCGGGCGGAAAACCGGAGCACTGCCGAAGTAAGCAGGGACTGGTTCCGGCGGTACTTATCAATATCCCTGCATCCTATGCTCTGGCTGTATATGACTCACGGCATTGCGCTTGAAGCCCACCAGCAGAATTCTGTCGTTCGTTTTACCGGCGGCTATCCGAAAGTGTTTTATTACCGGGACAGTCAGGGCTACTATTTTGCCCACTCAAAGGAAGCGCACTTGAAAAAGTATGTGCCGGAGCTGAATGCTTCAAGCGACACTGTATGCGCAGATGATATTGCAGATGAACGCTTCCGCTATTACTTCTTCATCAACCATTTGTTTGGGCTGATTAACGGCTTCGGAGCTTCAGACCTGATTGAAGAAGCGGAACTGCTGCAAATACTCCGAGAGGAGCTTGAAGATGCGGAAAAAGCATTCGGCCGTTCCCGCCTGACCCAAAGTCTTCTTGAATACAAAAGCATCCCGTCCAAGGGCAATCTGCTGACCCGCTTTTTCGACATGGACGAATTGGTGGGGTCCCTGGCCGAACAGTCTGTCTATATTCATATTTCAAATCCACTGACTGCAAAGGAGTGCATGCAGCATGAAAACGAGGCAATCTAATTACCATATTTTTAGCCGGGATCCGGTAGAAGAGCTGGATGAACGTCTTCAGTTTCGTGATGTGGATGAACAGTCTGATCTGGATCTTCTGCATGGGTGGATGCACGAGGCGCATGTCGTACCATTCTGGCAGCTGAATATAAATAAAAGCAGCTATCAAGCGCATCTTCGAAAGGCACTGGCGGATAATCATCAATCGCTATATGTCGGGGAGCTTGATGGCCGTCCGATCAGCTACTGGGAGGTGTATTGGGCAGTAGACGACATGATTGGTTCCTATTACGAGGCGGAGCCGGAGGATCAGGGCGTTCACCTTTTGATTGGGCCCCCTGAAGAAACAGGCAGGGGACTTGCCTTGCCGCTTTTAAAAGCTATGCTTTCGATGCAGTTTAACCATCCTGGAACAAATCGGGTGATCGCTGAGCCCGATATTACCAACGGCAAAATGATTCATGTGTTTAAAAAAGCGGGATTTGAGCCTGTAAAGCCGGTGGATCTGCCTGACAAACGTGGACTTTTAATGGTCTGCACCCGCGGGACATATGAAGGAGGAGACCGCGATGGCTGAGGAAATATACGATGTATTAGGGGTAGGAATTGGACCGTTTAACCTGGGGATGGCGGCACTTGTGGAAAATGTACCGGAAGTGAAGGGTCTATTTTTGGATGAAAACGATAGATTTGAATGGCACGGCGGTATGCTGCTCGAAGGCACCAGCCTTCAGGTTCCATTTCTTGCGGATTTGGTCACGCTGGCTGATCCAAAGAGTCCTTATTCCTTTTTAAATTACTTGCAGGAAAAGGAAAGATTATATCATTTTTATTTCTATGAGAAATTTCATATTCCGCGCCGCGAATACAATGACTACTGCCGGTGGGCAGCTGAAAAGCTTTCCTCCTGCCGGTTTGGGCAGCGGGTTGTCCAGATGGAATTTTTGAAGGAGAACGGGCTGTATAAAGTAGAAACAGAAAATACTGGCACAGGGAAAAGTAGGTGCTTCTATTCCCGGCATGTGGTAATGGGTACCGGTACGAAGCCGGCGCTTCCCTCATGGATGGAAAACGAAAGAGATGTTTGCCACTCTGCAGACTACCGTTACCGCCGGAAGGAACTGCTCCAAAAGCAGAGCATCACAGTGGCAGGATCCGGTCAGAGCGCCGCTGAAGTTTTTCTCGATCTGTTAAAGAAACGGCCGGAATATGGATACAGCCTCCGCTGGTATACGAGGTCATCGGGATTTTTCCCGATGGAATATTCCAAGCTCGGACTTGAACATTTTTCGCCGGATTATACTGGTTATTTTTACCACCTTGACCCTTACACAAAGGAGCAGCTGCTCAAGAAGCAGGATCTGCTGTATAAAGGGATCAGCGCTGATACGATTGCGGCCGTATACGACGAGCTGTATGAGCAGACAATCGGAGGGGAAAGCCAGGGCATAGTGCTTCAGGCAAATACGGAACTTACGAGTATGGATAGTACGCCGGCTGGCGATATAAAGCTGTTTTTGAAGGAGATTAACTACGGCACAGAGCATACAGAAGAAACAGAAGCACTGATCGCTGCGACAGGCTACCAGCCATCCCCTCAGCCATTTCTAAGAGGAATCGAAGCTTATCTGCAGCGTGATGAATACGGGCGGATGCAAATTGATGAAAAGTACCGTGCAGTGCAGGCTGAGCAGAACCGCTATGTTTTTATTCAAAACGGCGAGATGCACACGCATGGTGTTGGAGCGCCGGACCTCGGGCTTGGAGCGCACCGGAACGCGGTTATTATTAATCAAATCGCAAACCGGGAAGTTTACCCCGTCCGGTCTGAAAATGTCTTTCAGCAGTTTAAGAGAAAAACGGCCGGGGCTATCGTATGAAGCTGAGCGCCATAATATTAAAAGAAAGGAAGGAAGCAGATGAATTCATATACGGCGGAGTCCGCGGAATCTGTCCAACAGCTGCACTGGGAGGAGGCGAACCGGCGGTTAACGGCTAAAATGCTTCAGGAATTCCTGTACGAGGGTATTATCGACGCAGAGGTTACCGAAGAGGGAGAGCTGCAGAAGCTTCAAGTGAAAACAGCTCAGGCAGTTTATGCATTTTCGGCGCGCAAGCGGTTTTTTGACAGTGTCCACGTGTATCCGGAAAGCATAGTGAAAAAAGAAGGGAAATCAGAAGCGCCGGTCCGGGCGGACGCTTTTCTGCTTGAACTACAGCAAACAGCTCCAATTTCGAGTGAAACAGCTGGGCATTTGCTGAAAGAATATTATCATACCCTGACAGCAGACTGCTATTTGCTGGACAAAAGGACGACGGCTGCCGAGCTTGCAGACATGGATTATCTGCTGCTTGAAGGAGAAATGAACGGCCATCCGTGGATCACATATAATAAAGGCCGAATTGGCTTCAGCTTTCAGGATTATCTTTCTTATGCCCCTGAACATAAGCAGAAAGTCCATTTATTCTGGATAGCGGTCCACAGGGAAGCTGCTTCGTTTCAGACCCTGCATGCTGATGGTTACCGCCAGTTAATAGAGCAGGAGCTGAATGAAACCGAGCGCAATTATTTTAGCAGTCTAATAAGCCGTGCCGGGGAAGAACCGGATGACTATTATTACATGCCGGTGCATGACTGGCAGTGGGACAATTACATCGTAACGCTCTACGCTGAGTATATTGCCAGAGGGTGGATTATTCCTCTGGCGTATTCAAAAGATGCGTACCTTCCGCAGCAATCGATTCGTACGTTCGTCAACACAGAGCATAAAACAAAAAAACATGTGAAGCTTCCGCTAAGTATTTTAAATACACTCGTTTACCGGGGGCTGCCAAGCGAGCGGACAAAAGTGGCACCAGAGGTGACCAAATGGATTCAAACCATCAAGGACGAAGACCCTTTTCTGCGGGATACGTGTGAGGTGGGGCTGCTCGGGGAAACAGAAACAATCGATGTGCCGCATCCCGGGTTTCATCATCTGCAGGGAGTGCCGTACCAGTATACAGAGATGCTGGGTGCTGTCTGGAGAGAAAGTATTTATACGGCAGTGGAGGATGAAGAAAAGCCAGTAACGCTGGCGGCTCTTTTGCACGAAGATGCGAATGGAAAGCTGTTGGTTCAGGAGTATGTGGAACGTTCAGGGTTAAGTACGAAAGCGTGGATAAAGCAGCTGTTTGATTCCCTGCTCCCTCCGCTGCTGCACTACATGTATAAATACGGCACCGTTTTTTCTCCTCACGGGCAGAATACAATTGTTGTATTAAAGAACTATGCCCCGCAGCGGCTGATCATGAAAGACTTTGTGGATGATGTGAATGTGAGCGATCAGCAGCTGCCGGAGCTCGAGGAGCTTCCAGAGGAGTTAAAGCAGGTTCTTCGGTGCGAGCCGCCGGAAGGACTTGTGCAGTTCATTTTCACCGGGTTGTTCATCTGCCACTTCCGCTATCTGGCGGATCTGCTCGACCGGAAGAACTTACTTACAGAAAGTATATTCTGGAAAATGGCTGTAGAAACAATGGAAGCGTACGAAAAATGCTTTCCGGAGCTGAATGGACGCTTTGAGCTTTTTAATCTTTTTCAGCCGACCATGGTGAAGCTGTGCCTGAATCGGAACCGGATGCTTGATTACGGCTACGGTGACGGTGATGACCGCCCGCACGCTTCAGAGCATGGGTATGTGGGCAACGCCCTCTATATGGTTCGTGCGCATAACGAATAAGTCAGGATCTTTCCTGGCTTTTTTTGTTTGATAATTTATCTTTGTGATAAATTACATAATTAGTACATAAATATATCGTACTAAAGACACATGTATTGTTTAGAAAGGGGAAACGTATTATAATAATTCTAATGTACAAATCATCCCCTCAATCAATCTAAATGTGGAGGAACATAAATTGCAAAAAGAATATAGTCTGGATTCGACTGAATTCCCGTCACTCAAATCTGTTTCGCAGAAAATGTTTGATTTAATAGCCGACCAGCTTGATGTGAATACAGCGTATATTACAAAGCGCGGCAACAATGAAATGACTGTCATCAGCACGTTTAATAAAAAAGAAGAAATTATTCCCGAAGGCTATTCGGTAGAATATAGTGATACGTACTGCAGGAAAATTATTATGAACGAGGAAGACGCACTCTGTACAGAAGACCTGACAAAAGATGTGATGACAAGAGAATTGGAGGTGACCTCCCAGCTGCAGATGAAAGGATTCCTCGGTGTCACGCTGACCGATCTGAACGGCAATGTATTCGGCACGCTGTGTGTTATGGATCCCGAGGAAAAAATATTCAGCCAGGAGGATGTGGACTACTTAAAAGCCATGGGAGAGGTGCTTGCACATATTATCGAGCTCGACCACACCCAGTACAACCTCGGATTTTTAAACGTGCCGATTATTCCGGTCAGAAAAGGTATTTCGATTCTTCCGGTTCAGGGAATTATTGATGAAAAACGGGCTGAAATTATTACCAGTACCGTTCTGGAGTACGCGGCAGACCAAAAAATTGAGCACCTTGTGATTGATTTGTCAGGGCTTGTGATCGTGGATGGTGAGTTTCCGCACGTGTTTATTAATGTCATTCATGCCCTGAAGCTAATGGGAGTTAACATTTTACTGACCGGAATATCTCCGGCGATCGCCCAGCATGAATTAAGCAACAATGAAATTTTAAAAATGAACATCCACATCTCAAGAAATCTGGAATCTGCGCTTGAACATATTGGTTTTCATCTGCAGTCTCAATAAAACCGGCCCTTCTGCCGGTTTTTTTTAGTAGCCAAAGCACAGGGAGGGATAAGATGAAGCATGAAATCATGATAAAAGCATCCAGGAAGACAGTATATGATTGTTTAACGGATCCAGAGAAGCGGGCAGAGTGGAGTCCGGAAATTATCGACATTACATATGAGCATTCACCTGAAAAGGAAGGTGCGTTATTCACTCAGACCCAGAAAGCTGGACGCTCCGTCTACGTATCTGAAGGGAGAAATCTAAGTGTGAAGGAGCCGGAGTTATTCAGCTATGAATTGACTCTCCAGCAAATGCATATAGTCATTACCTATGAATTAAAAGAGCGATCGGCATGGACCGAAGTCGTCCAGACGTACGAATCCCGTCAAAACCACCGTTTTGGCCGGGTGCTTGGGGCGCTCGTACGTCCGCTGACGAATAAGCTTGCTAAGGATATACTGAAAGGACTTAAAAGATGCAGTGAAGCATTATAAATCTTATTATCTTAATAAAAAAGAAGGCAGCCACTTATTATAGTGAAGCTGCCTTCCTTTTTATTGTATAGCCCATTCCATTCTACTTTTTAATGTATTTCGATTTAGTTCTCCAGTTAAGTTAAAAACCTGCAAATTAAACTTTGGATCTTTTGAGTTGGAATATTCCTGCCAATGTTCGGCGACATATTTTAAATCGGAAGCACTGATTAAAGCTACGTCAGTGTCCTGCTCTGAAAATGCTTTGAGCTTTTGGGCTTTAGAAATGGTTTCGGTACTGTAATCAGCAGTAATAATCAAAAACAGAGTCACCCTCATGGTGTCTGAACGAATATACCCCAAAAATTGCTCATAATGAGCTTCAGGGAAATTATATATTTCTTCAACACTTTTATTATCCCAAAGGATTACTTCTTTTGATGAATAATGAAGTTTACCATCTGCATGTTTTGAACCATTCATTTTTACGAGATCCAATTTCAACTGTTTTTCAAAAAGAAACTGAGTAGCTTGTTCAAAATTATTTTCAATATCTAAATCTTTATCGATTACTTTATTTGTTCTTAACAGCTTATAATTTCTCGAAGCCAAATCTTCAAAAAAATCGTAATACCTGGATCTATGATCTGTAGGATCGGAATCAACCACTGAAGTTAGATTTTCATAGTAATCAATAATGTTTTTTATTTTTTGTACTTTAGTACCGCTTAACCTGGCTCCGTCTAAAGATTGAAGCACTTCTTTCAATTCAGATAAACTTAAAGTGTTCAATACACTGGTAGGTCTAGCGTTATGCTTTATAATTCGTTCAATCAGAATGTCCTTGTTACCGCTTAAATTTAAGTTCAATGCAGAAAGGATAGTCTTAAGTTGATTCATATTTAAGTCATTCAGGAGTTTCAAATATGTATCTTTGCGAAGTTCACTTCCCATTTCGTATCTTACGACCCTGGCTATTTCATAAGGAATAACATAATAACCTTCATCGCTTTTGAATCGCAAAATAAGTCCTCTCGTTTGAAAATGCTTTAACGATTTTTCTATTTGCTTTGTAGAATGTAACTTGTTTCCTTTTTGAGGGAACCTTCCAGTACGGCTTTCGATCAGATAATGATCTTTAGTAGTCAATCCAAGCTCATCCCGAAGCACATTAAGCATATTAATTTCGTGTGAATTGAGTGATTCGTCCTTCTTCCATGCAGCTGCCAGCACGGCATTATAAATTCTTAGTGTTTCTTCAGAAATAGAATTTTTGATAAATTCATCTTCTTTGCTTTCTTCTATAATTTGTTTTTCGATTGATTCTACGGAAGAAAAAATTTCACTTTCAGGTAATAAATAACCCTCTGTAAACGCTAAACTAGAGAGAGCAATTTATCACAATTAAGGTAGAGCAGGTTTTCACCAATAAGATGAACCCATTT
>NZ_JBQLID010000008.1:0-150725 GCF_056034405.1 Marinococcus sp. LNHM4E3-1 | reverse complement strand
CACCAGCCAAAAAAGAACGTGGATCGAACGATCCACGAACAAACATGACGCTTTTATTTTGTTTCTCAACAATCTGAAAAAAAGCAGGAGCTCTCCTGCTTTTTTTATATACATAATATTATAGGGGTCAGGCCTTCTTTTCTTCATAGGCATACACCGACGATGTCCGGAAATACAAATACAAAGCCCCAATCGTCAGCAGTATAATGCCTGCCGTAATTTGATACAAATACTGATAGCCGACAGCATTCACTAAAAGTCCGAGAAAAAAGGAGCCAAGAGCGATGCCGGAGTCAAACATAATAAAAAATGTAGCGGTGGCATGCCCGCTTCGGTGCGGCTCAGCCGCCTGAATGGACATCGTTTGAAAACCAGGAAGAAGCGTTCCGTAACCAAGGCCGATCAAAGCGGCAGACAACAGCAGCATCCACCCGGCAGTGGTAAAGCTGAGTGTTACGAGGCCGATGGCAAAAATCAGCAGACAGGGGTACAGAACAGTGCCCGGCCCGCGGGAGTCAAATAACGGGCCTGCCACCGGACGGGAAGCAATGACGACCACAGCGAACACAAGAAAAAAGAAACTAGATACCTGGATCAGACCCATGGCTTCGGCAAACAGGGACATGTATGAAATGACGCCGGCGTAGGAAAAAGAAGCAAGCAGCCCGATAGAAGCAATTGGAAGCGCCCGCAGTTCGATAAAATCATGAATGGACAGCTTCTTTTTTTCAGTGTGCGGTGCGGCAGGAATTCCTGGATCCCGGGCAATAGCTGCGCACCATACACCAACGATCATAAATATGCCGAGCAGTATAAATAAAAGGGCAAAAGGAGCAAACTGTATTAGCGTCAGTCCGATGAATGGGCCGATGACGACGGCAACATTCATGGAGGTCGTGAAATAACCGAGGCCTTCCCCGCGTCGCTCATTTGGGATAACATCTGCAGCGATAGCGCCGGCAGCGGTGCTCAAAATGCCAAAAGGAATGCCGTGCACAAACCGGAGCAGCAGCAGCCCCGTATACGTATCGATAAAAAGGTATAAAAAAGTACAGAGAACAAACGCAGCGGCTCCCCAGACCAGCGCCCGTTTACGCCCGGTTTTTTCCATGATCTTACCGGCAAATATCCGGGTGATGATCGTAGCAACGAGCATAATCGTGACGATAAGCCCACCCTGGGCACTGGTTCCGCCGAGGCTGCCGGTAACAAAAAGGGGCAGTGTAGTTAAAAGAGAATAGAATACGGTGAAAACCATGAAATTGGTAATCGTGATACTAATAAAATCCTTTGTCCAGATGGGATGGTCATGACGGCTCACTGTTTCCCGCTCCTTTCGTTCGTAATTTTTCCAAGCAGCTCATGCAGAACTTCCCGGTCCTGATCTGACAGCCGAGCGAGCGAACGCTTCTCTGCCTCTGCAACTCGTTCTTTAATTTCGGGAAGTGTTTTTTTCGTGCTGTCGGTAAGGTGGATGACTTGCGTACGCCGGTCTGCGCCGGGACGTTTTTCTATCCACCCATTGCGATCCATCGTGGCGATGGTACGGGCAATCGTCGGCGCTTCCACCTGCAGATATTTCCGCATATGCGTCTGGGTGGCCGGACCGCCGGTATCAAGCACATACATAATCATATACTGTGCATGGGACAGCCCAAACGGGGCAAGCGTTTCGTTTAGCGTGTTCGAAAGTGTACGCGACCGCTGATGAATCATATGAATAAGCTGATCGGATTTCATAAAAAGAAAGCTCCTTTTTAAATTTAATTAGCATGCTAATTAATTGCAGCTTCACCAGTATACGAAGTATTTGGATAAAGGTAAACCCTGGAACCAATTGCGAAAAGCAAAAAAAATAATAAAGCGTTTGCAATTTAGGGATGTATCTTTTAGAATGAAATAAATCGTTTTACTAAAACGTTTTATCAGGAGGGAAGCTATGCGTAAAAATGTGACGCTGCGTGATGTGGCAAAAGAAGCAAATGTTTCCATAAGCACCGTATCTCAGTTTATGAATGGTCGTTTTACATACATGGGTGAAGAAACAAAAGGGCGTATCGAGCAGGCCATTGCCCGGTTAAACTACCGGCCGAATGCGATTGCAAGAGGGCTGAAACAACAGAAAACGACGACGATCGGCGTTATTATCGCGAACGTGGTGCACCGGTTTTCCACGCTTGTGGTCAGAGCGATTGAAGATATGTGCATAAAGTACAATTATCACGTCATCATCTGTAATGCCGATGACGACGAAACGAAAGAAAAACAGTACATTGATATGCTGATGGCAAAGCAGATTGACGGAATGATTATTATCCCAAGCAGTCAGGACCGAAAAAATTATGAAGACATTCTAAGCTATCAAATTCCGTTAGTATTTCTGGATAGAACGGTAGAGCAGTCGGAAATCCCCTCTGTAGTGGTGAATAATTATAAGGCTTCGTACGATGCGGTAAAGCATTTAGCCGATAGAAAATACCGCAATATCGGTTTTATCGGCCCGGAGCTGAAGATGAACACAAGAAAAGAACGCTTCCGCGGGTTTGAGGATGCGCTCGAGGCAGAGGGGATCGCTGAAAATAACAAGCTTGCATACCACGGGGAAGTCAGCGGTGCTCAGGAGGCATTAAAGGTAATGATGAAACAGCAGTCTCCTCCGGATGCGCTGTTTATCTCTAACGACCGCATGCTTGTAGAAGCACTGACATTTGCTAAAGAGCAGCAGCTCAGTATTCCCAAAGACCTTGCCCTGGTAACGTTTGATGAGGTGGAATACGCTGCTTTCTTTTCCCCATCGCTAACAACCATTGAACAGCCGGCCTATCAAATGGGGCAAAAAGCAGCAGAGCTTCTGCTGGAGCAGGTGAACGAGGGCGTGCCGGCCGAGAAATTAAGTCATGAATATATATATGAGACAGCTTTTCATGTACGGGATTCCACTGAAGCAAAAATATAAAAGGAGGTTTGAATGATGAAAAAAGTAAGCGTTACCATGATGGCGCTCGCCGCTGGAGTGCTCGCCGGCTGCAGCAGCGCCAGTACTGAAAGCACGGCCGGGGCTGAAGAAAATGTTCATTTAGTAGCCGCCACCCAGCTTGATGACCAGAGTCCCTATGCTGTCGGCTTGAGGGAATTTAAAGAAGTCGTAGAAGAAGAAAGCGATGGAAGCGTTACGGTGGAGGTACACACGAACGGGTCGCTTGGCGGAAGCGAAGCAGAGCTTGCCCAGAGCGCGGAGACCGGGTCGGTGGATCTGGTGGTCGCTTCTCCAGGGTATTTGGCCCAAAAAGTAAAAGAGGTGGATTTTTTCTCCATTCTGTATCTTTTTGAAGACCGGGAGCACTGGGAGCGGGTAGTGGACGGCGAGGTAGGCGATGAAGTAGCACGTGTGACAGAAGAAAAATCAAATTTTAAAGTGCTTGATTACTGGTCGGCAGGAACGCGTAATTATTACGGCACGCAGCCAGTGGAAACGCCGGAGGATTTGGAAAATAAAACGGTCCGGACCCAGGATTCACCGGTGGTGACGAATACTTGGCAGGCGCTTGGCGCCCAGCCGACGAGTGTGGCCTGGAACGAGATGTATCAGGCGCTTCAGAATGGATTGACGGATGCAGCAGAAAATGATTTCACCAATATTTATTTAGCCAGTCATTACGAGGTAGCGGATCATCTGTCACTCACGGAGCACGACGTTACGACACGGGTATTTTTCACCACCCAGGAAGCGTACGACAGTATGAATGCCGAACAGCAGGAAGCAGTTGATACAGCGGTACAGGAAGCGACTGAAACTGCGCGTGCAACTGATGAGGAGTTGGCCAGTGAGTATAAACAAAAGCTTCAGGAAGAAGGCATGGAAATCAACGAGGTGGATAAAGAAGCCTTTACCAGCCAGACGGAAAGCGTACGCAGAGATGCTGTAGATAATCTCGGGATGGAAGAAGAATACGAAACGGTCCAGGAACTAAAGGATGAATAGGTGGGTGAGAAGATGAGAGAATTTATCGATAAAATACAGCGAGTATTTTTGTGGGGAGGCGCAGCCGCCTTTTCGATTTTCTTTATATGCGTAGCGCTACAGGTGATGACCCGCTACATTCCCGGAGTCGCCTTCCTCTGGTCAGCCGAGGTGGCCACATATGCTTTTATATGGATGGTGCTGCTCGGAGCGGCAGCAATGGTTAGAGAACGGCAGCACTTTACCGTGAGCATTCTTTTGGAGAAGCTGTCCGGGAAATATCTGCTGGCGCTCCAGATAGTTATCCATTTCTTTTTAGTTCTGTTCGGTCTCGCGTTTGTCATCCACGGGGTGCAGATTACGACCCAGTTCAGCAGCTGGACGCTGAACTACCTGCCGGGAGTCAGTCAATTTTTCATTTGGCTGCCTGTGCCAATTGCCGGAGCAGGAATCATACTGTTCGCTTTTCAGAATGCGATGGACCACTGGCGTCACTACCAAAATGTCGTGGAGGTGAATAAAAAATGATAACCGCAATTGGATTAATACTGCTCTTTTTAATATTAATGGTACTTGGCATTCCTATCGCATTTGTGATTGGCATCGTCAGCTATGTTGGTTTTCTCGTTATGGGAACGGTCCCGCTTGAAGCTGTTATCCAGCAAATGTTCGTCGGGTTAAACTCCTTTATTTTGCTTGCTGTGCCGCTGTTTATCTTTGCGGCAAATATCATGAATCGTGGTAAGATTTCCGAACGGCTCATTCAGTTTGCGGTGTCACTCGTGGGCCATATCCGCGGAGGGCTGGCCCACTCCAACGTCGTCGTTTCTATGTTTTTCGGCGGCATATCTGGAGCGTCTACGGCTGATACGGCAGGGGTGGGGAAAATTCTGATCCCAAGTATGAAAAAGGAGCAGTACAGCACGGAAACGTCAGTGGCTGTAACCGCTGCCTCCTCCACTATGGGCATGATTATTCCTCCATCGATTCCGATGGTTATTTACGGAAGCCTGGCCGGGGTGTCGATTGGTCAGATGTTTATCGGCGGAATTATTCCAGGACTGTTAATCGGCGTTGGATTAATGCTGTTTATATCAGTCATCTCGAAGAAAAATAATTACCCGAAGCATGACCGGCTTGATACAAAGGCGATTGTCAAACACGGCATCCGGAGCTTTCCACCGCTGCTTACACCGATTATTATCCTTGTTGGCATCATGGGCGGGTTTGTGACACCGACCGAAGCGTCGATCATCGCCTGCATTTACTCGTTTATTCTGGCGTTCTTTTTTTACAGAAGCATCCGCCTGCGGGATATGCCGGAGATCGTTATTGAAACCTTGAAGCTCAGCTCGCTTACATTGTTTGCGCTGGCGACCGCCACGTCGCTTGGACGACTGATCAGCTTTAATAATATTCCAGCCCACATTTCCTCCTTTTTCGAGGAGTCGGTACCGTACGCCTGGCTTCTGATTGTGCTGATTATCGTTTTGTTTTTATTTGTCGGTATGTTTATGGACACTGTGCCTTCAATCATTTTGTTTGTACCCATTATACTGCCGGCAGCATCAGAGCTCGGCCTCGATCCCATTCATATCGGGATCGTCGTACTCATGTGCCTGGCTGTAGGTCTCGTGACGCCTCCGTACGGTCTGTGCCTCCTGCTTGCAAGTGCGATAGGCGGGCTTTCCATCAGCCGCTCCTTTAAAGCGACGATTCCGTACATTGGCATGATTCTGGTTGTGATTTTAGTAATTGCATTCGTTCCGGGCATTTTCATGTGGCTGCCGAATGCGTTTGAATAAGAATGGAGGCAGTAAAGATGCAGGACATCCTTACAATTGGCGACGCAATGATTACAATGAATCCGAAACAGCGGGGGCCGATGCGTTTTACGACTGAGTTTGAGCGGAAAATCGGCGGGGCCGAATTAAACGTGGCTGTCGGCTGCGCCCGCCTGGGGCTTCAGACAGGGATGATCAGCCGCCTTGGCCGCGATGAATTTGGCCGCCATATTTTTAATACCCTGCGCGGAGAAGGAATTGACGTTTCGGGAATAGCTTTTGAAGATGACTACGCTACTCCCGTGAATTTTAAAGAAACGCTTGAAAACGGTAATGGGCGTACGTTTTACTACCGCTTTCCATCACCGACAGAAGAAATAACATTGCAGCATGTGAAAGAACAGCTGACCGGGCAGCCGAAAGTATTTTATATTACCGGCGTGTTTGCTTCGCTCCGCCCGGAAAATGTGGAGATGCTCCGGGAAGCGTTGCGTTTTGCAGGGGAGTGGGGAGTGCTTACAGCTATGGATCCGAACATCCGTCTGCGTCTTTGGGATCAAGAAGAGGCGGGGGAGGCCATCCGGTCCCTGCTTCCATACGTAGATATCATGCTGAGTGGAAGAGATGAAGCGGATATGCTGTTCGGCCCACAGTCAATAGAAGAGCACCTTGCTTCTTTTCAATCGTATGGCATTGATCGTGTCATTATTAAAAACGGCAGTGAAGGAGCAGCCGGAAAACACGGAAGCAGGGAAACCGTGCATCAGCCGGCGGAAAAAGTAGAAAAAGTGGCTGATACCGTAGGAGCAGGAGACGGTTTCAACGCCGGCTTGCTGTACGGTCTGCTGCAGGGATATTCGCTGGAGAGGGCTTTGAGAATCGGCGCGGTAGCTGGAGCAAAAGTCGTACAGGTAGCAGGCGACAATGAAGGGCTGCCGCTTTTAGAGGAAGTGGAAGCAGCGCTTGGGAACGAAGAACGTGTGGAGCGTTAAAGGAGGAAGCAATGAACATACAGCTGGCGTTGGACCGGTTAGCTTGGGACGAGTGTTTTAATGTCGTTCATCAAACCGAAGCGTATATCGACTGGATTGAAATAGGCACGGGGGTCATTAAAGAATATGGCATGGACATCGTCCGGCAGATGAAGCAGGAATATCCGGGTAAAATACTGGTCGCGGATATGAAAACGTGTGATGCAGCGAGGGCAGAAACAATCCAGGCCTTCGAGGCAGGCGCAGATGTAACGACGGTGATGGCTTTTGCATCGGACGCTTCTATCCAGGCAGTATTCGAGACCGCTGAAGAATACGGTAAAAAAGCTTTTGTGGATCTGTTGAATGTGCAGGAAAAACAACGGCTTGAGGAACTCGATAAGCTTGGCATCCGCAGTGCTTCGCTGCATATAGGTAAAGACATGCAGCAGGCAGGAGCAGGCGATAATGATTATTACAAGCTGCTGCAGGCATTTCCGCACTGGGAAGTATCAGCAGCTGGTGGTTTAAAAGCGGATAACCTTCACAAAATCAAGGAGGCGCGTCCAGACGTAGTTATTATCGGAGGCGCTATTACAAAAAGCATAAATCCCCGGCAGGCAGCGGAACAAATACGATCGGAGGCAGACAGGCTATGAATGCAGAATACGTATTAAACACTATTTCCCGGGAAATAACAGAGGTTGTGGGCAGCGTGCGTGCAGAAGAAGTAGAACAGGCTGCAGCGAAGCTTAACCGGGCTCCAAGAATTTTTGTAGCCGGTGAAGGGCGCTCCGGTCTTGTCGGAAAAATGTTTGCAATGCGTCTCATGCACAGTGGATATAACGTGTTTGTAGTTGGTGAAACGATTACCCCTTCCGTGGGTGAGGGAGATTTACTTGTAGTATTATCCGGCTCAGGAAATACTTCGATTCTCGTTCATACGGCGGAACAGGCGAAAAAAAGCGGAGCAGAGCTTTTGGTCTGCTCCACCAACCGGGATTCTTCCCTGGGAAAACTCAGCGATGCTTTTATCGCTGTTTCTGCCGCAACCAAAAAACGGCTGGAACATGAGCCGGAAACGATTCAGCCGTTGGGAAATCAGTTCGATCAGAGTCTGCATTTAATATTGGACGGTCTGATTATTGCTGCTGCCCATGCACACGGGGAAGCTGACTACGAGCAAATGGCCAGGCGTCATAGCAACATGGAGTAGCACATATGTAGCAATCGGACCGGCCTTCAGCCGGTCCGGTTGTTTTTTTATGGAGCGAGCCGGTTTATTCGTCCATCTGCTGCTCATAGCGGCGTTTGTACTCCCAGAAGCCGGGTACTTCCGGCGGTTCATACGTGAGTATTTTTTCAATGCATTTCAGGCGGAGCTCCTGCTGAAGATCCTCACGCTCCTGATAGGAAGTTTGACGGAGCGCCTGCTGGATGAATGGTTCGAATTTTTGAAGCTCTTCATACAGCGCTTCCTCGCTCATGCGCTGATTTTTTGTGATCCGGTTATTAGTCCTCATGCATCGTTTCCTCCTTTTTTGGTGAAGAGCAAGCCAGACGGTTTACATCCCGGCGCAAATGCTCAATCCGCTGTTCAATCCGCAAAAGCAGATAAAACGTTACAATGATAGGGAAGCCGACATTGGCCAGCAGTTCGACAACGGCACTGGAATCAATAATGTGCATCACTGCTCCTCCCGTTTCCCGGCATAAAAACGAAGTGTCTTCAAACCTTTTCGGTGAGCGTTTGACACTGCCTGGCGGCTGATTTGAAGGTGGCTGGCAATGTCTGTATCCTTCCACCCGCAGCTGTATTTTTTAGAAAAAATCCACTGCTGGTACGGAGTCAGCGAACGAAAGCCGAGCCAGACCGGATAATGGTGCAGCTCTTCTTCAAGGCTTTGCTCTGAGTCCTCACTGTAAAATGAACCGGTTTCTTCAAACAGGGCCTCCTGGTCGGACAGAGGAGTCCGATGCTGGCGCCGGCGATGGTAACGATCGTAGCGGATTGCTTCCCAGTGCAGGGTTTTTAACATATAAGAACGCCAGACCACATCCTGGTAGTAACGCTTAAAAGATAGGTCAATGGCTTTGTGTGCCCAGGCAGCATCATCGTTTAAAGCCTGTTTCAACAGCTGCTGGTGCACAGCATCCTCCAGAAATTCACGGATGAGCCGGGTACGCAGGAACGAATGATTTTTCTCTTTGAAAGCTTCCCATGCTTCTCTTTTTGAATCAGCGTATGATGAATGTGTCATAGATGCCTCCTCTCCTTACCCCTGTTGTTTATAAAAGACATCTTCAAGATAAAAAGTAAACCATATATACGAACGTTTGTTCTTATATTTTATACGAACACTTTTCCGGGAAACAAGAAAATACTGAAATTAGAAAAATTTACAGGTTAAGTCCTGTTAAAAAAGACTCATCGGTGGCATAATGTGTTTACAAAAAGATTAGTTAAAAACAAAAGAGGGAATAAATATAAATCAGCTTCATGTAACAGGAGGGGGAAAAAGTGAGTTTAACATCAGGGCCGTCAAGCAGGTACACTTTCTCCATTGAAGAGATGGCTGAAGAAATCATGAGCGTGATCGCTGAGTCCCTTCAGGTGGACTCTGTTTATATTGCAAAAAAAGAAGATACTTATATGGACGTATTGAGTGCTTACAACAAACGCGGGGATGATCTTGTTTCTGAAGGAATGAAAGTGGAGCACGAAGCATCGTTCTGTCAATACGTGCTGAAAAATGATGATCAGGAGTATTTTCACTTTTCCGATGCAGTGAGTAATGAAGAAACCAAAGAACTGCTGATGCCGAAAAATTTCAATGTACATACTTTTCTGGGCGTGTACATTAAAGACCAGGACGGCGGCCCGTTTGGCACACTGTGCGTATTGAACCGCGAGCCGCGTGAATTTAAGAAGGAAGAAATTTCGCTGATGCAGACATTTGGTAATTTATTGAGCTATCTGATCCGCGTAGACCGCATGGATGAAAAAATAGAGGTGCTCGGGTACCCGATTGTGCCGATAGGCGAAGGGATCGCTGTGCTCCCGCTCGTAGGGGCGATGGATGAAGCAAGATCCAACCGTTTGATGGAAACAGTACTGCAGGAAGTGTACGGCGGGAAATACGATTATTTTATGATCGATGTGTCTGGTGTTTCGGCTTTTAACGAAACGTTCACAACGTATATTTCCCAGGTCATTCAGGCGCTGAAGCTGATGGGCATTGACCCTATTCTAACCGGCGTCCGCCCGGACATGGCTGTTCAGGATATACGAAAAGATATTCTCGGCGAAAATATTATGATCGAAAAAAGCCTGGAAACAGCGCTGCAGTCTATTGGATTCCGACTGGTAAGAAACGAGTAAATAAAAAAACCGGACCGTTTACATATCAAGTTGAAAGAAGGAACTGGTATGAATACAAAAGCAGAACAGATGGATGAAAGAGTGGAAAATGAAAACAAACTCACCTTGGCTGTGGTGGAACGCCTCGTTTCGGAGATTTTTGACATATCCCTGCAGAGTATTGCCGCGGAGCCGAAAGCCCCTGGGGCCCGGAGATCACAATCTGTTTTTGCAGCATGGACTGAAAAAGAATGGGAGGCCGCCGGCAAAGAGGAACTGCTTGATTATGCACTCGCCCGGCTGCCGTCCCCTCCGTCCGGTGAAATGGTGCGGCAGGTTATTAATGACGTGTACCGAGTGAATCTCAGCGGCATCTCCGCCCTCGAAGCATCGACATTTTCGCTCTTCTCCAAAGGGAAATGGATTAAGCAGAATGAGGACGATTTATTCGTACTGAACACCGGATCGACGGATACAGAGGTCACAGTCTCGGTAACAGAGCATTTTATACGGCAGACGGGGTCCGGCAGGCTGCCGGCGGGACTTTGCGGGGAGCTTGAAGCACTGGGATATGTTTACCTCCCAGCGAAAAATCAGCTGAATTATTCGAGTCCGGACGGTCGTCCGGTCGACGATGCATTTAAAAAGAAGACAATCGAGGCCCTTGAAAATGCAGGGCAGCAGAGCCAGGCGTAAACACCCTTTTATACAGAAAGGGTGCTTTTTTTATGGTAAATACGCCTTGAGGCGTAGAAAAGATAGACCCCGGGCTGCTCCCGGAAGCCGGGAAACCGGCGTAGGATAGAAGTACAGGAAGGGGGAAATACCATGTGGAAAAAAATCGGATTAGCAGCACTCATTACAGTCGCAGCAATTGTCGTTTTGTCGAACCTCGGGCCGCTGCTCTTGCTCGCAGCTGGAGTGGCACTGGCGTATATCGTCTACCGCCAGTTTCAGGAAAGCACGTCCACTGCGGCGAGGGTTTTCTGGGTAGTGGTGGGCATTGCAGCGATACTGCTTGCGCTCACCAACATCTATGCAGTCATCGCGCTTCTCGGTCTGTACGCTATATACTGGAGCGTGAAAAAATGGAGTGATGATGAAGTGGATATTGACCGCCGGACCAGAACGAAAGATCCGTTCACAGGCTTTGAAGAAGAATGGAAAAAACTAAAGCGCAGATAAAAAAGGAGGAAAGAGCCATGGCGGGCATTTGGCAGCAGTTCAAGGAGGATGTCGAACAGGAATGGGGGCGGTGGAACATGAAAAAGGAAACAGACAATCCGATCGCTTCGCTCAACCGCTATATTAAAGAAGCGGAGCGCGAAACGGAAAAGGTAAGCAGGCTTACAGACCGTCAGCGCAGGCTGGTTGAAGAGTTTCAGCACGAACAGGACGAAGCAGAAAAGATGCTTGATAAACGTAAGCAGCAGGCCGCGGTGGTAAAGCATTACGAAGAGAACGAGCTGTATGAGATTGCTTTGAGGGAAATTGAACAGTACGGCGAGCGGGCGCAAAAGCTTGCCACGATGAAAAAAGAAGCAGAAGAGCAGCTGCAGACACTCGAGAGGCGGCATCAGGAAATGGTGTATAAGCTGAAGGATATGCGTCTGAAACGGATGGAGTGGATGGGACGGGAAAATGTAGCCCGGGCCAATCACAATATCTCTAAACTATACGAGGAGAGCGGCCGCGAACCGGAAGCACGTTTTAAAGAAGTGGAACAGTATTTAGAAAGTATGGAGCAGCATCATCAGCAGGAGTACGAGCATTCCACCTTCGACGAAAGGGTAGCCCGTCTTGAAAAGCGGAACACAGAGGCGGAGCAGGAAAAAGCGTGATAAAATAGAGACGCTGACCAGGGCGTCTCTATTTTTAACTTACATAAACAGCAAAGGAGGGTTCCTATGTTTTCCCATATATCAACGAAGATGATCCAATTCGTGTTTTTTACGGGAATCCTCCTGTTCATACTGGAATTTTTTTCGCACGGAGCCGGTTTAGTGCCTGTGCTCTTCTTTTTCGCCCTGTTTATTTTTATTGGAAAGCGGACGAAAAGGCGGACGCTTTCAGCCATTTTCTGGTGGGTCGGGTGGATCGGCCTGGGCCTTACAGCGGTCACTCTCTGGGCTGTACAGTTCTGGGTAATTGCCTTTTTTGTTCTGCTGCTGCTGCAGATGCGCCGGTCGTCCAGGGAGCCTGTCGAAGAACAGGCAGAGGTGGAAGAGCTGGCCGGCAGGGTAGAAAATTATGAGCGGGAACGGCTGCTTGGCAACCGTCTGTGGGGGCGGGAGAAGGTCGGACGGAAGCCGTTTCACTGGAAGGACATTAACGTGATCGGCGGCGTGGGCGATAAAATTGTTGATGCCACCAATACAGTTCTGCCGGCGCAGGCGGTGGTTATCGTCCGTCACGGCCTTGGCTCAGTAACCGTCCATGTGCCGTACGAAGTGAACGTGATTATCCGCCATAGTACAGTGTACGGACGCGTGCGCCTGTTTGGGAAAGAAGAAGCAAAGCGGTGGAACCAGACGATCACTTATCACGCTCCTGCGACAGATGAGGAAGCTTCCACGCTTTATATTTTCACCTCGCTTATCAGCGGGGATCTGGAGGTGGAGCGGCGATGAACAGCTTTGTGAAAGCAGCCGGGTGGGGGATCGCTGCGGCTTTTCTCATCAGCGTCTCCACCGTCGTTCCGCTTCTTCTGCTGCTGCCTTTTGACATGTGGGACGTGCTGATGGGACAAACCATGAGTGGCCTGCCGTATGGCTTTTTGCTTGTCGTACTGATCGTTCTGCTTGGCACCGCTCTCGGGTTTTTAACGCTCCGGGCATGGAATGCCCGCTGGCAGCAGCTGCAGGCTGTGCTGGAGCGGTTGAGCAGAGGAAGCCCTAAAAATATCTGGCCGGCGGAGATGTACCGGGAAGTAGAAGAGCTGCGCACAGAGCTTGAAGCGGTGGAACGTCAGCTGCAGGGGCAGGCGGAACGCGGGCAGAAGCTGGCCACAGAACGGGCCGAGGACCGGGAAAAGAGCCTGCAGGAGGTTATTGCGCAGGAAAGGAACCGGATTGCCCGGGAGCTCCATGATTCGGTCAGCCAGCAGCTGTTTGCGGCTTCCATGATGATATCTGCGGTTAATGAGCGGTCCGGCATGGGGGAGGTTTCGAAGGAATGGCAGACCATCGAGCGGATGATTAACCAGTCCCAGCTTGAAATGCGGGCGCTGCTTCTTCATCTGCGGCCGGCGGCGTTGAATAAACAATCGCTGCAGGAGGGAATCAAGCAACTGCTGAACGATCTGACGGCGAAGGTGCCGCTGCAGATCAAGCAGGTGATTGAACCGTTTCCAATTGAAAAGGGAGTGGAGGACCAGCTGTTTCGGATCAGCCAGGAGTCCATTTCCAACACGCTTCGCCACGCGAAGGCGACCGAGCTGAAGGTGTCGCTGCTGCAGCGCGAAGAATTTATCATTTTACGTGTCCAGGACAACGGCGTCGGGTTTTATATGGAGGAAGAAAAACCGGACAGCTACGGGCTGAGTACGATGAAGGAACGGGCGGAGGAAATCGGCGGGCACTTTCATTTAGTGAGCCTGCCGGGAGAGGGCAGCCGCATCGATGTTAAAGTGCCCTGGCTGTCGAAGGGGGAAGAGGTATGATTACGATCCTGTTTGCAGATGACCACGAAATGGTTCGTATTGGGGTGACGTCGTATTTATCGACGCAGCCGGATATGGAAGTAACCGCTGAAGCCTCAAGCGGCCGGGAAGCGGTCAGGCTGGCTCTGGAACTCAGGCCGGATATTATCCTCATGGATCTGGTGATGGATGATATGAACGGCATTGAGGCGACAGAGAAAATTATGGAGGCTTGGCCGGCAGCCAAAATTATTATTGTTACAAGCTTTATCGATGATGAAAAGGTGTACCCGGCGCTTGAAGCGGGAGCCGTTAGCTATATTTTAAAAACCTCCCGGGCCGGAGAGATCGCAGCGGCGATTCGGAAAACACACGACGGGCAGTCGATTTTGGAGCCGGAAGTAGCGGGAAAGCTGATGACAAACATGAAACGGCGGGATCAAAGGGAGCTGCATGAGGAGCTGACTGCACGCGAGCTTGAGGTGCTGCGGCTGCTTGCAGAGGGGAAGACCAATATGGAAATTGCCGAAGAGCTGTTTATTGCCCTGAAAACAGCGAAGGTACACGTGAGCAGTGTCCTCCATAAGCTCCAGGTGCAGGACCGGACCCAGGCAGTTGTTTATGCTTACAAGCATCGTCTATTTTAAAAAGCTGCCCGCCCTGAGTAAGGGGAGCAGCTTTTTTAATACGGAGGGATCACGCCCACCACATGTCGACCGGACGCTCGGAAATATTGACGGAATTCAGATTTTGCACAGCCCGCTCGAAGCCTTCATCAAGTGACATGATCGGATCTTCATGCTCGATGCTGACAACATGGTCGTAGCCGAACGTCCGAAGCGCGCTGATCATATCGCTCCATTCCTTCATGCCGTGGCCGAAGCCGACCGACCGGAAACTCCAGGCGCGGGTCTGCACGCTGCTGTAAGGCTGCATATCGGTGAGGCCGTACATGTTGACGTTGTCCTGGTCGATATACGTATCCTTGGCGTGAAAGTGGTGGATGGCTCCTTCTTTTCCAAGAATTTTAATCGCGGCTACCGGGTCGATCCCCTGCCACCACATATGACTCGGATCAAGGTTAGCACCTACCGCATCGTTGGTTGCTTCCCGAAGCTTCAGCACCGTGTACGGCGTATGAACGAGGAAACCGCCATGAGGCTCAATGCCGACCTTTACGCCGTGTTCTTTAGCGTAGCTGCCGGCTTCCCTCCAATATGGAATGAGCTTTTGCTCCCACTGCCAGTTGTAAATGTCTGAATATGCGCTCGGCCACGGGGCGACCGGCCAGTTTGGGTGCTTGGCGCTTTCGTCGCTTCCGGCGACACCGGAGAACGTATTAACGACCGGAATATTCAGCAGGCTGGCAAGCTGCACGGTTTTTTTGAACGTTTCGTCCGCATCCTTTGCTTCAGCCGGGTCCGGGGAGATCGGATTGGCGTGGCAGCTGAGCGCACTGACGGTTAAGCCCCGGGCATCCAGTGCTTCCTGGAACTGTTTGCGTGCATCTTCGCTGTTTAACAGCCTGTCTACATCTGCATGGTCATTGCCCGGATTGCCGCCGGTGCCGAGCTCTACGGCCTGCACTCCGGCACGTTTAACCTTATCGAGCATATCTGTAAAAGCCAAATCAGCATACAGGACGGTGAAAACGCCGATTTTCATTATTGAACACCTTCCTTCCCAATAGTAACAAACTGGCCGCGCTCGCTGGAGGCAAGAGCTGCCAGAATAACAGCGAGGGCCTGCTTTCCATCTGCTCCGGTTACCGGCACCTCCGTGTTCGAGATGATGCTTTCAGTAAAGGCGTCAATCACCCCCGAGCTTTCCTGGCCGCCGGCGTCATTGGTCTGAATGCCGCCCAGCTCGTAGCGGACCGTATGCCCGTTAGTATAGTGGGCAGTCAGCGAATGAACGGGGTCGTCTTCAAGGCGGAGGGTGCCTTTTTCGCCATAAATGATCGTTGAGTTGTCTTCCTCGGGAACATAAGCCCAGCTGGCCGTGAGGGTCCCGATTAAGCCTCCTGTTGTTTTAAGCAGGCATACAGCGTTATCATCCACTGTAATATTTTCCTTCGCATTGTTTTCCACGAAAGCAGCTACCTGGGTCACCGGCTCATCAAGCAAAAATTGAATCAGGTCGGATTTGTGCACTCCAAGATCTCCCATGGCGCCGATAAACGCTTCCTCCTTGCGGAAGAACCAGCTGTCCTTGCCATCGATGCTCCACCCCTCCGGGCCGCCGTGTCCAAATGTGGTCCGGAAGCTGAAGATTTTCCCCAGGTCGCCATTTGCAATCAGCTCTCTCGCCTTCACGTGTGAAGGCACGAAACGCTGGTTATGAGCGATCATTAATTTTTTACCGCTGCGTTTTTCAGCTTCGATCATTTCTTCAGCTTCCTGTTCGCTTGTCGCCATCGGTTTTTCACAGAGCACGTGCTTGCCGGCAGCCAGGGCGTCGATGCTGATCCGGGCATGCATATGATTAGATGTACACACGCTGACCGCCTCAATCGATTCATCCTTTAACAGTTCGTGATAATCCGTATAGGCCGAAGCCCCGAGACGGGAAGCTGTTTCTTCGGCGCGCTCCTTCACCAGGTCACAGACGGCCCGGATAGTGGTATGTTGATTTGCTTCATATTCTGGAATGTGGCGGTTTCTCGCGATGCTTCCGCACCCGATGACACCGATATTTACTGTTTTCATGTGATTTCCACTCCTTTTTATATAGTGATGCTTATTCTTTTACTGAACCGCTCGTAAGCCCGGAAACAATCCGGCGCTGGAAAATCAGAACGAGAATAACGATAGGTATCGTAACAATAACGGTGGCAGCCGAAATGTCGCCCCATGGGACTGTGTATTCGCTCTGATAGAAGGAGATGCCGACCGGGATCGTCCGCCAGGCATCAGCGGTATTGATCGCCAGAGCGAAAAGATATTCGTTCCAGGCGGCGACGAAAACAAGAATCGCCGTGGTAAAGATGCCCGGGGTAGCGAGCGGCAGGATGATCTGACGGTACGTCTGAAATGGCGTAGCGCCGTCCAGCTTGGCTGATTCTTCAAGCTCCCAGGGGATTTTTTGAAAAAAGGTGGCCAGAATCCAAATCGCAAGCGGCAGGCTGATGGTGATGTACGGAATAACGAGACCGATGTAGCTGTTGCGAAGTCCCGTGTCTGTCACAAAGTTAAAGATTGGAGACAAAATCGCAATTGGCGGGAACATCGATGAGGCCAGTACAAGACCTAAAATTAAAGTCTTGCCGCGGATAGGCAGCCGCGTAACCGCATAGGCCGTAAACGAAGCAATCAAGAGCGATAACACCGTAGTCAGGCCGGAAACGACAAAGCTGTTGAGCATATAACGGAACAGCGGCCTCGTCGTAATCGCTGACGCATAGGACTCAAGTGTGGCGTTGGATGTAAACCAGGCGAACGACGTCAACTCATTCTGGGGCTTCAGGGAAGTTAAAAAGATCCAGATGAATGGAAACATAACGAGAAACACGAAGATAGCCAGGAAGATATAAAACCGGATACCGGCTTGGTTTTTAAACATGTACAGTCACTCCTTCCACTTATTTTTTCGCTCTTTCCGGAAACAGGTCTGAGCCAAGCAGCTTAACGAAGATAAAGCTGATGATGGCCACACAGACAAACACTATGACGGAAAGGGCAGAGCCGGCACCGAAGTTCTGCTGTTCAAACAGGGCTTTGTAGGCAAAAACGGAAATCGATTCCGTGGCGTTTGCCGGACCGCCGCCGGTCAGCACATAAATCAGGTCAAATACGCGGAAGGCATCCAGGGTCCGGAAGAGAAGGGCGACAAGAATTGCTGATTTTAACAGTGGCAGGGTTACAAAGAAGAACTTCTGTATTCTGCCAGCTCCGTCGACTTCTGCTGCTTCATACTGCGTATTTGGTATCGTCTGCAGCCCGGCAAGCAGAAGCAGGGCCATGTAAGGCGTCGTTTTCCAGACGTCTGCGAATATAATGGAAAACATGGATCCCGAAGCCGTCGTTAAAAGAGCGCCCGGGTCAGAAATTAAGCCAACCGCTGCCATATAGTGAGCGACAATCCCGGACTGTCCATCGAACAGATAGCTCCACATCATGGCAGCTACAGCTGTTGGAATGGCCCACGGTACGAGCACCGAAGCCCGGACGATGCCGCGTCCTTTGAAGGTCCGGTTGATTAGCAGTGCGACACCAAGACCGATAATCAGCTCAGCGCCGACGGAAACGATCGTAAAGAAGGTCGTATTTGTCAAAGCGGTCCAGGTCCGTCCATCGAGCAGGTAATCCGCGTAATTCTGCAGGCCGACAAAGTTCGAGGAGAGCACCGAGCCCTGCAGATTGCCAAGCTGGGCGGAAAGATAGCCTATTTCCACTGCCGTGTCCCCGTCCGCCTGCTGCTGCAAGGAATTAACGGCTTCGATCTGTTCATCCATTGCAGCTTCAAAGTCGCTGCCCCACGAGCCGTCGATGGATTGGATACGCAGGTTGTCATCTGTGATCGGCTCGTAGTCATTCAGCATGCTGTTAACTTCCTGATAGCTTGAAGCCATGGCGTCATCAGCCACAAGCTCTTCATGATGCTCCTGGACGACTGCCCAGGTTTCGTTAAACGTTTCCTCTCCTTCCGGATAAGCCTCGCTTAACTCATTGACATTTTGCTCGACAAGGTACCGGTTATCGGCGTATTCCTCGAGGTTCAGGCTTTCGCTCATGATTCGCTCCGACTTGGTAGGGTCATTCAGCCGGTAGTCAAACAGGCTGTTCCAGCCGGAAAGCATAATGGGCCATATAACGACGAGAAGAATCAAAACGAGCGCCGGGGCGACCATTGCGTAGCCTAATTGTTTTTCATTTAATTGAAATTTGCGTCCGGGTTTTCCAGCCATGGGGCTTCCTCCTTTGAATCCGTGTTATTCTTCATTCAAAACGGCGTTCAATTTGCGTTCCATATTGGCAGCAGCTTCTTCAGCCGTAATTTCTCCTGCCGCTGCCCGCGAAAGTTCAATCTGCATAATATCCGATACTTCCGGATAATCTGCTGTGACTGGACGCGGTACTGCATTTTGAAGCGTTTCGACGAAGGCATCATCCGCAAACAGAGCGTTTGCCTCCTGGATGTCTTCATCATCATAAAGGGACTCAATGGTAGGAGCCCGGCTGCCTTCGAGAGCACCGATTTTCTGGCCCTGCTCACTGGACATAAATTTTACAAATTCCCAGGAGGCTTCAACTTCTTCGGAGTTTTTGTTGATCATGGTGGTCCATCCGCCGAGAGCAGAAGCGGTGCCGTCGCTGCCTGAAGGGAGTGTGGTGAAGCCGACATTGTCAGGAATATTGGAGATCTCCGGGTCGGTGGAAGTAGACAGCAGGTACGGCCAGTTCCTGGCAAAAACGGTGTTACCATTTATAAACGCGTTTTCTGTTTCAATTTCCTGGAAATTAAGAATGTTGTTTGGTACAAAGTCGGACTGGGTTATATCGATCATTTTTTGGATACCTTCAATGGCCTCCGGAGAATTAACGACTACTTCTTGATTTTCGTTAATGATCTGGCCGCCGTAGGCACCGATGTATTCAATGGCATTAGTGACGAGACCTTCATACTGGGAAGCCTGCATCGAGTAGCCAAAGGAGGTGCCTTCTTCACCCTGAAGGTCTGCAGCCATCGTTTCGAGCTCTTCCCAGGTTTCCGGCGGCTCGTCTACAATATCGTTCCGGTAAAACAACAGCCCGGCATCTGTATACGATGGCATGGCAAACTGCCGTCCGTTATAGGAGGTGGATTCAATAGTGGCCGGGAAATGGGCATCAATATCGACGTTGTCTCTTTCAATCAGACGGTCAAGCGGAAGCGCATAGCCGGCCTGGGCAAATTCCGCCGGCCAGACGACGTCAGCCGCAAATACGTCGATTTCATCACTGCCGCTGCTTAAAATCGTAGCGTACTGGTTGTGCTGTTCTCCCGTATCAGGCGGCATCTCCCGTACATCCACATTGATGTTTGGATGCTCTTCTTCAAATGCCTTAATAGTGGCATCTGTGGCGTTAGTCGTATCCACACCGCGGGCATACGTAATTGTGACTTCGTCCTCAGCAGTTGGGGAGATGTCCGCAGTTGAACATCCGGTGAGCATTATAAACGCTCCTGTAACGGCTGCAGCTTTCTTCATGCCTATTCCTCCTTATGTGAAATCGATTTCAAAATATCCGAAACGTTTCGGGTGCCAGAGAGAAGCAGGAAAGAACCTACCTGCTTACCGGAATGCCGGTGGATTCCCGCACGGTTAACGAAGCAGGAATTATCAGGCTGGCAGGTGTATCTCTTCCTTCAATCTTCTCAATAAGTAATTCACAGGCTTTGCGCCCCAGCGTGTACCGGTCCTGACGGACAGTGGTCAGGGGCGGGGAAAAATACTCCGCGAGTACGAGATCGTCAAAGCCGATGATCGATAAATCCCGCGGCAGAACGTACCCAAGATGATGAGCTGCCCGCATGACCCCGTGAGCCATTAAATCACTTGCGCAAAAGACGGCGGTGATGTGCGGATGGGCCTTAAGCAGCCCGAGCGCTTCCTGCTCAGCCTTTTTTTCATCGAAGGCTGCCTCCCGCACGTATTCCTCCCGGTAGGGAAGACCGGACTCCCGAAGTGTTTCTTCGTAGCCTTTCCGGCGTTCTTTGGATACGTAGGCATAATGATGGCCGTTAATAAATGCGATGTGTTCATGACCAAGTCCGATCAAATGTACCAGCGCCTGACGGGCGCCGTCAGCATTATCAGTAGTGACAAAGCTTGCGTTACCGCTTTCCACATGATTGTCGATAAATACGCATGGAAGCCCGGTAGCCGCCAATTCTTCGGTGGCGGAATGGTCATGGGGGAGGTTCTGGGTGATGACCCCTTCGAGCTGTCGCTCCCGGCACATTTGGTAATACGTACGGTCCCCGGTAGGACGGGATTGAAACAGGATAAGGTCATAACCGCATTCGTTGGCGTATTCGTTTACACCGGCCAGAATATCAAGTGTGAACGTATCCTTCGGATTGGACGGAAAGGATTGGGAGGTTAAGAGCCCAATTGTTTTCGAACGATTCATAACGAGGCCGCGGGCGATGTGGTTTGGCGTATAGTCCAGCTGTTCGGCGATCTCCTGAATACGCTGGCGTGTCTGTTCATTGACGTCGCTGTATCCATTCAAAGCTCTCGAAACAGTAGTGACGGAAACGCCGGCTGCTTTAGCGATATCTTTTATGGTATTCATAGTTAGCCTCCGAAACGTTTTGGAAGAATGACTTTATTATAGAAAACGCTTTCATTTTACGCAACCCTAAATTGAAAATTTTTAAAAATTAAAACAAAAATTGTGCTTTTCCATAAATCATAAAAATTGATTAACGCCGCTCCACCTAGTAAACTAGCGGTAAATAAGCGATAAGAAGGAGTGGACAGTATGGAGCATGCTTCAGGCAATAAAAGGACCGTCCAACCTAATAAACAACAAATGCTGAATCGGTTAAAGCGTATTGAAGGACAGGTGCGCGGCGTTCACGATATGGTGGAAAACGATCGGTACTGTGTCGATATTTTAAACCAGATTGCAGCTATTCAGTCTGCAACCAACAAAGTATCGCTGGCATTGATGGAGGACCATACCTCGCACTGTGTGGCGAACGCCATTAAAGAGGGTGAAGGCGAAGAATCCATTGAAGAGCTGATGACCGTTATGCGCCGGATGATGAAGTGATTTTTGACAATACCCCTCAGGCGTATTATATAATGAAGGTACAGAAAGGATGGTTGAAATGAAAAAAGAAACGATCCAGGTGGAAGGAATGAGCTGTGGACACTGCGTCTCTGCGGTAGAAGGCGGCGTCGGCGAACTGCAGGGCGTTTCCAGCGTGAAAGTAAACCTCGATACAGGTGCCGTAGACGTAGAATATGATCCTGAAGTAACTTCACGAAAAGATATTGATGAAGCGATAGATGATCAGGGATACGATGTTGTATCTGCATAAATGATTAATAAGGAGCGGATCGTGCAGCCACGATCCGCTTTTTTATCACAGTTTTGTTTGCTAAATACTATACGGGGGTATAATATTAAAAGAAAGCCTGCAATGGAAATGAGGTGCCGGTATGGAAAAGCAGAAAACCAATAACAATCTTTCCCGATGGAACGCATCCGTAGAGGGTATGACCTGTGCGGCCTGCTCCCGAAGAATTGAAAAGCAGGTAGGGAAAATGGAGGGGGTCTCGGAAGCCTCCGTTAACTTAACAACCGAACAGCTTTCGGTGCAGTATGATCCAGATGAAGTATCGCCGCATGACATGGAAGAAAAAGTAGAACAGACCGGCTACAGCGTCCGTCGCAGCGAAGCGGTATTTGACGTCTCCGGCATGACATGTGCAGCCTGTGCCAACCGGGTCGAAAAGAAGCTGAATAAAATGCCGGGTGTGTCGGAAGCTACCGTCAACCTGGCGATGGAGCGTGCCACGGTTCACTATCTGGACGGGGAAGTTTCTGTAGAAGACATGGAACAGGCAGTAGACAAATTAGGGTATGGGTTAACCGAACGGACCGAAGAAGAGACGGAGGATCCTAGAGAAAAAGAGCAGCTGAAAAAAGGATGGCAGCTGCTGATTTCTGCGCTTTTGACCCTCCCGCTTGTATGGACGATGGTGTCCCATTTCGGATTTCTGTCCTTTCTCTGGGCTCCGGAAGCACTGATGAACCCGTGGGTGCAGGTCGGTCTTGCAACGCCGGTTCAGTTTGTGATCGGCTCCACGTTTTACCGGAGCGCCTATAAATCACTGCGGAGCGGCAGTGCCAATATGGATGTGCTGGTCGCCCTTGGAACCTCGGCTGCCTATTTTTACAGCCTGTACTTTGTGCTGACGGGCAATGCGTCCGAAGGTCTGTATTTTGAAACTTCGGCTGTGATTATTACCCTCATCCTTCTCGGTAAATGGTTTGAAGCGAAAGCGAAGGGTCGCACCTCGCGTGCCATCAAGTCGCTGCTTTCATTAAAAGCCGAAACTGCCCTGGTGGAACGGGGCGGGGAAGTAACAGAAATAAAGAGCGAAGATGTTCAGGAGGGCGACGTCGTCCATGTGAAGCCGGGAGCGAGAGTACCGGTGGACGGGGAGGTCATTGACGGCCGCTCGTCTGTGGATGAGTCCATGCTTACAGGCGAAAGTATTCCGGTGGACAAAGATACCGGGGACACGGTGATTGGAGCGACGGTGAATGGAAACGGGCGTATCCGCATGCGTGCGACCCGGGTCGGCAAGGACACGGCGTTATCGCAGATTGTGCGGGTCGTTGAGGAAGCGCAGGGCGGAAAGGCGGAGATCCAGCGCCTCGCCGACCGGGTATCCGGAGTGTTTGTGCCGATTGTGATTGGAATCGCGGCTTTGACCTTTCTCACCTGGATTCTTTTTGTGCAGCCCGGATCGCTTGAAGCGGCGCTTCTGCCGACCATTGCCATCCTTGTTATTGCCTGCCCGTGTGCGCTCGGTCTCGCAACACCGACATCCATTATGGCAGGTTCGGGCAGAGCGGCTGAAAACGGCGTGCTCTTTAAAGGCGGACAGTATTTGGAAAGCACGGGAGCCGTAGAGACGATTCTGCTCGATAAAACCGGCACAATTACAAAAGGGGAGCCGGCAGTGACTGATATTGTGCCGGCAGCCGGCTGGACAGAACAGGAGCTGTTGATGCACGCGGCCGGCGCGGAGGAATCCTCCGAGCATGCGCTCGCCCAGGCGATTGTCCGGGACGCGGGACAGAAAAATATTATGCTGCCGAGGGCGTCTTCGTTCGAAGCAGTACCCGGCAAAGGGGTGCTTGCAGCCACGGACGCCGGTACTGTAGTGGTTGGAACGAGTGTCTGGCTGGCGGAGCGCCGGGTGGAAGGTATACCGGAAAGTGCAGAAAATGAAGCAATGGAAGATCAGGGAAAAACAGTGATGGGAGTCGCAGTAAACGACCGTTTTGCCGGGTGGATTGCCGTAGCTGATACAGTGAAAGAAACATCCAGACGGGCAGTGGAACGCATGCAGGCAGCAGGACTTGAAGTCGTCATGATTACCGGCGATAACGAAAAGACTGCCCGCGCCATTGCAGCCGAAGTAGGGATCGATCGCGTAATTGCGCGCGTGCTGCCGGAGCAGAAAAGCAGCGAAGTCACGCGGCTGCAGCGTGAAGGCCGGCGCGTAGCGATGGTCGGAGACGGCATTAACGATGCACCGGCGCTTGCGACAGCTGATATCGGGATGGCTGTTGGTACAGGAACGGATATCGCCGTGGAGGCAGCCGACATCACGCTGATGCGCGGGGATTTGAACAGCGCTGCTGATGCTGTGCTTATGAGCCGGGCCACGATGAAAAACATTAAAGAAAATTTATTCTTTGCATTTGTGTATAATTCCGTCGGCATTCCTATTGCGGCTATCGGCCTGCTCGCTCCGTGGGTGGCCGGGGCAGCCATGGCGTTCAGTTCCGTTTCTGTTGTGCTGAATGCCCTGCGCCTTCAGCGGATGAAAATTTCATAATAAAAACAGGCAGGGCCCAGCGGCTCTGCCTGTTTTCTATCCACCAGGAGAAGAAAATAATTGTGAATCCAGTTCATTACTATATTACTATGAACTTTCTTGGTTTGTGTTATAATAAACAGGAATTTATAGGTATAATATAATGGATCGAATGCATTTAATAAATGATTATCCAATTAAAAAGTGACTCAAGGAGGCTGTTCAAAATAGCTGCAAATTGTATGTCCCAATCCATAGGCAATGCTAAAATTGCTAATTCTGACTCTATCGATAAACTCACAAAGTGCCTGTATCAAACCGCCAATATCGAGCTCGGCAAATTAACAGCTTCGATAAACAGTGCCCAGGAAGAACTTAATTTATTAATGCAGGAAATTCAAAGGCTCCAGGGTAAATCCGTATGATGCCTGGATACATGCGAAGCACCTATCTATCAGCCTAAAGACAGACAGGGCATAGTGCCTCTGTCTGCTTTTAGGCTGCCCCTATTTTTTTATCCAAAAGGGCGGCGATAACGAACATAAAAATCATGCCGACGCTTACGACGAATAAGTCGGGCCCGATCCAGCGGGTGAATACAATGCTTAAAATTAATACAGAGAAAAAGGCGATAAATGTTACATTCGCTGCGGCGAACCGGTGCCGGCGGCCGTGCTGTTTAATGCGGGCGATGACGTAAATAGCGGCATTTAATGCCAGGCCGATAAATAAAAGGTAATACAGATTTAATGTTAGTTCCATGACTCATCGATCTCCTCAACTACGTTCTGGTATGTATTCGTGCACCGGGACGTCTTTTCATATCACTTTACATGGTAACATGAACTTGAAAAAGGCGGTAGGAAAGATAAACCATGCCTGCATATGCTACACTTGCCGTAGAAGTTAGTGATGGAAGGAAGGAACAATTACAATGCAGATAGAAAAATACGAAGGCATGCCTCCAAGCGAAGTGCTTCAGGGTATCCTATATTTACACGCTCAGCTTTTTGAAAAAATGGAACCAATGTACCAGACTCTCGAACAGGCAGAGGCGTCTCTCGTGCAGGTAGCGCGGGAGGAAGGAAAGATACTCGGCTACGACATCAGCTACGCGAAAGATGACAGCGTATGGTACAGCTGGCTGAACGGAATGGAAGAAGCATTTGAAGATGACGGATGGAGAAGCCGTCTTGTCGGCAACGTTCTTATTCATGCCCGGGAGCAGGGATATGAGGTGGTGCAGACGAAGCTTGCCCACCGGTACCCGGAATTTATTGATATGCTGCAGGCCGCGGGCTTTCAGGTGAAAGAGGAGTTAACAGATGAACGCATCTGGCTTGAGAAAAAGCTGTGAAAAGGGACCGTTTCCGGTCTCTTTTTTTATAGGCAGAAATCACGTATCTTCGTATAGTGCCTTTTCAAATTTGCAGTAGTTCCGCATACTGATGAAAAAGAAAAAGGAGGAAATCATATGAAAAATATCGAAGCCGGACTGCTGATCCTCCGGGTCGTGACAGGCGTGATATTTTTAGCCCACGGAGCAGATAAATTACTGAACGGAATGGGTGACCAGGCTGCATCGTTTGGCAGCATGGGCATGCCGGAAGGCACGGCTTACGCTGTAGCAGTCATCGAAGCCGCGGGAGGAATTTTACTGATTCTAGGACTGCTGACGCGTGTCGTGGCGGGGCTGTTTGCACTCATTATGCTTGGAGCGATTGTAACGGTCAAATGGCAGCAGGGACTGATTGGGGGCTTTGAGCTTGATCTTATACTGATGGCTGCCTCTATTCATCTGGCACTTACTGGAAGCCGCATGCTTGCCTTGAAAAAACGAAAAAAGAAACGTTCTTTCTGAAGCAGTAAACGGCCTGCAGGGATAAACCCCTGCAGGCCGTTTACTGTTTATGCATTTTCATTTGACGTATAAGGCTCCATCTTTTTCCACTGCGTACGAATAGTGGACGAGGCCACGCCGTAGCGTTCGGCGATTTCTTTCTGGGTGCCGCCTCCTACTGCGTATTCAAGGGCTGCTGCCTGGGCTTCCGGCTTGCGGATAACAGGATTTTCCTGTTCACAAAAGCGTGCCCACAGCTCTGAAGCTGCAGCTGCTGCGTCTTTAGACAGCTGATCGGAGTTTTCGAGCGCCTCCACTACCTTCTGCTGGTCGTCGTTCAGGCCTGAAGTGGATGCCGCAGCGGTCTCTGTTGTATCGGCCGCAGCATCTGAACCTGTTTCAGACGGGGTGGTGGAGGTGCTATCTGCTTCCTGGTATTTTTCCTGAAGATCATCCTTAAGTGTGCGAAGCACGTCCGGCAGGTGATGCGTGATCCAGCCGGCTTTATCCGCTTCGTTATCCGGAACAGAGCCGGTAACACTTTTAATGACGTCATCGCCGAAGTCCGGATGAAACGGCAGCAGGCCGAGCATTGGATACCATTTGTCCTCCACAGGAACTAAAAAGGCAAGGAATACAATGTTTTCCTGCAGGTCGCGGAAAAAGGACAGTGGTTCAATGTGGTGAACTTCATCGCTCAACAGGTCAGTGACTTCGTACCAGTCGTCGGTCATTTTATTCAAACGAAATAATGACAGGTTATGCCCGGTCCAGTTGGAATAAAGCCGTTGAAGCCGCGGGTGCTGACTGTTCTGCTCTATCTGCTGATGGATATTCATCCATTCCCTGCGCTCATTGCCGTGCAGTAAAAAGTCGGCAAGCGCCAGGTTTTGGACAAATTTATGCCAGGCATAAGGGAAATAGTTCGGCCGGTAGACACGGCGGTAATAATGGCTGAAATCCTTCCGGCTGTCTTTGTTCGCAGCGGCTGCAAGATCCAGCTGTATGTTGGTTACTTCTTCAGTCGTATAAGCTGGCTGGTTGGCGGGATCGCCGCAGCATTTTTTGTATTTTTTACCGCTGCCGCAAGGACACGGGTCGTTACGTGAAATACTCATACATTCAGGCTCCTTCTCACTAGTATGTTACTATTCCTTCAAATTCTAACATACATTGCCCCGAAATGGGGAATCCGTGCGCTTCAGGGGGGTGGAGACGTGAAAAAACCCTTCGCAGTGGAAGGGCTGTATTTGTATAATAAGAGACCTGCTTAATTAGCCGCTTGGCCGTTCGCATTTTCCCATACGCTGCGGAGTGTCTCTGCGCTGTGGTGGAAGTCTTGGGCTTCCTCTTCATTCAGTGGCAGTTCGATCACTTCCCGTATTCCCTCGCGGTTAATGACGGCCGGTACACCGATGCATAGATTATTTTCTCCGTACTGGCCGTCAAGGTGGGCGCTGACGGTCAAAACGCTGTTTTCGTTTTTAAGAATCGCGTTTGTAATACGGGTGAGTCCCATTGCGATGCCATAGCTGGTGGCGCCCTTACGCTCAATGATCTCATAGGCAGCCCCGCGGACGTCTTTAATCATGCCTTTCATTTCCTTCACATTTTTGTTTTCTTTTTCATCTGCGAGTTCTACTGCGTTTCGGCCGCCGACGTTTGCCTGGCTCCAGACGGCAAGCGATGTGTCGCCGTGTTCACCAATGATATAGGCGTGGGCATTCTGGGCAGCGGTATCAAAATAGTCACTCAGCATAAACCGCAGGCGGGCGGTATCCAGAATTGTCCCGCTTCCAATGACCCGTTCTCTTGGAAGCCCGCTGAACTGCTGGGTGGCATACGTAAGAATATCCACAGGGTTAGTGGCGATAAGGAATATTCCGTCAAAGCCGTTATCCATCACCTGACCGACGATATTTTTAAATATAGCCGTGTTTTTGCCTACAAGATCGAGACGGCTTTCCCCGGGTTTTTGGTTGGCACCGGCAGTAATACAGACAATGTCGGCATCCCGGCAGTCTTCATAGGTGCCAAACCATGTTTTAGTAGGATGCGGGGCAAAGGCTTTACCGTGATTGAGATCCATCACGTCCCCTTCGGCCTTGCGTTCATCCAGATCGATGATCACGAGCTCCTCGACGACGCCCTGATTAATTAACGAAAATGCATAGCCGCTGCCGACAGCTCCGGCTCCGACAACAACAACCCGGTGGACGTGATTTCTTTTCATATATAAAATCCCCTTTCGAATATGAATCATGTGAATGAATGAGCAATCTTTATCTATTTATATTGTGCACCATTTCACAAAGTGATGCAAGCACAGAAAATATATAATTGTGAACAAATGATGAACTTACGTGTTGGGAGGAAATCGAAACGGGAAAGGAGCAGAAGAGGGGGAATGACTCGATGGAAAATGCGTTAAAATATGCGCTGCCGACAGCGTTGACGTGGGCAGTGATTGGTCTGCTCGCCGGTCTGAATCTCGACAGAGGATGGCTGTGGGTGCTTGCTTTTGTAGTTTTCGGATTTCTCGTCAGCTTTGTTACAGTGATAATTGCGCAGTGGATTATTTCTAAAATAAATATGTAATTAGCGGCGGAGAAATTAGGGAATGGTATATGTAAAGCTTATAAGCGAAAAGGAGCGTGCAAGCATGGAGGATATAAACGGCCGGAGACCGGTGATAGCTATTACTGGCGCTAGTGGATATATCGGAAGAAACCTGATGAAGGAACTGAAAAAGCACGCGGATATTATTGCTCTGTCGAGAAACATAGACACAAAAGAAAACGAGGAGCATGTAACATGGCGCTCGTGTGACTTATTTTCATTAAAAGACGCGGAACAGGCACTTGAAGGTGCAGATTACGCTTTATACTTAGTTCATTCGATGATGCCGACGTCCAAATTAACTCAGGGAAGCTTTGAAGATATGGACGTTATCCTTGCCGATAATTTCGCGCGTGCCGCCGAGCAGAAGCAGGTGAAGCAGGTCGTTTATTTGAGCGGCATTATTCCTGAAGCCGACCGCCTGTCCCGTCATTTAAGCAGCCGGCTGGAAGTAGAAAATATCCTGAAATCGTACCGGACGCCGGTGACTGCTATACGTGCGGGATTGATTGTCGGTCCACAGGGCTCCTCGTTTCCTATTCTCGCAAAGCTGGTAAAGCGGCTGCCGGTCATGATCCTTCCGAAATGGACGCAGACCAAGACCCATCCGATTGCCCTGGCCGACGTATTAAACAGTCTGCAGAAGAGCATCGGGGAAGAATCGCTCTACAACCGTTCCATCGATGTTGGAGGGCCGGACGTAATGACCTACCGGAAAATGATGAACATCACTTCAAAGGTGATGGGGAAGAAGCGCTACGCAGTTACCGTGCCTTTTTTCACCGTGCGCCTTTCAAGACTGTGGGTGAGTGTAACTACCGGGACACCGAAAAGCCTGGTTTATCCACTGATTGAAAGTCTGATCCATCCGATGGTGGCTGACCCTGCTAAAAGTGTGAAAGGCATCAGTGATGGAAAAATTCCATTCCGGGAGGCGGCAGAAAACTCTCTGAAGGAAAGCAGGAAGGAGCAGTCCTCCATTCTGGCACGCCTGAAGCCGGCACCTGTGGAGCGGAATGTACGCTCTGTCCAGCGCGTCACCATCCCAAGTGGAAGAGACGCAGACTGGACGGCCCGTTATTATATAAAGTGGCTGCCGAAGCTTCTGCGCCCATTCGTAAAGGTAGAAACGACTGATCGCTATCAGTACGGCCTGCGGCCTGCCTTTATGAAAAGAACATTTCTCGAGCTCTCCTATTCCAAGGAGCGCAGCGAAGAAGACCGGGCGCTGTACTATATTACCGGCGGACTCCTTGCACAGGTAAATGAAGGAGAACGGGGCCGGCTGGAATTTCGTAAAATTCCTCACACGAACCAGTGCATTGTAGCGGTACATGATTATGTTCCGGCTATGCCATGGTACTTTTATCAATATACCCAGGCGTTTATTCATCTTTGGATCATGAACCGCTTTAAAGCACACCTTGAAAAAGATCAGTGGACGTTAAGGAGGTCCCGTCAGCTCCAGCCGGAGTCATAATTTTCCTCGTTTAGTTTCACCTTTTTTAAGGAACACGGAAAAGGATATGAGTAGTCTGCATACAGAAGGGAGACGGTGCCGTATGAGCACCAACCAGTTGATCCGTGACTATTTTGTCAATCACGCAGCGGAAATGGCGAATTCATGGTACGAAACGTTGGAGGAATCAGACAGAGAATCTGCTTACGCAACGACTGACCCAAAAGAAGTTGAGGAACTGAAGTCTCAGACGTATGAGTTTCATTTATATTTCTCGAGTATTTTTATCGAGGATCGGAATACATGGGAGAATACCTTTGAAGTATGGATAGACGGCATTATCAGTGATCCTAAATACTTCCGGACGAAGGATGCGCGGGTCGTCCGGGAAATGATGAGGTACAGGGAGCAGTATACTGCCTATTTGAAGCGCTTTTATGCGGAAGAGCACGCAGAGCTCTCTGCGAATATGAAAGAACAGCTTCGGGAGCTCGTAACAAACGGCATGGATCAGATTATTCTTTCTTACGTGGAAAAATCCAACCGGCTGCTCCTTCAGAAATTAGAAGCGAGGGAAAGCATTATTAATGAACTGAGCGCTCCGGTTATCTCTCTGAATAAATCCTCCGCCCTTCTTCCGTTAATTGGAGAAATTGACGAAGAACGGGCTGCAGTAATACTCGAGCACACACTTGAGGCGTGCTCGAAAAAGCAGGTCTCTGAATTGTTTATTGACCTTTCCGGCGTAGCCGGCATCGATACCCACGTCGCTCATCAGATTTTCGGGCTGATACGTTCGTTAAAGCTGATTGGCGTACAGCCTGTTCTGGCAGGCATGCGTCCCGAAATCGCCCAAACCTCCGTCAATCTTGGCATCAGATTTCAGGATGTGCCGATTGCCTCGTCGCTTTCCCAGGCAATGGACCAAAAGCATTAAAAAAAGCCGGCTCCCTTTGAAGGGTGCCGGTCTTTTCTGCGTCTTTAACACAGATTCATCTGTGCTTAGACTTTTTCTACGACGTACGTTGGTTTCTCAACGAATTTTTTACCAGCGAGTTCTTCGGAATGATCGAAGTAGCCGCCGAATTTATAAACGACTTTGTACTCGCGGTCCGGCTCTGTAAACAACTGATTTTCATTGTTGGAGATGACCGTGACATGGTTGTTTTCTACAAAGCTGTCGATTTCACTCGCTTTATAGTTTGTACCTGCAGTAAGTTCGGAAACGGATTGGCTTCCCATATATAATCGCTCCTTTGCGTTATAGTTTGTCCACTCGTTACAATACCCGGGTGAAACCTGTATTAATCATACGATTTAATAGCCGCCCCGGATGCTTGGCTCTACGTCCTCTAAATAAAACTTCGTCAGCTTCTCCTGCTCCTCTTTCGAGAAGGAGGGCACACTGACCGCTTCGAGGCTGTCGGTCACCTGTTTTTCGTTACGGAATCCAGGTATGACACAGGTGACGTCCTCGTTATCCAGAATCCAGCGCAGAGCTGCCTGGGCCATTGTGCCCCGCTGCTCTTTAATCCACTGGAGGGAGGTGCTGAGCTCTACGCCCTTTTGAAAAGGAAGGCCGGCGAATGTTTCTCCGACATTGAAGGCGTCTCCGTCCCGGTTGAAATTGCGGTGGTCGTCTTCAGCGAATGTCGTTTCTTTTGTATATTTTCCGGTTAACAGTCCGCTTGCGAGCGGCACGCGGGTCAGGATACCGACGCCCTGCTTTTTCGCCTGTGGAAAAAGCCGTTCTGCCGGCTTCTGACGGAAAATATTGTAGATCACCTGAAGTGCCTTAACATTTGGATAATGCAGGCATTCCATGCCTTCCTCCACTGTTTCCACGCTGACTCCGTAGTGGCGGATTTTTCCCTGTGCCTGCAGGTCATCAAGTACCTTAAATACCGAGCCGTCTTTTAAAACGTCGATCGGCGGACAGTGAATCTGATAAAGATCCAGGCGTTCGCGTCCGAGACGCTTCAGTGTAGCGTCCAGGTAGGCCGTGACACTTTCCCTGGAATAAGTATTTGGGTCATTAATATCGCCGCCGCGTGCAAATTTGCTGGCCACGTGAATCTTGTCTTCTTTGCCTTTGGTTGCTTTTCCAATCAATTCCTCGCTGTGTCCATCTCCGTACACGTCGGCCGTGTCGAAAAAATTCACCCCGGCGTCCATGGCAGCCTCGAGGCCTTTGAGCGCTTCGGTATCGTTTGTTGCTCCCCACGCGCCGCCAATGGCCCATGTGCCAAAGCTCAATTCACTTACTTTTAGATCGGTATTTCCCAACTGACGATATTTCACACCGTCCACCTGCCTTTTAATCAAAGTATGGTGGGCTATTCCCGTTCTGCAGATATTTAAGCGTTCTCATGATTAATGGTTTTGATTTAGTGTAATGTTTCCTATAATAAAAGCAGCACATTTTAAAGGAGGCGGAGTCCTTGTATTTATTCAAAGAAAAACCGATCAGAAATACGATTGATGTCAATCAGCAGGCGCTTTCCCTTATTGAAGACGGCTTTCGGCGCCTGCAAGCAGGAGAAGTAACCATGCCTCCCGTACTCAGCATGCCCATTGCCGATAAAAATGGTGAAATGGATGCAAAAACGGCTTACGTCAAGGGCATGGACCAGTTTGCCCTGAAAATTTCGACCGGTTTTTTCGATAACCCGGACAAAGGGCTTCCAAGCCTTAGCGGCATGATGCTTTTGTTTCATTCGGATACCGGCTTCCCGGCAGCAGTGCTTCAGGACAATGGATATTTGACCGATGTGCGCACAGGAATTGCCGGCGCCGCGGCAGCCAAGTATTTGGCTAAAGACGAGGCAAGGATTGCAGGTATCGTCGGCACCGGCACACAGGCGCGCTTTCAGCTGCGGGCGCTGAAAATGGTACGGCCGTCAATTGAAAAAGTGTATGTGTACGGACGCAAAAAAGAACGGATTGAAGCGTATCAGCGTGAAATGGAGCATGAGCTTGGTGTTACGACGGAAGCTGCCGATCTTGAAACAGTAGTACGAAACTGCGACGTGCTCGTTACGACGACACCGTCGACAGAGCCGTTCATCAAAAAAGAATGGCTGCATCCGGGGCTTCATATTACAGCTATGGGCTCAGATGCTGCGGAAAAGAATGAAATCGAGCCGGATGTACTCGGAGCGGTGGATATTCTTGCCTGTGATGCGGCTTCGCAGGTATTTTCCATCGGTGAACACCGGACGGCAAAAGAAGCCGGAGTTATCGATGAAAGCAGCACCGTGGAAATCGGGGCGATTATCAGCGGAGATGCCCGTGGCCGGGAAACGATGGAGCAGGTAACCTTCTGTGACCTGACAGGCACCGGGGTGCAGGATACAGCCATTGCCGTCTACACGTACGACCAGCTCAAGGCCTCCGGAGAAGGACTCGAAATAACAGAAGACGAATAAACAATGGGCGCCGGGTCAAGGATCCGGTGTCTTTTTTATGCTCTTTCCTGGAGAAAGGGTGGCGATTTTTGGAAAAAGTTATATAATAATTTGTAAACGGCTTCAATAAAAGGGGGAGCTCGGTGGTGGGCGAACGGAGGAAGGGTTGGATGTTTGCTGTTTTCTTTCTCGGCTGTCTGGCCAGCCTGACGGCAACCGTTTATTTTGGTACGAAGGCTTTTTACGTGGAGCCGGTAAATTCAGAGGAAAACGAAGTGTACCAGACGAGAGCAGCGCTCATCATGGAAGAAGCAGGAAATCCTTACTGGGAACAGATTAAAGAGGGCGCGACTGAAGCCGGAGAAGAAGCGGGCATTTACGTCGAAACTTACGGCCCGTCTAAAGCGGATAAAGATGAGCAGCTTGAAACGATGAACCGGATGATTGAAAGCAATGTAGACGCCATTATCACCCAGGGTATTGATGATCCTGTTTTCAGGGAGCTGGTACAAAAAGCGCTCGAAAAGGGGGTGCCGGTCATCACTGTAGACAGCGACGTGCCGGAAAGCGGGAGGCGTGCCTATATCGGGACGGATAATTATGAAGCCGGAATTTTGGCAGGTGAAGAGCTGCTTCGGAATACAGAAGGAATGCAGTATGTCGGCATCGTTTCCGGAAGTGCAGAAACGGTCAATCAGCAGGAGAGGGTGGAGGGATTCCGGGATACTGTAGAAGCAAGCGGCCGCGTAGAAATCAAGGATATCGGATATTCCGGTATTTCCGAGATCGGAGCCGCCCAGGCCGCTTATAGTTTATTAAAGGATAACCCTGCCATTACGGCGCTGTATGGCACAAGTGCTTTGGATGCTGTCGGCATGGCGCAGGGAATCGAAGAGATTGAAGGGGTCGGCGACCTGTATGTGATCGGGTTTGATACACTGCCCGAAACAGTACAGCTGCTTGAAGAGGGCACAATTGATGCCACGGTCCGTCAGCACCCCGTGCAGATGGGGGAGCAGGCGGTATATGATGTGGCACGGCTGAATCAACAGCAGTACGTGCCGGCGGTACAGCATACAGACACCGTTATTTGGAGAGCTTCTGAAGCTGCCCGGGAAGGGGGAACAGAGCGGTGATACGGTCTATTCGTTCGAAAATGCTGTTTTTTTCCTTTGCGTTTATTCTGCTGTTTAACGCAGTAGCAATCGGTATTTACTGGAGCTCAGAGCGGATTACTAATGAATACAGTTCGAGCTTTGACCGCTTTGTATTACTGAATTCCATTTCCCGGCAGGCCGAAGAGTGGACAGCAGCGACGCAGCAGGTCGCGACCAACCCTTCACAGGAAACCTGGGCCGCTTATTATCAGGCATCAGGGGAAATGAAAGCACTGACAGAAGAGCTGGGTAATGAAGAAAATCAGCCTGGATCCGTCGAAATGCAGAGCTACATGCAGCTGCTTGATTCACTCGAGCAAAACAGCGAAACGACTGCCGGATTTGTGCTTCAGGGGGATATCGAAAAATACGGAAGCAATCTCGCAGAAACCGAACAGTCGAACGCATATATACAGGAAAGCACCCTGACCCTTATCGATCAGTCCCTGACAGAGTACCAGCAGCTGTATGCCCAACTGCAGGAACGAAATACCTCGTTTCGCTATTTTATTATATGCTTGTTTGCCACGTCGCTATTGATTGCTGCCTTTATCGCCTTCCGTTTCTCTTCAAGCATTACAAAGCCGGTCGGCGAATTATCCCGGGCAGCAGAGGAAGTATCGCGCGGCCACTTTCAGGGGGAGCCTCTTCGTATCCGCTCCGGAGACGAACTGGAGCTTCTCGGCCGTACGTTCAACCGTATGCGGACAGACATTCATACGTATGTCGGTGAAATGGAAAAAAAGGCAGAAATGGATCAGCTCATGAAGCAGCTGGAGCTGAAGCATCTGCAGAACCAAATTAATCCGCACTTTTTATTCAATACCCTGAACACGATTTCAAAAATGGCTTATTTGGAAGATGCGGAGGAAACGTCGGAATTGATAGAGTCTGTTTCTTCCCTGCTGCGCTACAGCCTTGGAAATATCGAAAAAGAAGTAACACTCCGGGATGAGCTGGAAGTGATCCGGAGCTACTTTCATATACAGGAAACGAGGTTCCGGAACCGCTTGTCTACACATATTGAAATTGAAACAGATGAGCTTGATGTCCCGATACCGAGATTGACGCTGCAGCCGGTAATCGAGAATGCCTTTATTCACGGAGTGGAAGGAATGGAGGAAAATGCTGAAGTACGTGTGCAGGTGCGTCTGGAGAACAGTCAGATCGTCGTCCGGGTGATGGATAACGGTAAAGGAATGAACGAGCGGCAGCGCCAGCAGCTTCTTGGTGCGGGGGAAGAGCAGGAAGCGCACGTTGGTCATTCCACCGGCCTGGGGATGCAGAACGTACGCAGGCGACTGGAATTATTCTTTCAGGCCGAGCAGCTTGTGGATGTGGAATCCGTGCCGGCACGAGGCACCACGGTAAAGGTTTGTATGCCGGTCAAAGAATGGCAGAAAGCAGGGGGGCAGGCAGGATGATACGACTTTTGATGGCAGAGGATGAATGGCTTGAACGTAAAGCGATGAAAAAGCTGATAGCGGCGCATTTACCGGAAATCACAGTAATCGGGGAGGCAGAGAACGGGCTCGACGCAGTGGAGCAGGCTATCGAAAGTAAGCCGGACATTGTGCTGATGGATATTAAAATGCCGGGATGTAACGGCCTCGAAGCCATACAGCACATTCAGAAGGCGGCAGCCGGTATCCATTTTATTATGGTTACTGCCTATGATTCCTTCGACTATGCCCGGGAGGCGCTCGGTCTGGGCGTAAAGGAGTATTTGCTAAAGCCGGGCAAAAAGGAAGAGACTATTCAAACACTCATACGTGTGCAGGCGGCAGTGAACCGAAGCAGGCTAGAGCAGAAGCAATACAGAAGCAGAATGCAAAAGCTCCTTTTCCAAAGCGTCTGTCACGGAGAAGCGTACGAAAACCATGCCGATCTTCTTACAGAAGCAGTGCCGGGCTGCTCATACGGTTTTGCAGCAGTCATGCGGGAGGAGGAAATGCCGGAGGATATAGAAGAAAGAATAGCCCAGTGGACCAATGATTCTTTTCTTACAGACCGTCAGCCGGGCGGCTGGTTTCGGACTTTTTTCTTCCATGCGGGCAAAAACAGGGGATCTGAAGAGATCGAACGCCTGCGCCGCCGCATACATTTTGAACTCGGGGAAAAAGCAGCGATAGGGGTTTCTGAAAAGGAATACGACATGAAACAGCTTTTTCAGGCTTATGTGGAAGCACTGTCCAGTCTTGAAAAAGATCAGTACGCGCTTCCGGAACAGAGCAGCGAGTGGGTCTCCTCCATTGTGAATGCACTGCGGACCGGGGAAGAAAAAGCTGCCGTCTATTATTGGAGCGAATGGTGGAACACCCAGCCCCAAAAATCATCCAGGAGACATTTGTGGCTTCAGCTTGAAGAACTGGCTAAGGAAATGGGCGGTACGCTCGAGGAGAACATGCCGTCGGATGCTGCGGAATGGAAGCGTCTCCTTCATATTGTGGGAGCATACCGGGGGCTCCATTTTCGGGAGCATCACCAGATTGAAAAAGTAAAAGCCTACGTTAAAAATCACTATGCCAAGCCGCTCCAGCTTGAAGATATGGCAGGATATGTGCAGTGGAGCCCTGCATATTTTTCCCACCAGTTTAAAGAAGTAACCGGAGTGTCATTTGTTGATTACGTCACGCGTGTAAGGATGCAGGAAGCAAAACGGATGCTTCAGGACCGCGAACGGCCGTTAAAGGAAATCAGCATCAGTATCGGGTACAAAGACCCTAACTATTTCAGCCGTGTCTTTAAAAAGCAGGTGGGGTGCTCTCCAAAACAATATCAGCAAGGCAAAAAGTAATAGGATAAAGTAACCTAAAAATAATGCAGACAATCAAAAGATTGTATAGAAAATACTTCCATACAATCGCAGGAACCTAACTTATAATCAAAATTGTAAGCGTTATCATAAAATCATATTTATTCCTGCGAGGGGGAGGGTTCATGTTGAAAAAGAGTGTTGGTCTGGTAGGAAGTTCATTGCTGCTGTTCGGTTTGGCAGCCTGTGGGGGAGGCGGTTCGGATTCCGGCTCCGGTTCGGAAAATGAGGGCAGCTCCGGAGGCTCGGGGGAAGGTGGAAGCGACGCCGAAGTAGAAATCTTCAGCTGGTGGACAGGCGCTGGCGAGGAAGACGGCCTGATGGCTTTAATCGATATGTTTGAAGAGGAAAATCCTGATATTTCGGTGGAAAACGCCGCTGTAGCCGGCGGTGCCGGTACAAATGCTAAAGCAGTGCTCGCCACAAGAATGCAGGGTGACGATCCGCCATCCACGTTCCAGGTGCACGGCGGAGCTGAGCTGAATGACAGCTGGGTGGCAGCAGACAAAATGGAGCCGCTCAATGATTTTTACGAAGAGGAAGAGCTGAATGACAAGTTTCCGGAAGAGCTAGTGGATATGGTCAGCTCGGATGGCGATATCTACTCCGTACCGGTCAATATTCACCGCGGCAACGTCATGTTTTACAACATGGAAGTGTTTGAAGAAAACGAAATCGAACCGCCAAGTGATATCGACGAATTTTTTGAAGTCGCAGAAGAGCTTGAAGCTGCAGGAGTGACGCCGCTTGCAATGGGTGATAAAGAATCCTGGCCGGCTACACAAATTTACGAAAACCTGCTGCTTGCCAACCTCGGTCCGGAAGACTACGAAGCTCTTTGGGAAGGGGAAGTCGGCTTTGATGATGAGCGCGTAGCAACAGCCACTGAACAGTTTGGGAAAATGCTTGAATATGTAAACGAAGATCACGCTTCGAGAAACTGGCAGGACTCAGCGCAGATGGTTGCAGACGGGGAAGCTGCCATGATTAACATGGGTGACTGGGCGAAAGGCTATTTTGTAAACGACCTTGGCCTGGAAGTGAATGAAGGCTTCGGCTACACGCCGTTCCCTGGAACATCGGAAGAATTCATGGTCATCACTGATACTTTCGGTCTGCCAAAAGGGGTGGAAAATCCGGAACAGGTTAAAGAATTCCTGAGCGTCCTCGGTTCGAAGGAAGGACAGGACGCCTTCAACCCGTTAAAAGGATCGATCCCGGCACGTGTGGACGCGGATGAGTCCAAATACGACGAATATGGCCAGGATACGATGGAAGACTTCCAGGAGACATCGCTCACGCCAAGTCTTGCGCACGGTTCAGCTGCCTCTGAAGGCTTCGTGACGAAAGCGAACCAGGCCGTAAATATCTTTGTTACTCAGGGCGATGAAGAGAAATTGATGGAATCGATGCAGACAGCACTTGATGAAGAACAACAATAGAATGAATTAACAGAAAGAAGCCCCGTGCCGGTGAAAGCGGTGCCGGGCTTCTTTTGTTCAAAGGAGGGATGGAAGATGGCCGACGAAGTAATGGACAAAACAGCAGCAAAAGACCGGGTGAAACGTAAAAAAGCAGTCAGGGACCGCTGGTGGGCCGTGGCGTTTATCGCTCCCTCGTTTTTACTGGTCGCTGTATTTGTATACGGATTTATCGGGTGGACAGGGTACGTCTCGCTCAGCAACTGGAACAGCCTGACACCGGACTTTTCTTTTGCCGGGTTCGCAAACTATATATACCTGTTCCAGGACTTCCGTTTTCAGGCGGATTTAAGGAACACTCTGTTTTTTACACTTTTATTTATCGGGTTTGTGATTGTAAGCGGCCTCGGCCTGGCGGTGCTTATCGACCAGAAGTTAAAAGCCGAAACGCTTTTTCGCAATATTTTTCTTTTTCCAATGGCGCTTTCCTTTGTCGTGACGGGGGTCGTCTGGCAGTGGCTTTTGAACCCGTCCACCGGCTACAATACATTTTTGGCATTCTTTGGTATCGAACCGCTCTGGTATACCGACACGAATATTCTGGGCGGCTTTCAGTGGGGGAGTATTGAATTCGGTCTTCCTGTTGCTATTATCGCGCTTGTCATAGCGGCCGTCTGGCAGATGACCGGCTTTTCCCTGGCGATGTACCTGGCCGGTCTGCGGGGCATTCCGGAAGAGCTCCGGGAAGCTGCCCGGGTCGACGGGGCGTCAGAGTGGAAGGTATACATGAAGGTAGTCATTCCGCTGCTTCTGCCAATTACAGTAAGTGTTGTTATTATCATGGCGCACATTTCGCTGAAAATATTTGACCTTGTTTACGCGATGACCGGCTCGGGGGCGAATTTCGTAACTGACGTTCCGGGCGTATATATGTTTGAAACCACATTCCGTGCCAATTACTATGCAAACGGGGCAGCCATCGCCATGGTAATGCTCATTCTGGTCGCTGTATTCATCGTACCGTACTTACTCGCCAATCGAAGGAGGGAAGGCTGATGGCCATTCGATTAACGCCGGTGTTCAAATACGCACTCGCCATTTTTATGTCGCTTTTGTTTTTATCACCGATCTACGTCATCGTAGTAACCAGCCTGAAGCCGCTCGATGAAGTGAGTCTCGCTACGATGTGGGCGTTTCCGACAGCGATCGACTTTTCAAGCTACGCGGAAGCCTTCGCTGCCCTGGCTCCGAACCTGGCGAACAGCTTTTATCTGGTTATTCCGGCAACGATTTTATCCGCGCTGCTCGGGGCGATGAACGGATATGTGCTGTCCAAATGGAAATTCAAAGGCTCGGAAATTCTTTTTACCGTGCTGCTGTTCGGGATGTTTATTCCGTATCAGAGCATCCTCATTCCGCTCATCCAATTTCTCAGGAGTATTGAATTGTACAACTCGATTCCGGGGCTGATTCTCACCCACGTCGTGTACGGTCTGCCGATTACGACCCTGATGTTTAGAAACTTTTATGCCAACATCCCCGATACAATGATTGAAGCAGCGAAAATTGACGGCGCGGGTTTTCTGCAGATATTCCGGCGCGTCATTATTCCGCTATCCATTACGGGATTTGTCGTCGTAGCCATCTGGCAGTTTACGAACATCTGGAATGAATTTTTGTTTGCGGTAACGATCACAAACGCAGACAGCCAGCCGGTTATGGTGGCGCTGCAGAATTTATCCGGCAGCCAGATCGTGCAGTGGAACGTGCAGATGGCCGGTGCCATGCTTGCCGCCCTGCCGACGCTTATAGTCTATATTGTGCTTGGAAGATACTTTGTCCGCGGTCTGCTTGCCGGCTCGGTTAAAGGGTGATCAAAGCTTCTCTGCTCCGGCAGGGAAGCTTTTTTGTCTGCAGGCTTTTCAAATGATCAATTTTCCCTTCTCAATGCGTGAAGTCGTGTTAAAATAAGACAGTGATTAACCGGAACGTTAAAAGCGAGTATGTGCAGGCATAGAGAAAGGTGGCTCATCGTGGCAGACACAGCAAAGACCCCGGTAAAAGTCGCTATGACAACCAATATGCAGCAGGAAGATGAACGTGAAACCATCCAGCTGAACGCAGATGGCGAAATGTACGAAAAGCAGGAATGGACATATGTCCGGTTCAAAGAAGAGCTCGAGGGCATAGGAAAGGTACAGACCACGCTGAAAATCGGAAATGCAGAGGTGATGGTACTCCGAAGCGGGGCCGTGGCCATGCGTCAGGTATACGCGTACGGCGAGCGTACCGAAGGCACCTACGACATGGGCTACGGCCGGCTTCATACAGAAGCGGTAACAGACCATCTGGCTGTGACAAAGGCCAACCTCGGCTGGGTGATGCATATTGATTTTCATTACCGGCTGGTACTGCAGGGGACGCCGGTAGGGCGTTACGAAATTTCGATCGTTATTGAGGAGGACGCATAAGCATATGAATATAATGGATCAGGTGAAAGAGCAGTTAAAAACAGAAATTGCGGCGGCAATTGAAGCGGCTGGACTTGCCCGGGGGGAGGAAGTCCCGGAGATTGTGCTTGAAACCCCGAAGGAAAAAAGCCACGGCGACTTTGCCTCGAACGCGGCGATGAAGCTCGCAAGCGTGGCAAAAAAAGCACCTCGGGCGATCGCCGAAGACATCGTGAACCACTTAAACACAAACAAAGCCTCCGTCAAAGAGATTGAAATTGCGGGGCCCGGCTTTATTAACTTTTTTATGGATAACCGTTATTTGATTGATGTGATTCCGGAAGTGCTTGATCAGGGGGCAGAGTATGGCCGCTCTGATGTTGGAAAGCAGAAAAAGGTTCAGGTGGAGTTTGTATCGGCGAATCCGACCGGCAATCTGCATCTCGGTCATGCCCGCGGCGCGGCCGTTGGGGACTCGCTCTGCAACATTCTGGACTTTGCCGGCTACGACGTGACGCGTGAATATTACATTAACGATGCCGGCAATCAGATCGTAAACCTGGCAAGATCGGTCGAAAGCCGGTACTTTGAAGCCCTCGGCATGGAGATGGAAATGCCTGAAGGAGGCTATCAGGGAGCAGACGTGCGCCAGTTCGGCGAAGAGCTTGCAAGCGAACAGGGAGACCGGTTCGTCCACGTCGAGGAAGAGGAAAGGCTCGAGTTTTTCCGCGAGTACGGCCTGAAGCGTGAAATCGAAAAGCTGAAGCAGGATCTTGAGCAGTTCAGAGTCCGTTTTGATGTGTGGTATTCGGAAACCTCTCTTTATACAAACGGCAATGTTGAAGAAACGCTGCAATACCTGCACGACCAGGGAGAAACATACGAAGAAGAAGGGGCGGTATGGTTCCGTTCGAGCCGTTACGGGGACGATAAAGACCGTGTACTTGTGAAAAACGATGGTACCTACACCTATCTGCTGCCGGATATTTCGTATCACCGGGACAAATTCGGCCGCGGCTTTGAAAAAGTTATCAATATCTGGGGAGCAGACCACCACGGCTATATTCCGCGTATGGAAGCAGCGGTACAGGCGCTCGGCCATGATAAAGAACAGCTCGAAACGCAGATCATTCAGATGGTGAACCTGTTTGAAAACGGCGAGCGTGTAAAAATGAGCAAACGGACCGGGAAGGCAGTAACCCTCCGGGATCTAATGGACGAAGTCGGCATTGACGCCACACGGTATTTCTTTGCGATGCGGAGTCCGGACACTCACATGGACTTTGACCTGAGCCTGGCTAAATCAGAGTCCAATGAAAATCCGGTATACTACGTGCAGTACGCTCATGCACGACTTTGCAGCATTTTCCGTCAGGCGGAGGAGCGCGGCATTACTTTTGATCCGAAAGCCGATTTGACGCCGATCCACAGTGAAAAAGAAATGGACGTGCTGAAAAAAATCGGGGAATTCCCGGAAGAAGTGGCGATTGCAGCGGACAAATATGCTCCGCATCGCATGACCACCTATCTTCATGAACTGGCCTCTGCGTTTCATAGCTTTTACAACGCAGACCGCGTGATGGACGCGGAGGATGAGCCGAAAACCCAGGCAAGGCTCGTACTGGCGAAGGCAGTCCAGACGACAGTTCAGAACGGTCTCGACCTTATCGGCGTGAACGCGCCGGAAACGATGTAATAACGACGAAGGCACCGCCCGAAATGGGAGGTGCCTTTTTGTTATGCTTTCGCGGGAGCTTTTTCATATGCGGATTCGATCTGTTCGTCGACTGGAAACCTGGTTCCCACGTAAGCTCGGGCCCGTTTAACAAACAGGGCGATAACAATCAGTGTTCCGACAGCTGCAATAATATAACTCAATTCCATCGGAAGTCCGAAGCCGATCGGCGCGTTCAAAATGTAGGTGAACGTTGCCATGGTCATGAACGTGGCTGGAATCGAAGCGACCCAGTGGTTTTTCCCGGCAAGCACGAGATACATGGCACCGACCCACAGGGCGATCATGGCGGTGGACTGATTGGCCCAGGAAAAGTAACGCCATAAAATGGTGAAGTCCATGTTCGTTAAAGCAAACGAAGCGACAAACAATGGAACGGCAATCCAAAGCCGGTTCGGCATTTTCTTTTGATTTATCCGGAAGTAGTCCGCAATGATCATCCGGGCGCTTCTAAACGAAGTATCCCCGGACGTGATTGGAAGAACAATAACCCCAATGACTGCGAGCGTACCGCCGACAGCACCAAGCATCGTCATGGAAACTTCACTAACCACAGCTCCGGGACCGCCGGCAGCGATGATTTCATTTAGGGAAACGCCGTTAAAAATGCTCATGGCAGCAGCGGCCCAGATCATGGCGATAATGCCTTCAGCGATCATCATGCCGTAGAAAATTTTTCTTCCGCTGCCTTCGCTCTGGGTGGTGCGGGAGATAATTGGTGTCTGGGTGGCATGAAAGCCGGAGATAGCCCCGCAGGAAATAGTTAAAAACAACAGCGGGAAAATAGGCGCCTGATCCGGGTGCATGTTTTGGAAAGAAAGCTCCGGAATCGGCTGTCCCTGAACGATAAGTCCTCCCCCGATACCGACAGCGCTGAGCAGAAGGAGCGCTCCGAGAATCGGATAAATCTTGCCGATGATCTTATCGACCGGAAGAAGCGTTGCGAGAGTATAATAGGCGAAAATAACGGTAATAATAGCGGCAAGGCCGATTCCTGCTGGAAGAATACCGCTCAGCAGCTCCGCAGGAGCAGTGACGAAAACGGTTCCAACTAATAATAAAAGAAGCACTGAAAACCCGTTTACAATATGTTTCATCGACTTGCCGAGAAATTTGCCGGCAAGCTGAGGAAGGTGGGCGCCACCGTTCCGGATGGAAATCATTCCGGTTAAGTAATCGTGCACCGCTCCGGCAAATATAGCGCCGAACACGATCCATAAAAAAGCAACTGGGCCGTAAAGAGCGCCCATAATCGGACCGAAGATCGGGCCGACGCCTGCAATGTTCAGCAGCTGAATCATAGAATTCCGCTTTGTCCCCATAGGAAGGTAGTCCACGTTATCCTGTTTAGTGAAGGCAGGAGTCGCCCGTTTTTCATTTGTAGTGAATAATTTTTCAATAAAAGCGCCGTATGTAAAATAACCGATAACCAGTAATGCTACTGCGATGATAAAAGTAATCATGATGTCGTCCTCCTGGTAAATTTGAATACGCTTACAGATTAGTTATACAATTGGAAATCATAAACGTCAAGCAGAAAATGAAGCAGGTCCGCGCGGTTTTTATTGCAGATAGGAAGGGTAAATAATGGTAGATCGAGAAGAATAACAGGAAGACATGCTACCATGCAGAAGGAGGAAACGATATGGCCGTAGTTATCCGTTCGATGGAGTATAAAGACTTGGACCGAATCCGTGAAGTAGCAAGAGACTGCTGGTATGACGCCTATGAGGGCATTATTCCGCTGCCGGCCCAGGAGATGTATTTAAGTCAGGCCTACAACGATGAGATGTTAATGCGCCGAATATCCAAGCATACCTCCAAAGTAGCTGAAGTGGACGGGAAAGTCGTGGGATTTTCTGATTTAGGACCGATCGACGATAAGCGAAGCTGTAAAATGTCTGCTATGTACCTGCTTCCTGAATATCAAAGCCAGGGGATTGGAAAACAGCTGTTTGACGAAACGCTGATGGAAGAGCCGAATGCTAAAAAGATCCGCGTCTATATAGAGGAAAAAAATACACGCGGTCAGAAATTTTATGAAAAACAGGGATTCGAGAAAAAGGAAAAGCTTCAGGGGGAATTCGGCGGCTATCAGATTCCGATGCTGATTATGGAGAAAGATATGTAAAAGAAAAGCGGAGGAAGCCTGACCAGCGATGCGTACCCTGGAAGAGCTTTGGAAAATTGGCTTTTTCACTTTGACAAAGGTCTGAAGGGATGCGACATCGTTGGCTTCCGGAGCTGGACAGAGAAAAACGCGATTGGCGAATAGAGGAAACAGTAACACCCGGGTTAAAGGAAGTTCGACTAAGAGCGCTACGTCCTGTAGCAACGTCGAACTGACCCGAAAAGCGGAGGGCGTTGGTCACCAGACCGAACGGCTCGTCGGTTTCAGTCGGCTTGAAACGAAGTCGCAAACGATCTGAAATCACGAATGGATTGGGCTGGTAACGCATGGAGCTAGACATGGCCTGTCTCCCGGGTCTGCGCTTTTATAAAATAAAAAAGCTGCTCCTCTTTTGTGAGGAAGCAGCTTTGCACTTGATAGATGATTATTTTAATGGGTTACTTCATTTTTTAATAGAACGATGCGGTGGTAAGGAAATTCTTCTTCTTTTCCCACAATTGGATAATCACTGAATTCTACAATAACCGTGCGTTCAAATTCAGAAATAACTTTCATTTCATATCCTTCATAATGAACGACTTCTCCAGGTTCGAATTGGTCAAATTGTTTTTCGCCAGCCATTTACATCAACACCTTTTGACTTTATTAAATTACATTACCCTTTTTTATAATGATTAAACATCACTTGAAAGTACAGGCATAATACGTATATTCTCGTGAAACAGGAACGATTTGTCAATATAGTTGCAGCAGACTTGTAAATCAGCTAAACTAATTGAAGTTTTTGAAGGAACGAAATAAATGGAGGATGATCATGAGCCTGGAAGAAAAAGAGAGAAAGCTGCAGCAGCTCACAGCCAGGGAAGCGCTTCTTGGTGTTGCTATTGCTGTGGGCCATTTTATTTGGTGGTTTGGTTTTGCATATGGGCTTGGGGGCAGAGACCCTCAGGATTATCAATACATACTGGGTATGCCTGACTGGCTTTTTTACAGCTGCGTACTCGGACCGGTGCTTTTACTCGTTACTCTTTGGTTTGTCGTAAAGTTCGTCCTCCGCGATATTCCTCTTGATCAGGAGGAAGACCGATGAATATAGAAGTGATTGTACCATTAGTCGTTTTTTTACTTTTTACGTTTGCGATCGGTATCTGGTCGGCTAAAAAAAGGTCGGGTGCCGCTTCTTTTCTTCATGACTACTATTTAGGAAGCCGTGAGCTTGGAGGACTGGTGCTGGCCATGACAATGGTTGCGACGTACGGCAGTGCGAGCAGCTTCGTTGGAGGCCCCGGCATTGCATACGACCGCGGGCTTGGCTGGGTGCTGTTATCCATGTCGCAGGTGGTTACCGGCTATTTCACGCTGATGATCCTCGGGAAGCGGTTTGCCGTCATGGCCCGCCGGTACCGGGCTGTCACACTGGTGGATTTTCTCCGTTCCCGCTACAATAACGGGCTGGTTGTCATTCTGGGAGCATTCAGCATTGTAATCTTTTTATTTTCCGCTATGGCCGCCCAGTGGGTAGGTGGAGCGAGACTGATCGAATCGGTCACCGGCATGAGCTATCAGGCGTCCCTGTTTCTGTTTGCAGCAGCGGTGCTGTTTTATGTAATCATCGGAGGCTTCCGGGCAGTGGTGGTGACAGATGCGGTACAGGGCATTATTATGGTCGTCGGTACGCTGATCATTTTTACCGCTACACTGATAGCCGGAGGCGGCATGAACAATATCATGACCTCCCTGTATCAGGAAAACCCAAACCTCGTTACACCGTTTGGCGCAGATGGGGATTTAACCGCCCTCTATGTATCGTCATTCTGGATTTTAGTCGGTGTGGGAGTGGTCGGACTGCCCCAGGTGGCAGTACGGGCGATGTCATATAAAAGCTCGGCTGCTATGCACCGTGCGCTTCTTATCGGAACGGCAGTGGTTGCTTTTATGATGTTTGGGATGCATATGGCCGGTGTGATGGGCCGCGTCGTCGTCCCGGGCATTGAAGTTGCCGATACCGTTATGCCGGAGCTGACGATGAGCGTTCTCCCCGGATGGCTGGCCGGTATCGTGCTGGCAGCACCCATGGCGGCTATCATGAGCACCGTGGATTCTCTGCTTCTGATGATCAGCTCCTCAGTAGTCAAAGACGTATACATTAACTATATCAGGCCGGACGCTTCGGAAAACAGAATACGCCTGCTGAGTCTGATTGTTACAGCAGCAGTCGGCATTATCGTGGTAGCTATTTCGTGGAGCCCGCCGGAGTTTTTAATCTGGCTGAATCTGTTTGCCTTTGGAGGGCTGGAAGCCGCGTTTATCTGGCCAATCGTTTTAGGGCTGTATTGGAAAAAGGCAAATGGATGGGGAGCGCTTGCAGCGATGATTACCGGTATCGCGTCGTACATGATTATTTCGATCTGGCTCCCGGGGTGGCTCGGTATGCACGAAGTAGCCATGCCTGTTCTATTTTCACTTGCCGCGTTTGTACTCGTGTCTCTTGTTACAAGCCGGCAGCAGAACGAATGGAGGCCCCTGGAAAACAATTAGACAGGTGGCCGGTAAATTCTATCAGTAAGAATTGAATAATAATTATGGAATTTTCCTTCGAAATATGTTTATAATTTTAGGTATGAATTTTCGTAGCGATGAAGCGATTAATATAAAGCAATCAGCATAAGGGCATGTTCGTGAAAAGGAGCGATGAAGCTGTGAAAATAAACGAGTTGAGCGAAGAAAAGGTAAGGGAAATGTCTTCGATGGAGCTGGCGTATATGATCCTCGAAGAAGAGGGCGGAGCATCAGGCTATACGAGAGTTATGGACCGTCTGACGGAATTAAAAGGGTACACAGAAGAGGAAAGAAAAAGCCGGATGATCAAATTGTTTACATCCATGAATCTGGATGGACGGTTTGTGCATCTGGGCGAAAACCACTGGGGTCTTCGCGGATGGTATCCTCTCGATCAGTCAGATGAAGAACTGAGCCATACAGTACAGGGTTCCGATGAGCTTGCTGAAGAGATTGATCCGGAGGAAGAAACGTATGACGACGACCTTGTGGATATCTCTGATGACCTGGACGCCATCTCTAAAAAAGACGATGCCGATGAAGACACGTTTGATGATAACGATCTTGAAGGCTTTGAGCCGGGTAACTCGGGACCAGGCTTCGACGAAGATGAAGAAGATGAGGAAGAAGACAGTGGAAGCGACAATACAGAGGAAAGTGAAGAGGAGAACCGGTAATTTTATCTTGGTGAAATCTTGACTTTCGAAACTCGTATAGGTACAATCATTTTTGGGCTGTGACGTAAAGGTGAAAATGATACCTATATAAGCATGAACGACAAACAAAAGTGTGCCCCCTCCATATGGTGGCAGGGCGCCACTTTTGTTTTTTTTATGAACAAAGAAAAGCGAAGGAAGCCTGTTCAGCGGTATGGGCCCTGGAAGAACTATTTTAAAGAACATTTATATAAAGAGAGGCAGATAGGTATATGGCGAGTAAATATATTTTCGTTACTGGCGGCGTTGTATCTTCGTTAGGTAAAGGCATTACAGCAGCTTCCCTCGGAAGACTGCTTAAAAACAGAGGACTTAGTGTTACTATCCAAAAGTTTGACCCATATATCAACGTGGACCCGGGAACGATGAGCCCGTATCAGCACGGGGAAGTTTTCGTTACAGACGACGGAGCGGAAACAGACCTGGATCTCGGACACTATGAACGCTTTATCGATATCAACCTCAGCAAAAACAGCAATGTTACGACCGGAAAAGTATACTCCTCCGTTATTCGCAAAGAACGGCGCGGCGACTATCTCGGCGGCACCGTACAGGTTATTCCGCACGTCACAAATGAAATCAAGGAACGGGTGTACCGTGCAGGAAGAGAAACAGGAGCCGATGTAGTAATTACAGAAATCGGCGGTACGGTCGGCGATATTGAAAGCCTGCCGTTTCTTGAAGCCATTCGTCAGATCAAAAGCGATGTCGGACGCGACAACGTAATGTACGTACACTGTACGTTAATTCCATACTTATCTGCAGCAGGAGAAATGAAATCCAAACCGACGCAGCACAGCGTCAAAGAGCTGCGCGGCATCGGAATACAGCCGAACGTCATTGTACTCCGGACAGAAAAGCCGGTACCAGAAAACATGAAGGAAAAAATTGCTTCGTTCTGCGACGTTCCTTCGGAGTCGGTCATTGAAGCAGGGGATGCAGAAGTGTTGTACCAGATCCCGCTTGAACTGCAGCGCCAGCATATGGATCAAATCGTCTGCGATCACCTGAAGCTGACAGCGCCACCGGCAGAAATGACGGAATGGACAGCGCTCGTCGACCGGGTGAAAAACTTAAGCAAAACGGTACGTATTGCCCTGGTGGGAAAATATGTAGCGCTTCCGGATGCGTATCTTTCAGTAGCAGAGTCGCTGAAGCACGCCGGCTATCACTTTGATGCAGACATCGAAATCGACTGGGTGCAGTCGGAGGATCTGGATAAAAATAATGTAGCGGAGCGTCTGAAGAATGCCGATGGCATTCTCGTGCCTGGAGGATTCGGCGACCGGGGTATCCAGGGTAAGATTGAAGCGATCACCTATGCACGTGAACAGAAAATTCCGTTTCTCGGAATTTGTCTTGGCATGCAGCTTGCAAGCGTGGAATTTGCAAGAAACGTGGCGGGCATAGAAGATGCGGGCTCGGCAGAATTTCATCCCGACGCCAAAAACGCAGTAATCGATCTGCTTCCGGAGCAGAAGGATGTAGAAGATCTTGGCGGAACGCTCCGGCTCGGTCTTTACCCTTGTAAGCTAAAAGAAGGCTCCCGGGCAAAGGAAGCTTACGATGAGGCAGAGATCGTCTATGAACGTCACCGCCACCGCTATGAATTCAGCAATGCGTACAGAGAGCAGCTCGAAAACCACGGATTTATTTTCAGCGGCACGAGCCCGGACGGACGTCTGGCAGAAATTATTGAAGTAGCAGACCATCCTTACTTTGTTGCTTCGCAGTTTCACCCGGAATTTGTTTCCCGTCCGACCCGCCCGCAGCCTTTATTCCGCGAATTTATCCGTTACTCCGCAGGGGAATAAATAAAAGTAAGCCTGGATGGTGTCTACGCCATCCAGGCTTCTTTTGTGCAGAATACTTCTGCTTTATTCGAGTTCATCCGATAATTCTTTAATATATAAATATAAAAGCTGACCGGCGAAGAAAGCCGATAAAGCAAATGGGTCCCCGTAGCGCTCTCCCTTTTCATCCGGAATGACCGGTTCGGCCGAGGGGGCTGTAATATGGCAGTTTAACGGCCCAAGCAGTTCATTTATCCGGGCGTCGTCCTGCGTGTAAATAATTAAAGGTGTTTCGCTGTTTTGGCATGTCTGGATAAACGAAAGCATCTCCTCGTGTTCGTCGGGGTGAATGATTAAAAGCAAACGGTCGACCTCGGACAGGGCTTCGGTCTCGGGAGAAGGTATAATGGCCGTTGTTCCTTCCGGGGCGTCCGGTTGAGCAGCAAGCGCCAGGGCAATGGAATGAGCGGACGGAGATCCCGCGACCCATAGCCTGCCCAGTCCCCTGACAGCCTGGACAGCCAGACGCGCTGCGTCTTCAAACTCTTCCTCCTGGTCCATGATGCTTTGAAATTTACCCTGAAGCTGGGTGGAAAAAATTTTCATGAAAATCCTCTTTTCTGCTGTGAAATTAATGGATGGCTGAAACATACGTGGTCATAAATCTCATAGTAATATATACTGCAGGGAGAAGAAAGTAGAGAAGGAGGAATTCATGCAATGGAACGGGTGTTAATTGTAGATGATCAAATGGGAATCCGGCTTCTCTTAAAAGAGGTACTCGAAGAAGAGGGGTACACCGTCAAAGAAGCACATAACGGCGAGCTTGCTTTACATATGGTGGAAGAATGGACGCCGGAAATTTTTATCATCGATATGAAACTCCCGGGGATCGACGGGCTTACCCTGCTTAAAGAGCTTCAAAGCGCCTCCCGCCTCGAAGACGCCTATGTGATTATAATGACTGCCTTTGGTGAAAAGGAACAGGTGGAAGCGGCCAGACAGAACGGAGCGGATTACTATATCGCCAAGCCGTTTGACATTGAAAACTTAAAGAGCGTCATCGGCAAACTTTCGCAAGAAGGGTGACAACTGGCCTCGATATGCTATAATGAAAAAAGAATTTGAGTAAGATCTACATAGCATAGTCGGTCTGTTTTCAAGCGGAAGTATCTGACAGTGAAGACGCCCTGATCATATTATTATTACGCTTTAATACACACTACCCGATGCAGCCTGAATAAAAGCTGCAGATGCTTTCGTGCGCTTAAATATATTTACTATGTATGGAAGCTGCTCAAACATTTTGCTTGAAACGAAGAGGGAGGATATTTTTTATGCCATTGGTATCAATGACGGAAATGCTGAAAACAGCACAAAAAAATCAGTATGCCGTAGGACAATTCAACTTGAACAACATGGAATTCACCCAGGCCATTCTTCAGGCGGCTGAAGAAGAAAAATCTCCAGTAATCTGCGGTGTTTCTGAAGGCGCAGCCCGTTACATGGGTGGCTTCGAAACAGTCGTTACTCTGGTAAAAGCGTTGATGAAAGAATACAACGTAACAGTACCTGTAGCCATTCATCTCGACCACGGTTCGAGCTTTGAAAACTGCATGAAGGCAATGAAAGCAGGGTTTACTTCTGTAATGATCGACGGATCCCACCATCCGCTTGAATACAACATTGAAATGACTAAGCGCGTTGTAGACGCTGCACACGCGATCGGCGTATCTGTAGAAGCTGAGCTCGGCCGTGTAGGCGGACAGGAAGACGACCTGGTCGTTTCTGAAGCGGAAGAAGCTTACGCTATTCCTGCAGAATGTAAAGAGCTTGTAGAGCAGACTGGTGTTGACTGCTTTGCAGCAGCGCTTGGTTCTGTGCACGGTCCATACAAAGGCGAGCCGAACCTCAGCTTTACCCGTATGGAAGAAATCCAGCAGCTCGTGGACGTTCCGTTCGTTCTGCACGGCGGTACAGGCATTCCAACAGAAGACGTGAAAAAAGCGATCCGTTACGGTCACGCAAAAGTGAACGTAAACACGGAAAGCCAGATGTCTTCTGCGGCGAAAGTACGAGAAGTGCTGGCAGAGCAGCCGAACCAGTATGATCCTCGTAAATACCTCGGCCCGGCACGCGATGCCGTCAAAGAAACAGTGAAGTTCAAAATGCAGGAATTTGGTTCTTCCAACCAGGCGTAATTAATGAGTATGAAGCGAAGAAAAGGGGGCCGTTACCGGGCCGCCTCTTTCTCCGCCTTACTTTCTTCTTCTCATAGTAAAATGATTTGCAAGCGTTTGCTTGAACTGGATAAAGAGTACTAAATAATAGGAGGGAACATGCATGAAGTTTTTTGTAGATACAGCGAATGTTGATGAAATCAGAGAGGCGAATGACCTCGGGATTCTCGCCGGCGTCACCACGAATCCAAGTCTCGTCGCCAAAGAAGGCGTCGACTTTCATGAACGGTTAAAAGAGATTACGGCTATCGTCGACGGTTCTGTCAGTGCCGAAGTCATTTCGACTGAAGCAGAAGGCATGATCACGGAAGGCCGGGAGCTCGCAAAAATCGCTCCGAATATTACGGTTAAAGTTCCAATGACACTCGAAGGCATGAAAGCCGTAAAGGTCTTTACAGAAGAAAACATTCAGACAAATGTTACGCTCGTCTTTTCTTCCGTACAGGCGTTAATCGCGGCAAGGGCAGGAGCAACATACGTCTCCCCATTCCTTGGACGTCTGGACGATATCGGCCACAACGGCCTGGACCTGATCAGTGAAATTTCCGAGATTTTTAACGTTCACGGCATTGAAACGAAAATCATTGCTGCATCCGTGCGCCACTCTACTCACGTGGCAGAAGCAGCGGCCCGCGGTGCCCATATTGCGACCATTCCATTTAAGGTCGTTCCCGGCCTTCTGAAGCATCCGCTTACAGATCAGGGAATCGAAAAATTCCTGAGCGACTGGGAAAACCGCAAGCAGTAAAATAAAACAGCACAGGCTTCTGCAGGGTTTCTGCAGAAGCTTTTTTTGTATGAAAATTCAGCCAAATTCTCTTGCTAATAAGTGGAAAAACATCTATGCTGAAAAAAGAAAACACTTTTAACGATTAGTAGGACACAAATAGTATAAAAAGAAGAGTTCCTGCCCGGATCCGGACCCGGGCTTCAGCTTTTACATGCCGTCCATACAGACTGGCTGAGGATGCTGGATAATGACTATAGAGGATGATTGCATGCAGAAAATGATTATTGAAGGCGGCAGGCCGCTTGAAGGACAGGTATCGGTCAGCGGAGCGAAAAACAGTGCAGTGGCGCTTGTTCCGGCAGCGTTGATGGCAAATGGCCATGTGACTCTTGAAAACCTTCCCGACATTCACGACATCGACACGCTGGCTGAAATTTTGCAGGACGCTGGAGCGAATGTGAAAACAGAAAATCACCGAATGAAAATCAATGCAAAGAATGTTCGTCCGATACCGATGCCAAACGGCAAAGTAAAGAAGCTGCGTGCTTCCTACTATCTGATGGGGGCGATGCTCGGCCGGTTTAAAAAAGCGGTTATCGGCATGCCGGGCGGCTGCTATCTTGGCCCGCGGCCGATTGATCAGCATATCAAAGGCTTCGAAGCTCTCGGTGCCACGGTCGAAAATGAACACGGCTCGCTCCATATTCACGCTAAAGAGCTGACAGGCGCCCGCATTTACCTGGACGTGGTGAGCGTCGGGGCGACGATTAACATTATGATGGCGGCAGTCATGGCTAAAGGCCGGACAGTCATCGAAAACGCCGCGAAGGAACCGGAAATTATCGACGTAGCCACGCTTTTGACAAATATGGGAGCAAATATTAAAGGCGCGGGAACAAACGTTATCCGGATTGACGGTGTAGAAGAGCTGAACGGATGCACTCATTCGATTATCCCTGACCGGATCGAGGCGGGCACCTATATGATTGCCAGTGCGGCTATGGGCAGTGAAGTAGTGATAGACAACGTCATTCCGGATCACCTCGAAGCGTTAACGGCCAAGCTCCGGGAAACAGGAACAGGCGTTGAATGGTATGACAATTCGGTCCGGATCACCGGGGCGGACCGGCTGCAGGCCGTGCAGTTAAAAACCCTCGTTTATCCCGGATTCCCTACTGATCTGCAGCAGCCGTTCACAGCGCTTATGACAAGAGCAGAAGGAAAAACGATTGTTCACGACACCATCTATCCGTCCCGGTTCAAGCATGTGGATGAACTATCGCGCATGGGAGCGGACGTGACTACTGGTGAAGGCACTGCGATTGTGCGGGGGCCGGCGCAGCTTCAGGGAGCACAGGTGGCAGCAAGCGACCTGAGAGCCGGAGCTGCCCTGATTGTAGCCGGGCTGATGGCTGAAGGCCGTACCGTTATTACCGGGTTTGAGCATGTGGCCCGGGGCTATGAAAAAATTGAGCACAAATTGCGTTATTTGGGCGCTGACATTCGTTTAGAGACTATCAGCGAACAGGAAATGCAGGAAATTCAAAATTCTTAAGCTTGGGGGAGTATAACAATGGAAAGAAGTCTATCGATGGAGTTAGTACGAGTGACCGAAGCAGCGGCGTTATCGTCTGCACGCTGGATGGGCCGTGGAAAAAAGGATGAGGCCGACGATGCTGCTACAAGCGCAATGCGCGATGTGTTTGACACGATCCCGATGAAAGGGACTGTGGTCATTGGCGAAGGGGAAATGGATGAAGCTCCGATGCTCTACATTGGGGAAAAGCTCGGGACCGGTTTCGGCCCGAGAGTCGATGTGGCGGTAGATCCGCTTGAAGGTACAGAAATCGTCGCCAGCGGCTCCTGGAACGCTCTCGCGGTGCTTGCCATTGCTGACCATGGAAGGCTTCTCCATGCTCCGGATATGTATATGGATAAAATTGCGGTAGGACCTGAAGCGATCGGGACAATTGATATCGATGCGCCGGTCGCAGACAACCTGCACGCCGTAGCAAAGGCGAAAGGCAAGGATATCGAAGACGTTGTTGTCACTATTTTAGACAGAGAGCGCCATGCTAAACTGATTCAGGACGTCCGCGACACCGGTGCCCGCATCAAGCTGATTCCTGCCGGGGATGTGGCCGGTGCGATTAATACCGCCTTTGATGAAACAGGCGTGGATATACTGCTCGGCTCCGGAGGAGCTCCGGAGGGCGTTATCGCCGCTGTCGGACTTAAATGTCTGGGCGGGGAAATGCAGGGCAAGCTCCTTCCGCAGAACGACGATGAACTGGCCCGGTGCACAGAAATGGGTATTGACGACGTCAACCGCCCGCTTCTTATGTCGGATCTGGTCGGCGGGGAGGACTGCATCTTTGCCGCTACCGGTGTGACAGAGGGTGAGCTGCTGAAGGGCGTGAATTTTAAAAGCTCCAAAGCCACGACCCAGTCTCTTGTCATGAGGGCGAAATCAGGCACGGTCCGCTTTGTTGACGGCAAGCACAACGTGCAGAAAAAGCCGGATTTTGTTATCAGAGACGAATAGAACGGGCAGAGGGCAGGGATACCTGTCCTTTTCTCATTTTATACCGGAAGCGTTCTGTGCTGATAATTTCACTTGCAGACAGAGGCGTTCAAAGTTAAAATAATGAAGTACTATCCGTATTCGTAAAACGTTTACTGCCATTCAACAGTTCTCCTCTCCTTTATGCAGAGCATCCGTTCCTTTTCTTATCTTCCAATTATCCCAACACTTTTTGCCGGAAAGCCATAACGGAAATAAAAAAGGCAGCTTACATTCACAAAGTGTAAGTGTTTCTTCACGTTGACGGAACTAATATACATGATTATTTTTTTACATTCATAATAGAAAAAGAAAGTGGTGACCGCATTGGCAGTCAACATCGCAGAGCTCGAAACAATGACGCTGAAAGAATTGTACCGGCTCGCCAAAGAATACAAGGTATCGTATTACAGCAAATTAAACAAACGGGAACTTGTCTTTGCGATCTTAAAAGGACAGGCGGAAAAAGATGGCCTGATGTTTATGGAGGGCGTGCTTGAAATTATTCAGACAGAAGGCTACGGTTTTCTGCGCCCGATTAACTATCTGCCGAGCACGGAGGACATTTATATCTCTGCCTCGCAGATCCGCCGTTTTGACCTGAGAAATGGGGATAAGGTTTCCGGAAAGGTACGTCCGCCAAAGGATTCGGAGCGGTACCACGGCCTGCTGCAGGTGGAAGCAGTCAACGGGGAGGACCCGGACTCTTCGAAGGAGCGCCCGCATTTTCCGGCCCTGACACCGCTGTATCCAGACGAGCGCATGCAGATGGAAACTCATCCCAATCGCGCCTCTTCACGGATTATCGACCTGATTACCCCGGTAGGCTTCGGCCAGCGCGGACTCATTGTGGCTCCGCCAAAAGCCGGAAAGACGTCGCTGTTGAAGGAAGTCGCCAACAGCATTACTGAAAACCATCCGGAAACCGAGCTGATCGTGCTGCTTGTGGACGAACGTCCGGAAGAGGTTACAGACATCGAGCGTTCTGTAGACGGAGACGTAGCCAGCTCTACATTCGATGAGGTGCCTGAAAACCACATTAAAGTTTCTGAGCTTGTTCTTGAACGGGCGATGCGGCTTGTGGAGCACAAAAAGGATGTCGTCATTCTGCTCGACAGCATCACCCGTCTTGCACGGGCGTACAACCTGGTGCTGCCGCCAAGCGGCCGGACGCTTTCCGGTGGTATTGACCCGGCAGCCCTTCACCGTCCGAAGCGCTTCTTCGGGGCGGCCCGTAATATTGAAGAAGGCGGAAGCCTGACCATCCTGGCAACGGCCCTTGTAGAAACCGGGTCGCGGATGGACGATGTGATTTATGAGGAATTTAAAGGGACAGGAAACATGGAGCTCCACCTCGACCGCCGTCTGGCCGAGCGCCGTATTTTCCCATCGATCGATATCCGCCGCTCGAGTACCCGGAAAGAAGAACTGCTCGTTTCTAAAGAGCATCTGGATAATTTATGGGCGATCCGCAAGACGATGAACGATTCCCCGGATTTCGTAGATCACTTTATCCGGCGCATTAAGCAGACCAAAACGAACGAAGAATTTTTTGAGGAGCTTCAAAAAGACAAGCAGGGAAAAGTAACGACCGGAAAGAAATAAACGAAATGAACGATTGATAAATTTCGGGGAAGTTGTTATAATCTCGTTATGTGTGAAAAAGAGAAGAATCGAAAGGAAGTGACCAGCTATGAAACAACAAGTGCATCCGGAATATCATAAAGTTGTATTTATGGATACAAGTACGGGATTCAAGTTTTTGAGCGGTTCGACAGAAAGCTCGTCTGAAACTATCGAATGGGAAGACGGAAACACGTACCCAGTAATCAAAATTGAGGTAAGCTCCGACTCCCACCCGTTCTACACCGGCAAGCAGAAGCAGAACACTGCCGGCGGCCGTGTGGACAAGTTCAAAAGAAAATACAACCGCTAAGCACAATGGTTGGGTAAAGGCGGAAGCTGCGGCTTCCGCCTTTTTTATATCACGAGCACGAACCGAAACCGATAAGCAGGGGAGAAAAATATGGCGCAGTTATTTTTTAAATACGGAACAATGAACAGCGGCAAGTCCATCGAAATTTTAAAGGTGGCCCATAACTATGAAGAGCAGAACAAGCCAGTGCTCATCTTCACCTCCGGTCTGGATGACCGGCGCGGAGTCGGATTTGTAGCAAGCAGAATCGGAGTGGAGCGCGAGGCTGTGCCTGTGTTTGAAGAGACAAACATTTACGATATCGTTCGTCAGGAAGAAGAGCGCCCGTTCTGCATCCTCGTGGATGAGGCACAGTTTCTGTCCCAGGAGCATATCATTCAGCTCGCGGAAATTGTTGATAATCTTAATATTCCGGTGATGAGCTTCGGCCTGAAAAACGATTTTCAAAATGAACTGTTTGAAGGCAGCAAACACCTGCTGCTCTACGCGGATAAAATCGAGGAAATGAAGACCATCTGCTGGTTCTGTCATAAAAAAGCAGTCATGAATTTAAGACTCGACGGTAAGGGCCGGCCGATTTATACGGGCGATCAGATCCATATTGGCGGCAATGATTCCTACTATCCGGTATGCCGGAGATGCCATGCCAATCCGCCCATCGCCCTTTAAACAAAAAATAAGCCAGCCGGAGCAGTGCCGGCTGGCTTTATCTATTGCAGGGGCACAGTCACTTCGCCCGCCGGATCACCTGCTGGAGTGGATCCCACACTTTGTTGTACGGCGGAGCGTAGCTCAGGTCCAGATCCTCAAAATCAGTTACGGTCATACGATGGAAGAGGGCGGTCGCCAGAACATCGAGTCGTTTATCTGTGCCGTCACCGCCGATCAGCTGGCCGCCGAGGATGATGCCTGTGTCCGGGCAGTACGTGACTTTAATATGAAGCTTACTATTTCCCGGGAAATAGCCGGCATGGCTCGAGGTAGTAAGCATCTCACTGCGGTAAGGAAAGCGCATGTCAGCAGCCTCCGCTTCGGAGATGCCGGTTTTCCCAAGCGTCAGGCTGAAAAAGCGGAGAATGGAGGTGCCGGTTACTCCTTTAAAGGACTTTACGCTTCCGGCCATGTTTAGGCCGGCGACCCGGCCCTGCTTGTTGGCATGCGTGCCGAGCGGAAGATAATCGTCGATCTCTTTGATCCTATGGAACTGGGTGGCACAGTCGCCGGCAGCATAAATGCCGGGAATGTTCGTTTCCATGTAGCGGTTCACCTGAAGGGCCCCGTTCGCTTGCCGGAACAGGCCGCATTTGGACACCATTTCTGTATTCGGGCGCAGTCCGACGCCGGCAATCACCGCATCGGTATCGATCACCCGGCGATCGGTATGAACGGCTTCCACCCGGGTTCTCCCCGAAAGATGCTGAATGTTTTCCTCAAACAGCAACTCAATGCCGTTCGCTTCCGCTTCCTCAGCGATATAGGCTGCCATATCCGGATCGAATATGCCGGCAAGCTGATCGCCGCGCTGCAAAAGCGTCACTTTCTTTTCGGCGTGAATACAGTTCTCTGCCACTTCAAGGCCGATATAGCCTCCGCCCACGACAGTGACGTGGTTGACGTGCGCAAGATCTGCTTTGATCGTTTCGGCATCCGGAATCGTTTTTAGCGTATGAACACCTTCAAGCTCCCGTCCCGGCCAGTCCGGCAGAAGCGGGCGCCCGCCGGAAGCAATCAGAAGCTTATCGTACGTAACCTGAAACGGCTTGCCGGTGCCGGTATGTATACCGGTCACTTCTCTTTTATCCGCATCGACGCCAGTCACCTCATGGTTCACCCGGGCATCGATGCCGTACTTTTCCCGGAATGTATCGACGTCGCGGGCGATTAAATTCGCGCTGTCATCGACTTCACCTCCGAGTATGTAAGGGAGACCGCACTGGGCGTAGGAATAAATCTCTCCTGCTTCGAGCGTAATAATTTCTGCATTTTCGTCCTGCCGGTAGATCTGCATAGCTGCACTCATGCCGGCAGCATCTCCGCCAATAATAACGTATTTCATCGTTTTTCCCCCTTCTGCTGAAACAATAGGCATTTACAGGGCGGTTTCCCCGCTCCTGCGCTGATCAAACGAAATTTCTGGATGCGGTGGTATTTTGACGCCCCTATGCCCCTGTATTATAATTAGTATACTGTAAAGGAGAATGAGAAGCGTGTAAAACGTAACGAAATACATTCCAGCCGGATAAAATTTAAAAAATAGAGGTGAACGGTGTGTTAGAGCGACTACAGACGGTAGAAGACCGTTATGAATATTTAAACGAACAGCTGAGCGATCCGGAAATCGCAAACGATCCGAATAAAATTAAGGAGCTGTCCAAGGAGCAGGCACAGATGCAGCGTACAGTGGAGGTTTACCGGGAGTATAAAGAAGCCCGGCAGCAGCTTGATGAAGCGAAATCGATGCTTGAAGACGAGCTCGATGCAGAAATGAAAGACATGGTAAAATCGGAAGTCGAAGAGTTGAGCGAGCGTATTGAAAACCAGGAGGAAGAGCTCCGGAGACTTCTTCTTCCAAAGGATCCAAACGATGATAAAAACGTTATTATTGAAATACGCGGAGCCGCGGGCGGGGAAGAAGCGGCGCTGTTTGCCGCTGATTTATACAAAATGTACTCCCGTTATGCAGAGAAGCAGGGATGGAAAGCAGAAGTTGTGGAATCGAACGCGAGTGAGCTCGGCGGCTACCGGGAAATCATTTTTATGATTAACGGCGATTCGGCATATTCGAAAATGAAATATGAAAACGGGGCCCACCGGGTTCAGCGGGTGCCAAGCACGGAATCAGGCGGACGCGTGCATACATCCACAGCTACCGTAGCTGTCCTTCCGGAAGCCGAGGAAGTGGAGGTGGACATTCACGATAAGGATATCCGCGTTGACACGTTTGCAGCGAGCGGGCCCGGCGGCCAGAGTGTAAACACGACTATGTCGGCGGTGCGGCTGACCCACGTGCCGACAGGCATTGTCGCTTCCTGTCAGGACGGAAAATCCCAGATTAAAAACAAAGAAAAAGCAATGACGATTCTTCGTGCCCGGGTGTATGACAAATTCCAGCAGGAAGCCCAGGCGGAGTACGATGAAAACCGGAAATCAGCGGTAGGAACCGGGGACCGTTCCGAGCGGATCCGAACGTACAATTTTCCACAGACGCGCGTAACCGACCACCGTATCGGCCTGACGCTGCAAAAGCTGGACCAGATTCTCCAGGGAGAGCTTGACCAGATTATCGAGCCGCTAGTAATGGAAGAACAGGCCGAGCTGATGGAAAAAGCAGGCGAAGCGTAATGAAAGAAGAACTACTTGTATTTGAAGCCCGGAGATGGGCTTCTTCTTTTTTGGGTGAGCACGGAAGAGAAGAGACGGCAGCCGACTGGCTTCTGGAGCATCATCTGAAGCTTTCCCGGACCCAGCTGCTGACCGCTGCGAGAGAGCCGGTGCCGTTACAGGCATGGGAGCATTTTCAGCAGGACGTGCGTCTTCACGCAGCCGGGACGCCGGTGCAGCATTTAACCGGCAGCAGCTTTTTTTACGAGCGCGAGTTTCACGTCAATCCGGATGTGCTGATTCCCCGGATGGAAACCGAGGAGCTCGTCTGGCACGTGATCGACTGGGTGCAAAAAAACAAAGAGCTGAATGCTCCGAGGATTGTCGACGTTGGCACAGGCAGCGGCATCATCGCAGTTACGCTCGCGCTGGAGCTTTCGGCGGCACAGGTGCAGGCCGTTGACATTGACACCCGGGCGCTTGAAACGGCTAAACGAAACGCAGACCGGCTGCAGGCGCCGGTCGCCTTTCATCAGGAATCGTTTCTTGAAGGCATGGCCGCCCGGAAAGAACAGGCGGACGTTATTGTATCCAATCCTCCCTACATTCCAAAGGAGGAATGGGAGCAGCTCGACCCGCTTGTCCGGGACCAGGAGCCTGCGGTTGCTTTAATTGGTAAAGGAAAAGAAGGAATCCACAGCTATGAAGAAATTATCAAATATGCTGCTGAAGTTTTGGCTCCGGGCGGGCTGCTTGCCTTTGAAATCGGCTGGCAGCAGGGGAAAGCAGTGATGGAGGCAGCTGAAAAAGTGTTTCCGGGAAAAAGGGTCCAGGTAATTAAAGACTTGAATGGGAACGACCGAATCGTTACAGTTGTGAATAAGTGAGAAAGTTATCCACGATTTGTGGATAACAAAAGACAAATACCTCCATATATGTGGAAAACATTAAATTTTCGTAAATAATGTAAATTAAAAGACTGAATTAACAGCATAAATCAAAGTTATCCACAGAAAATAAGCTCCTGTTAACAATGTGAAAAACCTAAATTAATGTAAAATAAACCCTGTTGTTAAGGCATTTTAAATTTTTGGAAGGAACGAAAGCTGAATGAGTTATAAACAGACGGTTATAAAAAATGTGGATAAAATAAATGAAGCCTCGGCGGAGAACTCTGTACTAAAGGAAATGGGGCTGTGGATAACGCAGGGCAAAACAGTGGCTCTCCCGACGGAAACGGTTTACGGTCTAGGGGCAAGCGCGTTGTCTACGGATGCTGTCCGGGCAATTTTTGAAGCTAAAAACCGTCCGCCTGACAATCCGCTGATTGCCCATATTGCTGACCGTGCCCAGCTCCCTGCGCTCGGGGTTACATGGACAGAGAGCATGGAAAAGCTGATGGACGCATTCTGGCCCGGTCCGTTGACGCTCATATTCCCATTGACGGAAGAAACCCCTCTGTCGCCTCTTGTAACGGCTGGGTTATCCACAGTAGCTGTACGGATTCCGGAGCACGAGGTGGCAAAGGCAGTACTGGCACACGCAGGTGTGCCGGTCGCAGCGCCGAGTGCCAACCGGTCCGGGTCCCCGAGCCCGACCACGGCGGAGCACGTCTACAGTGACCTGGACGGGAAAATTGATGCGGTAATCGATGGCGGCCCGTGTGGATACGGAGTGGAGTCCACCGTCGTGGATTGTACGTCAGAAGTATGCTGGATTCTGCGTCCGGGAGGAGTTACTAAAGAGCAGATCGAGCAGGTGCTCGGCCCGGACACAGTCCGCTATTCGCAAAGTGCTCCTTCAGAGGAAGCACCTGCAGCACCGGGGATGAAATACCGTCACTATTCGCCGGCGACATCCCTCTATTTAATGAAAGGGCCGGAGGAAGCATGGCAGAAAAAGCTCCGGGCCTGCCAGGAGGAAGGAAAGAAGGTAGCGGTGCTTGCCGTGGAAGAGAAAAAATCAGCGTGGATGCAGGCGGATGCTTTTCTTAGTTTAGGCTCGCGCCGGGTGCCCGAAGAAACGGCAGCAAAATTGTACGCTGTTCTTCGTGAATTAGATACAATGGAGGTGGACGCTGCTTTCTGTGAAGTTTTTTCAAAAGAAGGGATTGGCACCGCACTCATGAACCGTCTGGAAAAAGCAGCATCTTCAGAACAATGAAAACTTCTGCAAGGAGTCGATGACGATGAGTTATCACGTATTGTTTATTTGTACAGGGAACACGTGCCGGAGTCCGATGGCTGCTGCGCTGATGAAGCACCATTATCCGGAGGTGGAGGTGGCTTCAGCCGGTGTAATGGCTACAAATGGAGAGCCGGCAGCAACAGAAGCCGTCCGGGCGATGGATGAAAGACAGGTGGAGATGGATCATGAATCCCAGCCGCTCACAAAGGAATTAATCGACTGGGCGGACGTTATCTTTGCAATGACCCAGGGGCATAAAGATATTATGCAGCGGATGTTTCCGGGTACGGAAACGAAAACGGTGCTCTTAAAGGAATATGCCCAAAGCGATGGGGATAAGGATATTGGAGACCCTATCGGCGGAGGCCGGAAGGTATATCACGAAACGGCAGAGGAAATGGAAGAAGCGCTTCAGGCAGCATGGGAGCGGTACAGGAAAGAAAAGTCGCTGGACTGAGCCTGGAGATTTACAGGCGGATGGATACGTGAGAGACTGAAAACAGTACAATCAAACGGAGGAGAGGTTGACATGAAAGTAGCATTGGGTGCCGATCACGGCGGATATGAATTAAAAGAGGAAATTAAAGCTGTACTGGATGAAGCAGGGGTGGAATACGAAGACCTGGGCTGTGACTGCAGTGATTCTGTGGACTACCCGGACTATGCGGTTCCGGTGGCTGAAAAAGTAACGGCCGGCGAAGTGGACCGTGGGATTCTTGTCTGCGGTACGGGCATCGGCATGTCGATTGCTGCTAATAAAGTTAACGGTATCCGCTGCGCGCTGGTCCATGACGTATTCAGTGCAAAGATGACCCGGGCTCATAACGACAGTAATGTACTGGCGATGGGCGCTAGAGTTATTGGATCCGGCCTTGCCGGCGAAATTGTCAAAGCCTGGATCAGCACGGAGCACGTTGGGGGCCGTCACGCCGACCGCATTCAAAAAGTATCGGCTATTGAAGAATAAGGAACGAAGAAAGGATGAGTTGTCATGGTGAACAAAGCAGAATGGCAGCAGCCTTTACGGGAATTGTTAGCTTCATTAAAGGAACAGGCATCACTCCGCAGCGGCCAGGTGCTTGTGATTGGCACGAGCACCAGTGAAGTGCTCGGCGAGCATATCGGTAAGGCAGGATCTGAGGAAGTCGCCGAAGCGCTGTTTGATGTCTTTCAGGAGTTCCGGGAAGAAACCGGCGTATATCTTGCGTTTCAGGGATGTGAGCATATTAATCGTGCGCTTACGGTGGAAAGGGAGACGGCAGAGGCTTACGGTCTCGAAGCTGTAAGCGTGGTGCCCCACCCGAGAGCAGGCGGTTCGATGAGCTCGTATGCGTATAAACACATGAGCGATCCGGTTGTCATCGAAGCAGTAAAAGCAGATGCAGGCATTGATATCGGATCCACCCTGATCGGTATGCATTTGAAGCCGGTGGCGGTTCCGGTACGCGGCCCGCAGAAGCAAATTGGTTCTGCCTATGTAACGATGGCAAAAACACGGCCGAAGCTGATCGGCGGTGAGCGTGCCCGCTACGAATAGTCTCCGGAAAAAGAATCGCATGCTGCGGTTCTTTTTTCTTCAGATGCAGAAAGGAAATAAAGAAATTCGAAAAAATTTCGTAAGGTACGGAATTTCCTAAAAAATACGTGTTACAATGAAAAACATAGTAACATGGAGAGAAAAATAACGAATGAAATATTCGCGGAAAAGATAATCGTTCGTTATTGTACCGAAAGGGAAGGGAGATTTACAGATGGAAGCAAAGGTAAATGCAGAAAGTGTACAAACGCAGGATCCGGCCATATTTGAGGCAATGCAGAAGGAGCTGGGGCGCCAGCGCGACAAGATCGAGCTGATCGCTTCGGAGAACTTCACGAGCCGTGCAGTAATGGAAGCGCAGGGGTCTGTGCTTACCAACAAATATGCGGAAGGCTACCCGAATCGCCGCTACTACGGCGGTTGTGAGCATGTGGACACGGTCGAACAGCTCGCCATTGACCGGGCGAAGGAACTATTCTCGGCAGAATATGCGAACGTGCAGCCTCACTCCGGCGCCCAGGCAAATATGGCGGTTTACTATACGATTTTAAATCACGGTGACACGGTGCTTGGCATGAACCTTTCCCACGGCGGCCATTTAACCCACGGAAGCCCCGTCAACTTCAGTGGTGTTCAGTACAATTTCGTGGAATACGGTGTGACTAAAGAAGATCAGGTGATTGATTACGATGAAGTGCTTCGCGTGGCAAAAGAAACGCAGCCGAAATTAATCGTCGCCGGTGCAAGTGCGTATCCGCGTGAAATTGACTTTAAAAAATTCCGTGAAATCGCCGATGAGGTGGATGCGTACTTGATGGTTGATATGGCACACATTGCCGGACTGGTAGCAGCAGGAGTGCACCAAAACCCGGTTCCTCATTCGCACTTTGTTACGACAACAACACACAAAACGCTGCGCGGACCGCGTGGAGGGCTCGTGCTTTGTAAGGAAGAGTTCGGCAAAAAGATTGATAAAGCAGTATTCCCGGGTCTGCAGGGCGGACCGCTTATGCACGTGATTGCGGCGAAAGCTGTTGCCTTCGGCGAAGCACTGCAGAAGGATTTCGTCACGTATTCCGAAAACGTCGTGAAAAACGCGCGAAGCTTAAGCGACTCGTTGCAGAATGAAGGAATTAACGTCGTTTCGGGCGGCACCGACAACCACCTCGTGCTGATGGATACCCGCAGCCTGGAGCTGACAGGGAAAATAGCGGAAAAAGCGCTGGACGAAGTCGGCCTCACAGCGAACAAAAATGCCATTCCGTATGATCCGGAAAAGCCATTCGTTACAAGCGGTATCCGTCTAGGTTCTGCAGCTGTTACGTCCCGAGGCTTTGGGGAAGAAGAAATGAAGGAAATAGGCGCCATCATTGCCTATACGCTGAAAAACCATGAAGACGCGGAAGCATTAAAAGAAGCGGCTGAGCGCGTGAAAACTTTAACGGGCCGTTTCCCAATTTACGAATATCTGTAAAATGGCGGACCCCGGTCAAAAAAGGGGCATGAATACAGCTGTTCTCCTATTTAAAGGAGGCAGCTGTTTTTTTATTCCTTTTGGCGGACGCCTTTGTTTTTCAGGGGTGAATGCAAGTGTGTTAGGGTATATGTAGATTGGGAAAAGGAGGAGTTCAAATGGTTTTTGCACTAAATGAAAAAGCGCCGATGTTCACGCTTGCTGATGTGAACGGCGAAGAATTTAAACTCGAAGAAAAAATAGGTAAGGGATGGCAGCTGCTCGTGTTTTTCCGGGGTTCATGGTGTCCGGTATGTAAGGAAGAGCTGCAGGCCTGGGAAGAGCACCGCGGTTTTTTTGAAAATAATAATGTAAATATCACAGCCATCTCCACCGATAATCCTGAGGACCTGCGTACGATGACCGAAGAATACGGACTCACGTTCCCGGTGCTTGTCGACGAAGCACTTAAGGTACTCGACGATTACGGCGTCTTTTATCACAGCTCGGAAGCGCCATATGAAGATCACGGAGCCCACGGGGAGCCTGCATATTTTCTGATCGACGAAGAAGGCAGATTTTTATACCAGCACCGCCAGACAAATCCATTCGGCCGGCCGGGTCCGAAAGAGCTGCGCAAAACGGTAAAATACATTGAAGACAATTTAAAATAAACGTTCGCAGCAGTGCATCCGGGCGCTGCTGTTATTTCCAGCAGCACGCAGAAGTTGCGGCATATTTCTGTCATTTTATATAACCTTGAATCCATCACGCTTTTTAGGTAGAATTTCTAAAGAATATGTTCGATAGGGACATGGGTTAATAAGCACCGGCTGATGCCGGGGAAAAAGGAGCCGACTATACTTATGGGAAATGTACATGTACTGGATCATCCGCTCATTCAACATAAACTTACATTCATCCGGGACGTCTCAACAGGAACGAAGGAATTCCGGGAGCTTGTCGATGAAGTCTCTACCCTGATGGCGTTTGAGATTACAAGAAACCTTCAGCTTCAGGAAGTAACGGTGGAAACTCCGGTGGGACCGGCCAAATCCTATACGCTTGCAGGCAAAAAGCTGGGAGTGGTGCCGATTTTGCGCGCAGGACTCGGCATGACCGACGGTATCATCAAATTGATCCCGGCAGCAAAAGTAGGGCACGTCGGGCTGTACCGGGATCCGGAAACGCTGCAGCCGGTAGAATATTATGTGAAGCTTCCGAGTGATGTCGAAGAGCGGGAATTTATCGTGATTGATCCGATGCTTGCGACAGGCGGTTCTGCTATTGAGGCATTGAACAGCCTGAAAAAACGCGGAGCCCAGAATATCAAGCTCATGTGTTTAATCGCAGCGCCTGAAGGAGTGGCACTCGTTCAGGACGCACATCCGGACGTGGACATTTACCTGGCTTCGATGGATGAGAAGTTAAACGACAAAGGCTACATTGTTCCGGGCCTCGGGGACGCAGGAGACCGTTTATTCGGCACGAAATAATAGATGAGAGAGCTTTTCCGCACGTACGGGAAAAGCTCTTTGATTTATAAAAGGATATTCTGTTAATGAGGCGGGGCAGTGGGAGAACACGTTCATGCTTTCTGCCCAGCTTTTACCTGGCTTGAAGATATGAAAATGTCACTTAATAGACACAAAATAGAAAATGCCTGAAACACGCGACAATACAGGGTTTTCGTTAATTTCGTCCATTGACATCATGTGGCGGCTATTGTACGATGATGAAGAACGTATGATAAGGTTTACATATGGGAGAAATTTGTATTTCCTTCATGAACGGCAGGATCCACGCAATTGTTTCTTTTTTTTGCCAAAAACATGCAGGGGACAACCACGTTACATAAAGTTGTGTAAAAATTCTCTCAATGGATTTCGTAGTGTATTAACGGACTAATGAGTCTGTTTCGGAGGAAAAGGTGGCCCGCGCATGAATGATACAAGCTTGTATCTCCGCTCGTTATTTATAGGATTGGCTGGCATGCTTGTATTGTTTGGTGCTCCGGCGCTGATTCCAGCGTTCCGGCAGGAAGCAGTGAGCTTATTTGCAGGAGCGTGCGGAGGAGCTTTTAATATCTGGCACGCCCACCGGGAGACAAAACGAATCCAGAAGGCGGTACTCGCGGAAAAAAAGATTTTTCCGTTTGGCATGGCCACAAGGCTCGCAGTAGGAGTAGTCATTGCCATGCTCTATGTCCGGTTTCCGGAACAATTCCGTCTGCTTTACCTTGTGATTGGATTGTTCAGTCCTTATCTGCTGCTTTATGCTTTATCCGTTCACTTCAGCAAAGAAAAGTAGTTTTTCAGCTGCAGCGCACAATCGACTAACATAGTAAAGGGGTGACTGAGACTTGAATATAGAGCACGAATCGCCGTATATCTATGATTTGTTTGGTATACCCGGCTTCCACATCAATCTTTCCAATGTCATGATGCTGACTATTGCAGCAGCCATTGTGTTCATCATTGGATTGGTGAGTGCGCGGACTCTCTCTATGAGACCGACTGGCATGCAGAATGTGTTTGAAATGGTAATTGAATTCGTCCGCAATATGATTGGAAGCACCATGGACTGGAAAACCGGAGAACGTTTCTTCGGACTTGGAATTACGATTTTCCTGTTCATACTGGTAGCGAATCTGCTCGGGATTCCGTTCATGCTGATTAATGATGAAACTCACGTGCTTTGGTGGAAATCACCGACGGCTGATCCGGTTGTGACGATGACACTGGCCGTTATGGTAATTGTGCTTTCACACTTCTACGGCATCAAGCTTCGCGGAGCGAAGGAGTACGGAAAGAACTACTTCCGTCCAAAGAAATTTCTCTTCCCGATTAACATTCTTGAAGAGTTCACCAACACATTGACACTCGGGGCACGGCTTTTCGGCAACCTTTATGCCAAAGAGATACTGCTGACGCTTCTGGCGACGGTGGGTACAACCTTTCCAATCGGTACCGCTCTTGGTATTATCCCAATGGTTGCCTGGCAGGGATACAGCCTGTTTATCGGTTTTATCCAGGCGTTTATCTTCCTGGTACTAACGATGGTCTACATTTCACACAAAGTGGAAACGGATCATTAATCACAGCAGCATCTGCGGAAACAACGAAACAACAATATATTTTTAAACTAATTTAAGGAGGATTTGCACATGGGTCTTTTAGCAGCTGCAATCGCAGCAGGTTTAGCAGCAATTGGTGCAGGTATTGGTAACGCAATCGTAATCAAAGGGGCAATCGACGGTACTTCCCGTCAGCCGGAGCTTGGCGGCAGATTGCAGACACTTATGTTCATTGGTATCGGTCTTGTTGAGGCAGTGCCGATCATCGCAGTCGTTGTTGGTTTTATCACGCTTTTCCAATAAACATACGTTTTGGAAAGGGAAGCAAAATGGCGGAGTGGGGGAACTGGCTTCGCCATTCCTTTTGTATATCTAAGAAAGGAGTGAAATCTTTTGCCATCTACATTTGCGTTCGGAGATGTGCTTTTCTCACTTTTTACGTTTGTCATTTTACTGCTTTTGCTTCGCCGGTTCGCCTGGGGTCCAATTGTGGAGCAGATGAAAAAACGTGAAAATCACATTTCCAATGAAATAGAGACAGCGGAAAATCACCGTCAGGAAGCGGAAAAATATTTAGAAGAGCAGCGGGTGGAAATGGAGAAAGCGCGCGAAGAAGCGCAGTCCATCATTGAAACGTCCCGTAAAACAGCTCAGGAGCAGTCCAAGGAAATTATCCGGGAATCCCACGAAGAAGCTAACCGTGTGAAAGATAATGCCCTCGCTGATATTACGAGAGAGCGGGAGCAGGCAGTTGAAGCGCTTCGTGCCCAGGTTGGCCAGCTTTCTGTGTTAATTGCGACGAAAATTATTGAAAAAGAATTAGATGAAGAAGAACAGGAAAAACTGATTCAGGAATACGTACAGGAAAGCGGCGGTCGCTTATGAGTAATCCAACCCTGGCGAAACGCTATGCCCGTGCACTGTTAAAGAGTGCGGAAGAACACGGGGCTCTTGAAGAGACCAAGCAGGAATGGGAAGCGATGCTCGAAGTGTTCCACACGCATCCGGAGATTGCTCAGGTTTTCAGATACCCGTCGATCAGCCGTGAAAGAAAGCAGTCTTTCATTGCGAGTACATTTGGTTCCTGGAGTGAGCGCAGCCGTTCAATGCTGAATGTGCTGCTTGACCGGAAACGGCTTCACCTGATTGATGAAGTGGCAGTGGAAGTAATTGCGCTGATTAACGACCGTCTCGGCATTGCCAACGCGGTCGTTTATACCGTGAAGCCATTAACGGATGAAGAGAAGCAGGCAGTCTCCCGCAAGTTTGCCCAGCGGGTCGGAAAGCGTGAGCTTTATATTGAAAACAGAGTGGATCCTTCGCTCATTGGCGGCATGAAGGTGCACATTGGACATACAATTTTTGACGGAAGCATTCAAGGTCAGCTAGACCGCTTGCAGCGTAATATAACGCAAACGAATTTATCATGAATGGGGTGAATCCTGGTGAGTATCAAACCCGATGAAATTAGTTCTTTAATTAAACAGCAGATTGAACAGTTTGAAGCGGAAACAGAGTCCAAAGAAGTCGGCATCGTCATTCAGGTAGGGGACGGTATCGCCCGCGCCTACGGCCTGGACAACGCGATGGCCGGTGAACTTCTGGAATTTGAAAACGGCGTCATGGGTATGGCGCAGAACCTTGAAGAAGGCAACGTGGGTATTATTATTCTCGGCGCCTATGAAGAAATTCGTGAAGGCGACCAGGTCAAACGGACCGGCCGCATCATGGAAGTGCCGGTCGGCGAAGAGCTGCTCGGACGTGTAGTTAACGCACTTGGCCAGCCTGTAGACGGACTCGGCTCCACCAACACGACCAAATCCCGTCCAATTGAAAGCGGAGCACCGGGAATTATGGACCGTCAATCGGTATCCGAACCGCTCCAGACCGGTATTAAAGCCGTGGACACAATGATTCCTATCGGACGCGGCCAGCGTGAGCTCATTATCGGCGACCGCCAGACCGGTAAAACGGCAGTTGCGATCGATACGATTTTGAACCAAAAGGAGGAAGACGTTATCTGCATTTATGTGGCTATCGGACAGAAGGACTCCACCGTGGCAGAAGTCGTGGATACGTTCCGTCAGAAAGGCGCGCTTGATTACACGATTGTTGTAAACGCCGGAGCTTCCGAGCCTGCACCAATGCTTTACCTGGCTCCGTATGCCGGAGCTTCCATGGGCGAAGAGTTTATGTACAACGGCAAGCACGTGCTTATTGTGTATGATGACTTAACAAAACAGGCGAACGCCTATCGTGAACTTTCCCTTCTCCTTCGCCGCCCGCCGGGCCGTGAAGCCTTCCCAGGGGACGTCTTTTACCTTCACTCCCGCCTGCTCGAACGTGCAGCAAAACTGAGTGATGAGAGAGGCGCTGGTTCAATGACCGCTCTTCCAATCATTGAAACCCAGGCAGGGGACGTAGGTGCCTACATTCCAACAAACGTGATTTCCATTACCGACGGCCAGATCTTCCTGCAGGCGAACCTTTTCAACTCCGGCGTCCGTCCAGCCATCAACCCGGGTATTTCCGTATCCCGTGTCGGCGGCTCGGCTCAGACGAAGGCAATGAAAAAGGTATCCGGTACGCTCCGTCTGGACCTGGCATCGTTCCGTGAACTTGAAGCCTTCTCCCAGTTCGGTTCCGACCTGGACAAATCGACACAGGACAAACTGGCCCGCGGGGGAAGAACAGTAGAAGTACTCAAACAGGGACTGCACCAGCCGCTTCGGATGGAGCTGCAGGTCGCAATTGTGTTTGCCCTGACAAGAGGATTCCTGGACAACATCCCAACAGACGACATCCGCCGTTACGAAAAAGAACTGCTTGCGTATCTTGAATCAAGTCATTCAGAGCTTTTGGCAGGTATTCGTGACACTGGAAAACTTCCGGACGAAGAAGAGTTCAAACAGGCGATTCAATCGTTTGAGAAGTCATTTAACCCTTCAAAATAAAGAGTGCCGAACGTAAAAAGGTTCAAAAGGTGGTGAACAGATGGCTTCCTTAAAAGAAATTAAAGGCCGTATCCAGTCGACGAAAAAAACGAAGCAGATTACAAGTGCCATGGAAATGGTCTCTGCGTCGAAGCTGAATAAGGCCCAGCAAAATGCTCAGCGATATGAGCCGTATACGAAAAAAATTAAAGACGTTGTTTCCGGCATCGCTGCCGGCAGCAGCGGTATCTCCCACCCCATGCTTGAAGAACGTCCTGTAAAGAAGACCGGCTACATTGCCATATTTACAGATCAGGGGCTTGCAGGGGCATATAACTCGAACATTCTTCGGGACTTAATGCAAAAGCTGCGGGAGCGTCACCAGTCAAAGGACGAATACAGTGTGATTGTAATCGGCCGGACGGGACGGGACCTGTTAAAACGTTACGGCATTCCAATGTTCGATGAAATTACGGGTCTGCCGGACCAGCCGTCCTTTAACGATATTAAAAACGTTACGCGTCTTGCCGTTGATTTGTATGCAAATGAAGACGTAGACGAATTGTATATCTGGTACAACCACTTCATTAACCCGATCCAGCAGAAGGTAACAGAAAAGAAACTGCTGCCGTTGACGGAGGAAGTAAGTGAAGAGGACAGCAAAGGCACAGCCCAGTATGAATACGAGCCTTCGCCGGAAGCGATTTTAAAGCAGCTTCTTCCGCAGTATGCGGAAAGCTTAATCTACGGCGCCCTGCTTGATGCCAAAGCCAGTGAGTTCGGGGCCCGGATGACAGCGATGAGTGCAGCAACCGATAACGCCAACAACATGGTCGATGATTTAACCCTTTCCTATAACCGTGCCCGCCAGGCGGCCGTGACGCAGGAAATTACCGAAATCGTCGGCGGTGCAGCTGCGCTTGAATAGAAGAATCATTTCGTCCGGCCGAGCCGGACAGTAAGGAGGGGAACAATTACAATGAGTGAAAAAAACGGTCGAATTACTCAGATTTTGGGACCGGTTATTGATGTTCAGTTCCCAAGCGGTCAGCTTCCGGAACTAAACAACGCGCTCCGCGTATCACAGCCGGCCACGGAAAATAAGGATGCAATTGAAGTTACTCTCGAAGTTGCGCAGCATTTGGGCGACAACTCCGTGCGGACGATCGCGATGTCTTCGACAGACGGTTTAATCCGCGGAACAGAAGTGACCAACACAGGAGGGTCTATTTCGGTCCCGGTTGGAAATGACACGCTGAGCCGCGTATTTAACGTTCTTGGTGAACCTATTGATATGAAAGAGCAGGTGGAGGACAGCGTCGAGCGCAAGCCAATCCACCGTAAGCCGCCACAATTTGACGAGCTCGCTGTGGAAACGCAGGTGCTTGAGACAGGCATTAAAGTTGTAGACCTGCTTGCCCCTTACGTAAAAGGCGGAAAAATCGGCCTGTTCGGTGGTGCCGGCGTAGGGAAAACGGTACTTATCCAGGAGCTTATTAACAACATTGCCCAGGAGCACGGCGGTATCTCCGTGTTTGCAGGGGTAGGGGAGCGTACCCGTGAAGGGAACGACCTTTACTTTGAAATGAGCGATTCTGGCGTTATTAACAAAGCAGCCATGGTGTTCGGCCAGATGAACGAGCCGCCAGGTGCCCGGATGCGCGTAGCTCTGACCGGCCTGACAATGGCAGAGCATTTCCGTGATGAAGAAGGGGCAGACGTGCTTCTCTTTATCGACAACATTTACCGTTTCACGCAGGCAGGCTCGGAAGTATCCGCCCTCCTCGGCCGGATGCCGTCCGCCGTTGGGTATCAGCCAACGCTTGCGACCGAAATGGGTCAGCTGCAGGAACGTATCACTTCCACGAAAAAAGGATCGGTTACGTCGATTCAGGCAGTGTATGTGCCGGCCGATGACTATACGGACCCGGCACCGGCAACAACGTTTGCCCATCTTGATGCGACAACTAACCTGGAGCGCCGGTTAACAGAAATGGGCATTTATCCTGCCGTGGATCCACTCGCTTCCACCTCACGTGCGCTTGCACCGGAGGTTGTCGGTGAGGAGCATTACGATGTCGCCCAGCAGGTAAAACAAACGATCCAGAAATACAATGAGCTGCAGGATATTATCGCAATTCTCGGGATGGAAGAGCTTTCCGAAGAAGACAAGCTCACGGTAAACCGTGCCCGCCGCATTCAGTTCTTCCTTTCGCAGAATTTCCACGTGGCAGAGCAGTTTACCGGCCAGAAGGGTACGTACGTATCCGTGCAGGATACAGTGCGTGGATTTAAGGAAATTCTTGACGGGCAGCACGATGACGTACCGGAAGACGCCTTCCGCCTTGTCGGCCCGATTGAAGATGTAGTGGAAAAAGCAAAATCTATGTCCTAAGGACGACACGGGGGAGGGAGAACACAGATGGCAACGATGCATCTCAGCGTAGTGACTCCGGACGGGTCCGTCTTTGATGGAGAAGTAGAGATGGTCAGTGTTCGTGCGGAAAGTGGCGAAATGGGGATTCTCCCCGGCCACGTTCCAACCGTGGCTCCTCTAAAGATTGATGCAGTCCGCATTAAGTATGACAACAAAGTAAAATTACTGGCTGTGAGTGAAGGATTCGTAGAAGTCCGCTCTGACGCCGTTAATATCTTAGCGGAATCTGCAGAAACTCCAGGAGAGATCGATCCGGAACGAGCCCGCATCGCCAAAGAGCGGGCGGAGGAACGACTGGACCGAATAAATGAAGAGGAAATTGACATCATGCGGGCACGCCTTGCGTTAAAACGGGCCAATACCCGACTGAAGGTTTCCGAAGGCTCATAAAGTTACATCTGAAGAATCGTTTTTCCAAAAGGAGAAACGGTTCTTTTGTTTTATATGAGTATGGCCCCGGCAGTGAATAGTGAAATTAAATAGTAGCAGCACCTGCGTTTCTAAAGAAGATAGAACTATAGATGTTTGATTATGAATCCTTTATAATAAAATATGCTTATAGTTATACAAACTTTTATAAAAATAGTACAAGATCTCGTGAATCCAATGACCGCCGCACATAGTAGCAGAACCTTCGTCTCTTGTTTTCCCTTATGCATTTGGTTATTCTGAAACGTGGCTTAAAATTTGCAAAGAACGTTGTACAGCAACAAAGAAAGGCATGATGGCATGAATCCGGACGGCCAGGAAGCACTAATACATATCCTGCTTCATCTCTCTTTTTTTATCCTGACCTGGTGGTGTCTGCAGGCGTTTCGGTTTGACGTTTTTATCCGGAGGCCGGAAAGCCTGAAGGGAAGACTTTTGATTATATTGTTCGCTATTGCAATCAGCTACTCTGTAAGCAGCTTCTTTATCGATTATTTTGATTTTTCTTTGTATCTTCGTTACCTGTTTTTCACACTTTTGGCATAAAAGATTATGAAAATGCGGGAGCGGGTAAAGGATTCTGTATGAAACTCATCGATGCTGTTGAAATGGACACGGAAAAAACTGTCTCTTTACCTCTGTAACGTTTTGAGACGGGAAGCGACTAATGAAAAGGTTAGACAAATGGACGAAAAAAAGCACAACTCTTTCAGGTAAAGTACGCAGCACAAAAAGATAATATGCATAAGTATAGCGGAGGGAATTAAATTGGATAAAATTATTGTACAGGGAGGCAGACGCCTAAAGGGGTCCGTCAAAGCAGAAGGAGCAAAAAATGCGGTTCTGCCTGTTATTGCAGCTACTCTTTTGGCAGAAGAAGGGCAAAGCACACTTTATGATGTGCCGCCTCTCGCAGATGTAGACACGATCTCCAATGTTCTGCGCCATGTCGGAACAGAAGTTAATTACGAGGACCACCGCTGGACAGCTGACGCCACGGGAGACCTCTCCACGGAAGCTCCGTTTGAATATGTCAGCAAAATGCGGGCTTCATTTCTCGTTATGGGTCCGCTTCTGGCAAGAAAAGGGATTGCCCACATCGCACTTCCGGGGGGATGTGCGATTGGCTCCCGCCCGATCGACCAGCACCTGAAAGGATTTGAAGCAATGGGTGCGCACGTGGAAATCGGTAATGGCTATATCGAAGCGAAGGTAGAAAAACGCCTGCAGGGAGCACGCATTTATCTTGATTTTCCAAGTGTTGGTGCTACAGAAAATATCATGATGGCCGCTGCTCTTGCAGAAGGTACGACAACGCTTGAAAACGTCGCAGAAGAGCCGGAAATCACGGACCTTGCCAACTTTATTAATGCCATGGGAGGCAAAGTCCGCGGCGCCGGAACCGGCACGATCCGCATTGAAGGTGTAGATAAATTAACCGGAGCGGAGCATACGATTATTCCGGACCGGATTGAGGCAGGAACCTTTATGATTGCTGCTGCGATCACCGGAGGAGAAGTATTCGTCGAAGGAGCAATGCACGAACATTTACGCCCGCTTGTAGCAAAAATGCGGGAAATGGGTGTGAAAATTGAAGAAAGCGACGGAGGCATGCTTGTCACCGGCCCGGATATTTTAAAGCCGGTCGATATTAAGACGATGCCGCATCCTGGCTTCCCAACAGACATGCAGGCGCAGTTTATGGCGCTTCTAACCCAGGCAAAGGGCACCGGTCTTATTACAGAAACGGTTTTTGAAAACCGCTTTATGCACGTAGAAGAATTCCAGCGTATGAACGCAAGCATCAAAATTGAAGGGCGCACGGCTATTATCAGCGGTCCGAAAAAACTGCAGGGTGCTGAAGTGTCAGCTACCGACCTCCGTGCAGGCGCCGCTTTGATCGTTGCTGGTCTCGTAGCAGAGGGAGAAACAACGGTAACAGAGCTCCGTCACCTTGACCGTGGATATGTAGACTTTCATAAAAAGCTGCAGGGTCTCGGCGCAAATGTAAAACGCGTAAATGCAGACGAGGAAGCAGATACTTCCATGAAAACAGCCCAACGCTCTTAATTAAGTTTTCAATAAAGCAGGCCATCACTATTCAGTGGTGGTCTTTTTATGCTTTAAGAGTAGGTATATAGTATCCGGTAAAATAGGATATACTTCACTAAATGCAGGCGTATATTCCTCGGATTAGACGTTTGTGGTAAAATAGAACTAATTATAAATGTGGACGATTTAAAGATAGAAGCATGCCCAGCCAGGCTTACGTTCGGCCTACATTACGGAAACGGGGAATACAATTATGCTGAGGGGTTTTTATAACGCTGCGTCGGGGATGACAGCCCAGCAGAGAAAAACGGATATGCTGAACAATAATATTGCCAACGCCAACACACCGGGCTACAAATCCGATCAAAGTGCGATCCGGACGTTTCCGCAGCAGCTGCTGCATGCGGAAAATGCAGGAAAAGGGCCGCATACGATCGGCTCACTTGGCACAGGCGTCTACATGCAGGACCAGACTCCTTCGTTTACTCCGGGAGAGCTGCAGGAAACTAACGCGCCAGCCGATGTTGCTCTGCTCGAAGCAGAGGTGCCGGATGAAAACGGTACAGTGCTGTTCACGGTCCAGGGAGAAGACGGAACGGCCTACACCCGGAACGGAAACTGGACAGTGGATGCAGAAGGATTTTTAACGACCTCGGAGGGGCAATACATACTAAATAACGAAGGCGCCCCTGTGGAAACGGGAAATGAAAATTTTCAAATTACTGAAGACGGCACGGTGCTGCTTGAAAACGGTGGGGAAGCCGGTCAGCTGGGTGTGGCTTATGCACCGGACACCAACGATTTAGTCAAAACCGAAGCGGGTCTTTTTGAAGCGGAGGAGGAGCTTGGCGCTGCAGCGGATAATGAAGACGTCCGCTATCAGATGAAACAGGGGTTTCTCGAACAGTCCAACACCGACTCCACCCAGGCGATGACGGAGCTGATGGAAGCGTACCGGATGTTCGAATCCAATCAGAAAGTGATGCAGACGTATGACCGCAGCATGGAAAAGGCTGTGAATGAAGTCGGACGGCTCGGTTAACTATAGGGTGAACCTATAAAATAGAATTCAGGAGGAAGAGAGCATGTATTCGGGATTACGCATACCATTTCAATCCATGGGCTCTGTCCAGCAGCAGATGGATACCATCAGCAATAACCTCTCCAACGCGGAGACAGCTGGATTTAAATCACGACAGGCGACATTCAGTGAAATGATGTACCAGCAGCAGGACAACATGCCAATGCCGGAAAACGGCACCGGCCGGCTTACTCCTCCGGGGATACGAACAGGCGGCGGAGCATCAGTCGGCCAGACAGCGCTTCGCATGGAGCAGGGATCGCTGAAAGAGAGTGAACGGGAGCTCGATTTTGCTCTTGAGGACACGGATGCTTTTTTCCAGATAGAAGCAGAAGACGGGGTGGTTGAATATACAAAAGACGGGCAGCTGTATCTGTCAGAAAACCCTGAGACGCCTGGAAGCTATACACTCGTTGATCAGAACGGCGGATTTGTATTAAACGAAGCCGGAGGAAGATTTGATATTCCTGCAGGAGCTTCAGAGTTTTCAATGCAGGAAAACGGGGAACTGACAGCTGTAACGGCAGCCGGTGACACAGTGAACCTTGGTTCATTTGGCGTGGTACAGGTAGAGCGCCCACAGGCGTTAACGTCTGTCGGGGGCAATCGGTATCGTTTTGAGGATTTAGATGGACTCGGGGCAGCGGAAGATGATATGGTTATAGAAGCTGACCCGTCCAGCGTAAAGCAGGGAATGGTCGAGCAGTCTAATGTGGATTTATCGAATGAATTAGTAAATATGATGAATGCCCAAAGACAATACTCGTTTAATTCCCGCGCGTTGACGCAGGGAGACCAGATGCTTGGATTAATTAACAGTATTCGATAAGTCTTTGCGGTTAAGGGAGCATAGATAGTACATATGAACAATCAGGACAACCATACAAGGACTTCCAGGCCGAATAGAAAAGCGCAGCTGAAAAGAGGCGCGCAGAAGGTACATGCACGTCTTCAGCATCTGCTCTGGTGGCATTGGCTGATTATTATTTTAGTTCTGGCTTTTATCTGCTCGATTATCGGCTTGATGATCGGCTATGCGGTCGGGGGAGGCAACCCTTTTCAGGCTTTAAACCCATCGACCTGGCTGGAGATTTACCGGTTAATCCGAGGAAATTAGCATAAAAAGTGAGGAAAAAATGATGCTTTCAATAGAACAAATTAAAGAGATTATTCCCCACCGCTACCCGTTTCTGCTTGTCGATAAAATTATCGAGGTAGAACCCGGGGAGCGGGCGGTAGGCATTAAAAATGTCAGCGCCAATGAAGAGTTTTTCAACGGGCACTTCCCTGACTATCCGGTGATGCCGGGAGTGCTTATTATTGAAGCGATCGCCCAGGCCGGCGGCGTCGCGCTGATGCAGCAGGAAGACATGAAAGGAAAGCTCGCCCTGTTTGCAGGCATTGATGAATGCCGATTCAAAGGGCAGGTGAAGCCGGGAGACCAGCTGCGCCTTGAAATGGAGGTCACCAAACAGCGACGCTCCATCGTTAAAGGAAAAGGCACAGCTTCCGTAGACGGCAAGGTCGTAGCAGAAGCGGACCTGATGTTTGCGATTCAATAGTAAAAAAGACTGCAGCCAGAGCCGGCTGCAGTCCTTTTTTATTGTCTGCTGCTATTCATCATTTTCCTCTAATGCATCTTCAATGTGTTCTTTAAGGGCTGGCCCCATCGTTCGGGAATAAAGGGTGGAAATATGGTGGTTGTCCCGAAAAGTAATGACGTTGCCGATCACAGGGTCACACGTGTCGTCATCACAAAAATAAGGCGACATATCAGCAAAGGTAACGTTGTCTGGAATCTCTTCTTCTTCTGTATTTTCCCACGGAGGGTTTTCAGATAATACTTCATCTCTTGGTACGGCGCAATCGGCCGGATCGTCGCTTTCTTCCAGGCAGGTAGGGATGTCCTCCTGCATTCTCGGGTTGTCCCGTATCGCGAATATTTCCGTATGGCCTTCGAATTCTTCCCAGATCCCAAGGTAGCCTTCTGGTATGGTGCCTCCAGCATTTACATTAGCGGTAGTAAAAAGTAAATCAGGATCGTTTTTCTTCAGCGGTTCAATGGAATCTTCATTCCACTGCATGCATGAGTCAGAAAGTGTACCGTCAAAATCATCTGTAGAAAAACGGCAGCCATCTTTATTAAACACATCGATCTGCAGGCTCAGCTCCTCAGACATTTTTTCAAGGGCTGGAAACCAGTGGCCGGAATGAGAACCGCCTACCAGGGCAATGGTATATTCGGGATCGGTCGTGTCCCCGTAAGAACACATGCTGATTTCCGTCTCCTCCAGATCGGAATAGCACTCGCTCTCAGAATAAAATTCCGGCATCTCGCTTTCAGCCTGCACCACATTATCGAGGGGGTCAATGTCAGGGTTCGGTTCAATATCCTCTGATATTGCCCGGGCCCCTGGGTAGTCCGTAACTGTATAATCTTCGCTGATAGTGGATTGACTTTTTTCGACGTAATTATCCCATACTCCAGCTGCCGTAAGGGCCGGAAGCAGAAATACAACCAGAGCCGTTACTACTTTTGTTTTTGATTGTTTGATATTAATTTTTCTTATGGGTGCTTCTATGACTTTGACAGAGAGCGCCGAAGCGACGAAGGCAAGAGCTATAATAGCAATGCCGCCCTTGAGCGATACCGTTGTGTTGTCGAAATAGGCAAAATAGAAGATAAGAATCGGCCAATGCCATAAATAAAATCCGTAGGAAATGCTGCCGAAGTATAGAAACGGCTTGGAGCCCAGCAGTTTGTCCACCCCGAAGCGGCTGCTGTTTTCAGCTGCTGTGATAATCAGCAGAGCCCCGGTGGTTGGAAGCAAAGCAGCAAAGCCTGGAAAAATGGTGGATACAGGGAGGACAAGCCCTGTTAAAGCGACAATTGCCAATCCCAGCCAGCCAAGAAAAAAACCAATTGATTTCCTCACTGACAGGTACGGAAGAAGCAAAGCGACAATGCCGCCAAGGCTGAACTCCCATACCCGGGCGAACGTATCAAAATAAGCCCAGGGCTGATTAATGGAAGTAATGTAGATAGAGTAACTAATAGATACAACAAAGACAATAGTCAACACGCTCAGCAGGGTTTTACGAACAGGCGTTTTAAATGCTTTTTTTGCAAGAAAATAAGCAGCCAGTATAAGTAGAGGCCAGGTGACATAAAACTGTCCCTGAATGGAAAGAGCCCAAAAATGCTGGAATGGGCTGGCATCGTTATTTTGCGCCAGATAGTCTACTGCGCTCGTAGCCAGTTCCCAGTTTTGAAAATACAGCGCCGAAGCAAACATTTCTGCAACAATCTGGTTCCACTGGGATTGAGGCAGGAGCAGAATAGAGCCGGCCATCGTAAATAAAATAACGATTACAGCAAGAGGCAGCAGCCGGCGGCCTAGTCCTAGTAGATATTCAGGCAGATTAATTGTTCCTTCACGTTCAAACCTCGATAAAAGTGATGTAGTAATTAAGTAACCGGAAACGACGAAAAATACGTCCACCCCGCCTGATACCGAACCCAGCCAGATGTGATAGACAGCCACTAAAAAAGCAGCTACAGCACGTACCCCTTCAATTTCGGGTCGAAACCTTTTCTCGGGTGTTCTTAAATCATTCATTATAAACATCTCCATGCATTAAGCTTTTCTAAGTATAAATATTACATTAATCCAGTCAATTATAATTTAAATTTATGTACTTAATATTTATTCTTTGTTTCATCTTTCAAAATGATCCCTGCCTTTTCCGATATTTATCATACATTATTTTATCACATGTAAACGAATCCACCCTGAACCCATTTCAATAATACACAATTTTAAATTAAGCAGTAAGAAAAATAACCTCACAGCGAATCGAAATGTGTAAAAAACATACAGTAATAATGGATTAATTTAATTGAGTAACATGTAACCAATGTATAAGTAATAATGAGTATAAACAAGAAAATAAGAGAAAACAAAAGATATATTTTAGTGCTTACATTTTTACCCTTTTTACAGTGTATTTTTTCTTAAGTTTTTCTAGTATTATTGGACTAGAATAAATTTAAGAAAGAGAGGGTAAGAATGAAAAACATTTTTCGTATGATAGTTTTCCCTGTTCTGATATTTGTTTTATTGTTTTCACTCGTGCCTTTAGATACAGAGGCAGCCAGTTCTAAACGAATCAAAGGGGATACCAGAATAGGCACTGCGGTTGAACTTTCTAAAGAAGGCTGGTCCTCAAGTAACTCAGTGATTCTAGCTAGATCTGACGAGCCGGCAGACGCTTTGGCCTCAGCAGGTCTTGTGGGAAGTACAGACGCCCCCGTATTGTTAACGAAAACAGGCAGTGTTGATACAGAGGTTTTGTCAGAAATTAAACGACTTAATGCAAAAAATGTCTACATATTAGGCGGTACGAAAGCAATAAGCAATAATGTTAAAAGTCAGTTAACAAATAACGGATTAAATGTAACGAGAGTTTCAGGAGACACTCGTTACAGCACTGCAGCAGCAGTAAATAAACAAGCTGGATTATCTAATGCAAGTACAGCAATCATTGCTAACGGACAGACGGTGGCAGATGCATTAAGTGCTTCAAGTATTGCCGCAAATAAGAACATTCCTATTTATTTATCCAGAAACTCCAGCCTGCCTTCCGATCTCCCAAGCAGTGTTAAAAAGGTTATTATTTTTGGGGGTTCAGCAGCGGTAAGTGATTCCTTAGAGTCTTCGTTAAAGAATAAAGGTATAGCTACTGAACGTATTAACGGAAGTACGAGATACGAAACCAGTGTGAATGCAGCGAAATGGGCGAATCTTTCCGGGGGAGTTAACTTATTGGCCAGAGGCACTTCCATCAGCTCAAGCAAAGAAGATTATCCAGATGCAGTAGCAGCGGTGGGTCTTGGAAACAAAATCCAGGCGCCAATTGTCCTTACACCACCAGATTCTTCTAACAGCACGGTGAAAAACTATATAGGCTCTAAGCCGGTATACGTTTTAGGTGGAAGTGCAGCAGTATCGGATAATGCTTTAAGTAATCTTGGAGTAAGTCTTTCAAGCGAAAATGATTCAAGCAGTGAAGAGCAGGAAAAGCCAAGTGACGGCAAAATAATCGAAACAGGTACTGTAGTAAACGTCACTAATTCTTTAAATGTCCGCAGTGGTCCGTCCGGAAGCAATAATTGGATAGGCTCCCTGGCAAAAGGTGAAAAAGTAGACATTTACGACATCACAAGTAATAACTGGGCAAAAATTAATTATAATGGCTCTTATGGTTATGTCAGCATGAACTACATTGATACAGGAAAAGCAGAAGAGAAAGTAATTGAAACAGGCACTGTGAATGTGAGTAATTCATTGAATGTTCGTTCAGGACCTTCAGGAAGCGATGAACGCATCGGTTATTTATTAAATGGCCAAACTGTAGAAATATATGAAATCAGCAACAACTGGGCCAAAATTAAATATGATGATGGATATGGTTACGTCAGTATGAGCTATATCAATACGAAAAGTACTGTATCCAGTGCTTTGGATGGCGAGCTTATAGCTATTGATCCAGGGCACGGTGGTAAAGATCCTGGTGCTGTAGCGAATGGAGCCCAGGAAAAAGACATCGTATTGAGTGTAGGTTTAAGGCTTAAAGACAAGCTGGAAGCAGCAGGGGCAGAAGTAATAATGACCCGTTCGAATGATACCTTTGTGGAGCTGAGGGAAAGAGCAAATATTGCTAACCGTGCTAAAGCAGATTCATTTTTGAGCATTCACGCTAATGCTGTTTACAGTACTTCTGTCACTGGCCAGGAAACGTTTTATTACCCTGGAAGTGAAGAAGGACAAGAGTTAGCTGCAGCTGTACAGGACGAATTACTTAAAGCTGTCGGTACTAAAGACAGGGGCGTAAAAAGCGCTAATTTTTCAGTGCTCCGGAATACAGCTATGCCAGCCAGCCTTGTAGAGCTTGGTTTCATTACTAATGCCGAAGAAGCTAAGTTAATGAAAAGCAGTGATTTTCAAAATAAAGCTGCTACAGCAATGTATAAAGGAATCGAAAAGTATCACGAAGAGAATTAAATAAGAAAGTGGAGCCTTTAAATTGGGGCTCCTTTTTTCTAAATATATTTATAATGTATGGAAGAAAGTAGTTGATGATGTGAAATTTATTTCTCTGGCTTTTTTAGGGGCTTTCGTATTTTTATTTGTTCCTCATGTGACGTATGCAGAAGAAACTAAAACAATCGTAGTGGAATTTAAAAATGATAAATCTAAGACATTCTCTGCTAATACTGATCAGGACATAAATACTATTGAAGTGCCAGTAGAAAAAGCAGAAGAAAAGATGAAAGAATTAAAAAAAAATCCAGAAGTTGAGTACGCAGAATTTGAAGTATTTTATGAATTATTTGAATTTCCAAATGATCCACTATACGAACAACAAGAAGGCTATTTTCAAAACATCAATCTACCGGGAGTGTGGGATAGCTACACATCTTCAGATAAGTCAGTAGTGGCGGTGCTGGATAGTGGGATCAATCAAGATCATGAAGATCTCTCGTCAGCCATTATCAAGCCATACAATGTGATAGAAAAAAGTAATGAAGTTACTGACAACGTTGGACACGGGACACATGTAGCTGGTATCGCAGGAGCAATAACTGATAACAATACAGGCGGGGCTTCGGTTGGTCGAAATGTAAACATCATCCCCGTTAAAGTCGGTGATTCCACTGGAATCAGCAGTGTAAATATTGCTAAAGGAATCAATTATGCTGCTGAAAATGGAGCAGATGTTATCAATTTAAGTCTTGGAGGAGACAATCCTTCTCTGGCTGTTGAAAATGCTGTGAAGGAAGCTGTAGAAAAAGACATAATCGTGGTTGCCGCTGCTGGAAATGACTCTTCAACGACAAAGCAATACCCAGCGGCTTTAAAAAACGTAATATCTGTAGGGGCAATAGAAGAATCGACTAAAACTTTGGCTTCTTTCTCTAATTACGGAGAATGGGTAGATGTTACAGCTCCTGGAGACAGTATACTGAGTACCTGTACAAAAGGAGACCGATGGCCGTTTAGTAGTTGCAAAAGTTCCTATCCATATGTGGAAGCTAACGGCACCAGCATGGCAGCACCTGTTGTATCTTCCTATGCTGCTTTATTGAAATCGTATAACCCCTCTTTAACTACTGAGCAGATCAGGTATCTTATTGAAGAACCTTCTAGCAGTAATAACTCTGTCAAATTTGGCACTATCGATACGTCTTCTTCACTTAGTAAATATCAGACGGAATCGCGTTTATCCGGAAAAACTTCTGTAGATACTTCGATTGAAATATCAATGAAAGGGTGGCCAGAGGGCGTTCCCACAACTGAGGTCAATAGCGAGGGGCTAACAAGTATTTCAGGTAAAACTGCAATTCTTGCAAATAATTCTAATTTTGCAGATGGTTTAACCGCCAATACTTTAGCAGGTCAAATAGACGCACCGATATTATTGACTTTTGCTAACCGGATAAGTGAAAAAACAATTGCAGAACTAGAACGCCTCCAAGTGAATAATGTCGTTATAGCTGGTGGCACCGCCGCAATCTCCATGGAAATAGAGAAAGTTTTAGCAGAAAATGATTTCAATACTATAAGGTTGTCAGGGCCTACCAGGTATTCTACGGCAGCCGAATTGAATTCTTACAGCGCAAAGACAAATGGAGAAGTCATTGTAGTTTCAGGGGAGAACTTCCCGGATGCTTTAGCAGTTTCTTCATATGCTAATCAAAAAGAGATTCCAATTGTCTTTGTTAAAAAAGATATGATTCCAGAGGCAACGCAAGAATTTTTAAACGAGTACAATTTTTCTAAAGCTTATGTAATAGGTGGCACAGGAGTTATCAGCGATACCGTTAAGAATAAGCTGCCAAATGCTGAAAGAATATTTGGAAATACGAGGTACGAAACAGCACTGGAGGTAACAAAGAGGTTCAACGAAGATGCAGATTCTTATCTTCTGGCAACCGGTGAAAATTTTTCTGATGCCTTGGCTGGCGGGGCCTTAGCTGGAAGAGAAAACCATGGTTTGCTTTTATCACGGAGTAATTCCATACCAGACTCAGTAAGAGCATTCGTAACTAATAAACAATATGAAGCCAACCCTCCAGAGGAATTTTACACTTTAGGAGGAAAAGCAGCGATTACCAGTCCAACACTATGGCAAATGGATTCGCTCATTTACTCAAATTATTACATGAATAGATTGCTAAACTCAGATCTTAAAAAAAGGTAATAAAGAAAGAGGCGTAAAAATGCTTACCCAATTAAAATCGTTATGCGTTTTATCGGTCGCAGGGTTACTATTTGCTTTGAATACTACTGTAGCACAGGCATCTGGATTAGAAATGAAGCAAGAGTCTGAAACATTAAATGAAAAAAATTCTGTTTCTTTAGAGGACGGCAGCAAGGTCGTGGTCAGTAATAATCAAGAAAGTACGAAGGTATCAGTTGAGGGAGAAACTATAATTAATAAAGAATTTCTGAAAACCTCTCAAGTGACTGAGCTTTCTGTAAACGAACAAACATTGCTTTTAACAGAATATCGTGTACCCGGGAGTGCTAATGAATTAATTTTCGAAATTTACAACATTTCTGAGGATAATAAAAAGCTTTATGAGTCCGACTCATTAAACCACGGATTGGTGGATGTAGTGAATGGAGAGATTATATACGGCGAGCCTGAATTCAGTGAGGAAGAAAATGAAGCGTCACCATCAATTGTTGATATGGTAGTATTGAACGGAAATGAAGAAGGTTTTGAAGAAAAAGAAGAAAAAGCAGTATCGAACGAGGCTTTCCAGGATAAAATTGGAAATGAAGAAGAAATAACCACATTTTCTTCGCAGAGCAATCCTTCCGCAGAAGAAATAAATAAATTATTGACTCAAAAAGCAGAAGAAAATAATATCCCTCCGGAAATATTAAAAGCTATCGCCTGGCAGGAAAGCTCCTGGCGCCAGTTTGAAGGAGGAGAGCCGTTAATTGGTTTTGACGGGATTGGAATTGGTATTATGCAGGTCTCTCCCGGATATACTGGTTTGCCAAACGAAAACGATCCGGCTTTTCAAGAAAAATTAAAGAATGATATCGAGTTTAACATTGAAGTAGGCATAGAAATTTTACTGAACAAATGGGATATGGGTCGTCTTCCTCAAGTAAATGACGGTTCGAAGGAAGTTATTGATAATTGGTATTTTGCTGTTATGGCTTATAACGGTATTTCAGACCGAAATGATCCTGCTAAAACAAATAGAGCCTATCAGGATATTATTTTCCAGCACATGAAAAGTTCCTTCGGGGAATTAAATGTGGAATCATTCCCTACAGATAAGCTTAAAATCACCTATCCTGATGAAAACAGACCTACATTAATGTCTTTCGACGAAAAGAAACAATATAACCTTGAGCATAAATTGACCCGTACAAAGCATAATTTTGAAAAAGAAGATATTATCTCCACAACAAGCGAAGCACCTGTATACGATGAAATTAACGGGGAAATTATAAGCGGCATAAGTAAAAGTGATGTAGCAGAAATTAAAAATACAATTCAGTATGATTCTGATCGCCTGCATCATTTTGGCTGGTACAATGTAGAGTTGCCAAGTGGAAAAAACGGATACGTGCGCTCAGGCGAAATTAACGATAATAGATTTGACGGTTCTACTCGTTATGAAACGGCTGTAGAAGTTTCTAGAGAAGGGTGGAATAGCGCAGACACGGTAGTTTTATCTACAGGAGTGGATTTTCCAGATGCTTTGGCAGGTACACCGCTAGCTCATCAGGAAGATGCCCCGATCCTATTAACTAAACAAGAGAGCTTACCTGAAGAAACTTTAAACGAAATTAAAAGGCTTTCCCCAAATGAAGTTATTATTTTAGGAGGAGAAGCAGCAGTATCAAGCAGCGTTGAAAACGAACTGAATAATCTTGGTGTACAATCGACAAGAATAGCAGGCAAGGATCGTTTCGAAACAGCACAAAAAATTTCACAAAAAATATCGAACCCAAGTAATGAATATGTAGTAGCTAATGGTTTTTCTTTTGCTGATGCTTTGGCAGCGGCACCGTATGCTGCTAATTCTGGAAAGCCCATTCTGCTCACGCGTGAGATAACTCTGCCACAGGCAACTAAAGATACGTTAAAAGGGGCAGATGAAACACTAGCCGTAGGTGGCACAGCAGTGATTTCTAAGCAGCTGTATTCAGAACTTCCTAACGCTGAACGTATAAGTGGTTCTACTCGTTATGGAACAGCATCTGAGATTGTAAAACAATTAGAATTTAATAAAGACAATGCTTATATGGTGAATGGAGAGAACTTTCCTGACGCGCTTACAGGCTCAGTACTAGCAGCAAAAAATCAAGCGCCTCTGCTCCTTACAAAATCGAATGGCCTGCCTTCAGAAACAATAGGTCTGAAATCCTCCTTTAAGACAAGTGGACTTTATGTAATAGGAGGAACAGCAGCAGTGGGATCCAACAGTGCATTAGAATTCAAAAAGTAAGCTTTAAAGTAACAGTCTTTGTTAATAATTATATTAGCAAAGACTGTTTTATTTTTGAGCTAACATGCCATAATGGAAGAACTATGAATCACAATCACAAAGTTGGAGGCGCTTATGAATATATTATTTATTACAAACATGTTTCCATCAAAAGACCATCCGCAGTTTGGAATATTTGTTGAAAATCAGGTGAAAGCATTAACAAAACAAGACCAGGAAATACTAGTCCTGGGGATTAATCAACCTTCTTCAAGCAGGGGGAAAGTAATAAAAAAATATTTTCAGTGGGGATATAGATGGGGCAAAACAGTATTAAACTCTTTGAAAACCAAAGTAGACATTGTGCATGCGCATTATACTTTTCCTTCCGGTATGCTGGCACTAATGTTTAAAAAATTAACTAAAACCCCTTACGTGGTTACGTGCCATGGAGGCGATATAAATAAAATGGCAGAAAAAAATGAGTACCTTAAACGTATTACCTTCATTATTTTGAAAAAAGCGGATCATGTGATTGTGGTGGGGCCAGAATTATTGGAAAAAGTTCAAAAAGAATATGAAGTGCCTTCCCATAAAATTAATCAAATTAGTATGGGTGTAAATAAAGCAATGTTTCATCCGGTTCCAAAAGTAGAAGCGCTACAGGCTACACAATTGAACTCAGAGGAAATAAATATTTTATTTGTTGGAAATTTAGTGGAAGAAAAAGGAATAGAAGATTTGCTGAAGGCCTGGAAAATTACAGTGGAAAAAGAAAAAAATATCAGACTGCATGTAGTGGGCAGCGCCAAGAATGAGGCTTACAAGGAGAAAATAACAGATTTAATCCAGAAAGAAAATATGGAAGCTACGGTCAGTTTTCACGGTGCTAAGCCTCAGTCTGAACTGAAAAATTGGTTTTCCTCTGTAGATATGCTTGTAGTGCCTTCAAGAAATGAAGGTTTTGGTTTAGTGGCTTTAGAGGCAATGGCCTGCGAGACACCTGTGGTAACTACGGATGCTGGAGGTCTTAAGTACATAGCTGCAAAAGGCAGAGGCTTAATGGCCAATGCTGGTGACCCCGAAAGCTTAAGTGAAAACATTTCTGCTATGTTAAATCTTAATGAAGAAGAAAAAGAGACAATGATCAAGAAAGCATTAATATTTGTTGAAGAAAATGAAGTGAATAATTTAAATAAAAATGTTTTAAATATATATGAAAAGGTCATAAATTATTATAATTAAATATAAGCATAAACTAACTATTTCTACTGCAGGTTTAATGGTATAATTTTATAGGTTAAGCTCAAAATCTTTATAAAGTTTCTTATGCAGGCAAATCGGGGAGGATTCCTAATGATTACAGCGATTGCTCTGGTTTCATGCTTTTTAACAGCGTTGATATTAACGCCCTTAGTTAAAAAGCTGGCTTTTATGATAGGAGCGACAGACAATCCTAACGACCGAAAAGTTCATACAGGTGAAATGGCACGCTTAGGCGGTTTGGCTATTTACGTTTCTTTTATATTAGGTCTTTTCATTTTGAAACCGGAAAATGAATATCTTCCTTTTATCTTTGCAGGCGGAACTTTAGTATTTTTAATAGGTGCTTTGGATGATATAAAAGAACAATCAGCTAAAATGAAATTAATTGCTCAGCTTGCAGCTGCCATTATAGTGATAGCTGGAGGAGTACAGTTAGAATTTATTAACCTGCCGTTCGGCGGAGTTTTAGAATTGGGATTTTTAAGCATCCCTATTACATTGCTTTGGATTATTGGTATTACCAATGCTATAAACTTAATTGATGGTCTGGATGGCTTATCAGCAGGGGTTTCAGCGATTGTCCTGGCCACTATTTCAGCTTTGAGCATTGTTCAGGGTGACATTTTCATCGTTGCTATGGCTATCGCTCTCTTGGGCGGAACTTTAGGGTTTTTGGTACACAACTTTCATCCGGCAAAGCTATTTATGGGGGATTCTGGAGCCCTGTTTCTTGGCTTCATGATTGCTGTAATTGCTTTGTTAGGTTTTAAAAACGTAACCGTTTTTTCGTTAATTGTTCCTCTACTCATCTTAGCCGTTCCTATTTCTGATACACTCTTTGCGATAATCAGACGGGCATTACAGAAGCAGTCTTTTTCAACGCCTGACAAATCGCACTTACATCATTGCCTGCTGCGCCTGGGATATACGCATAGACAGACAGTTCTAATTATATACTTGATCAGTGCTATCTGCAGTGTAGCTGCTGTTGTATTTACACTTTCAACGCTATGGGTTTCTATTGTAGCATTGTTAGTAATGATTATTGCTATTGAAATTTTAGCGGAAAGTGTCGGATTAGTCAGTAATTCTTACAGGCCGTTCCTAAGATTCTTAAAAAAAATTTCTGGAGGAACAAAAGAATAATATTAAAAACTACTGGTTCTTTAGTAATAAAGGCCAGTAGTTTTATGATTTTAATTGTGCTTATTATTTTGATTTGCTTTTGTAAGGAGAGAGAACAAACACAGCTTCAGGAGGCATTTTTCCAAATAGCAGGCTGGCTGCTTTTGGTGAGAGCTTATGAATAGTAAAGATGACTAAATAACAAAAAACAACTACAGTAATGTAGCGAAGCAGGATGTCTACATGAAAAAGATAATTGTTATGCATAGGGATAAATCTTGCTGCTTCTTTTAAAATGAATGGATGAATTAAATAAAAACCAAAGGAATACAGCGCTACCCTCTTTATGCATTCAGTGATTTTGGTAGAAGCAGTCTGAGCGGTTCGCTCTGCTAAACGAAAGAAAAATAAGCTGCCTATAAATAAGAAAACCATTGAAATTAGCTTGTAGGGGTCCCAGGAAAAATAGTAATTGTTCATCTCGTAGACCTGGTAATAGTAGACGGCAGCCAAACTCCCAAAGATTAACGTTATGGTGCCCCAAAACCAATTACTATTTGAATAAGCTTTCTTTCTTTGTTGTACATAATAAATGCCTAGCCATCCACCTAAGAGAAAAGTTGAAAGGCTATTGAAAAACAAACTGAATTCTACCAAGTCAAATTTTAAATTTAGAAAATAATATATGTATTCAATTATAAAACCAACGAGCCAAAGGTATTTGCGTAGCCATACGCTGGATTGGGCTGCATAAACAAATAAAGGAAGAAAAAGGTAAAACTGCACTATAAGAAATATAAAATGTAATTGATAATAGGAGGTGCCGGTAAGAATTCTTTGGGGAATTTCTGTTATAGCCAGGGCTCTATCGCCAGTAGCGACAGAATACATCTCGTAAAATAATGCCCAAATAAGATAAGGTATGATTATAAAAGTGACTCGTTTTTTATAATAATCCTTTAAAGTAGATTTATTTAATGTTTTGGGAAATAAATTATAGAAAAACACCAGCCCGGTAATCATAATAAAAATGCCTGCTTCAATGCGGGCAATACGGTTAATAAAATGGTATTTTTCATAGGCTCCACTTTCCAGGGGGAGAGTAGTAGAAAATGTGCCTGTCACGTGGACGAACACTACTAGAAGCATTGCTACAAACCGTAAATAATATATAGATTCGATCCTCATGTATAAGATACCTCATTTTTGTCATTGTCTGATCCTATTTAAGAATAGTATGAAAGGATTGTAAAGCGAATTGGAAGAAAATGCATCAAAACACATATGATAAAATAAATGATGACTTTGCTTTGGCAATACATCTAGATAGAGAGGGAGCGCTATTGACGAGAAAAATAGGTATTACAAGTCTCATTTTTATTACTGTAACACTTTTTTTGAAAATTTCCGGCTTGTTAAGGGACATGACCATAGCCTTCTATTTTGGTGATTCTTATTTAGCAGATGCATATTTAGCGGCTTTTATCATTCCTAACATGCTTTTTTTGTTTATGATTAATGGTATGAAAAACGCTTTGGTCCCGGGGTATATTGAGGCAAAGCATGTTAATCAGGGGAAAAATTACCTGAACCAGATTCTTAAAAGTATTGTATATATAGGCATTCTGTTTGGAGTTCTTGGAGCGTTATTATCGCCTGTTTTAATCAGGGTTTTATACCCCAGCTTTAATAATGAAGCTACGGATATCGCCGTCAATGTATCTATCATACTTTTTGCTGCTCTTATATTTGTAGGAATAAATTCTGTAATGGAAGCATACCTGGATGCTGAGAACTTGTTCTCTTTATCCGCTTTTTCACAAATGATTGTGATACTTTCCAGTATAGCAGGTGCCGTTTTGTTTGCTGGAGAGCTGAGTGTCTATTCGTTAGCACTTGGTTATCTTATTGGTTCTATTATCTCGCTTGTATTTAAAGTTCCTGTTTTATCCAGGCGGAATATGATAAATTTGGGCACTAAATTAAATCTCCCTGAGCTCTCTGCTTTCTACCGGATTTTTATCCCAGTTGCTATGACTGTGATGGTGGGTCAAATTAATTTGGCAGTAGACAATGTATTTGCCAGCTATTTCCAGGAGGGAGTAGTTACATATATTAATTATGCAAAAAATTTGGTTCACTTTCCTCAGCAAATCTTTGGTATTACGATTGCAACGATCATGTTCCCCATGCTGGCGAAAGCGATGGCTGCAAATGATGAACCCTCTTTTAAGCGGGGGATAGAAAACGGATTAAATGTAATGTACTTAGTGGTGATTCCTGCTATCGTTGGCATGTTTGTGTTAATGCCTAACATTATAAGTCTTGTTTATCAAAGAGGAGCCTTTAGTGAAGAAGCGGTTATAAACACTAGTGAGGTGGCCTATTATTATTTTGGCTCTGTCCTGTTTTTTAGTTTGAACAATGTATCTAACAAAGGACTTTATACTTTAAAAAAAGGTCACTACGTTTTAATTATCGGTTTAATTACTGTGGTTCTGAACGCTGTGTTTAATTATATATTTACCACCTGGATAGGTTATGTGGGGATTCCTTTAGCATCTTCTGCTGTTGGCTTGCTTTACGCACTTGCCTGTTATATCGTCTTTTCAAAAACGATTAATGGATTAGATCACAAGCACGTCCTGAAAGAATTCACCAAAATAACATTAAGCGTAGTAATAATGGGTGTCGCGACATTTTTACTCAAAACTCAAGTTCTTCACAATTTCAGCAATTTTTTTCTTATTATGATCATTGCGTTGGCAGGAGCGCTTATATATATAATATCCATCTGGCTTTTTAAAGTGAAGGCTCTTAAGGTTTTAATAACTAATTTTAGAAAGAAGGTATAAATATTGAAACAACAGCTGAAGTATCTTATAAAATACATGGAACCGGCGATTAATAATGTTACGCTGAAAGTATTAAACCACGAGTACCGGGCAAAACAGGTGCCTGTAAAACCTTTAAGCTCAAACAAAGTATTAGTGTTTGTCCCGCACGTTGATGACGAAACTATTGGTCTGGGGGGGACGATTAAAAAATATACTTCTCTCGGAGCAGAAGTAAAAGTAGTATTAGTGACAGATGGTTCAAAAAGCGTTTCTTCTCTTTCAGGAGAAGAATTATCGAGTCAGCGCAAGAGTGAAATGGAAAAAGTACAGTATATGCTGGGATTTGATTCGATAGAGTATTTAACTCTCCCCGACGGCAATGTAGAAATCAGTGAACGCAACATTCAAAACGTGCTTAACATCATTCAGGATTTTCAGCCGGATGTTATCTATACAAATGTATTAGTGGATGCCCATTTGGATCATGTAAATACTTCAATTTTGTTAGCCGAATCGTTAAAACATTTTAACGTGAAAGACTCGCTGAAAATATATATGTATGAGATAAATTGTCCGATTCCGGTCGCTTACATAAATACGTTAATCGACATTACAGAAGAATTGCCCTTAAAACAAGAAACAATCAATGTTTTCGCTTCCCAGGCTATCGATTTTGACGGCTTTATTAATTTAAATATAGTCAAAAGCAATTTAAGCGCAGAACGGTCAATGAAAGCAGGGGAAGTTTTTCTGGGCCAGGATGCAGGAGATTTTATAAACTTCGCTGAATATATAAAAAATAAACAGGAAAATTTCCCTGCTCTTTTTAAACAGGCAAACAAGACAGTGACTTTACTATGGGCTTATTTTCAAAACAAAAAAGCCAAAGAAAGAATTTATAAGGAAGGATTATCTTATGCCAGTATTCAAAGAAAATTAAGGGATAAGTAAAGTGCTTGAAAGAGAAAATGACTGCTTCCAAAGCCACTATTTTTCATGGGTGAGCTGTGCTAGGCTGTATAAGTTATAATAGAAGAATGAAACTTTTTAAAAAACCGACTAACGTTAATGTAGGGGGAGCTTTATGCTTATAAACAAGGAAAGACGTCCAATGGCAAATGTAATGCAATTAATATTATTAGCATATATATTAATACAGCCTATACTGGATTTACTGGTGTTTATAGGTTTGCCAATTTCGACTTTGGTGAGAGCTGCCGTCATTCCCGCAGGTATGCTTTATATATTGTTTTTCTTAAAGGGAAATCAAAAGAAGTATATCGTCGGTTATTTTGTGGTTTTACTACTCTATTTTGGAATGCATACAGGTTTAAACTATTATTTAAAAGATCCCTTTTCCATTACATTTGAGCTCCAGAATATTGTCAAAACAATTTATTTTCCTACAGTAATGTTTGTGTATTATACATTTTTCAAACAGTATTTTTCCAAAAAATCATTAAAGCAATGGCTCCCATTAGTATTCACAATTAATTTAACATTCATCAGCTTAATCGTTTTCCTGGCGGGTATCACAGATACTGGAAAACGAACATACGGATTTTTAGAAAAAGAAGGGCAGACAGGCTGGTTTTTTTCAGGAAATGAACTCAGTGCTATCATGACAATGATTCTTCCTTTTGTGGTCCTCTATTTATTAAGAAAAACTAATTTTGTCCAGCAGATTATAGTGTTTTTCATAGTAGTTTTATCAATGTGGGCGATGCTCACTGTCGGAACTAAAGTTACGTTAATTGGTGTAATAATATCGGCCGGATTAGGGTTTATTATTAGCATCGTGAGACTGCGTCATAAAGAATGGTTGAATTTTATATTAATGGCACTGCTTATTATAGGTTTAGTTGGATTTATTCCTTCTTCCCCCATCGGAAATAATTTAGGGCTGGCTATAGAAACAAATGAGCAGGAGAGCGCAGGTCAGGAAGAAGAGGAAGATAGTGGCGGCGGAGATAACGGTCAGATAGAATCAGAGGACGAGACTACCAAACAAAGATTTGAAGAGAGCTTAAGTAATATTCCTATGCACTCGGTTTTGTTTAGTGGTCGGGTAGATTTTATGGCGGAATCAATGCAGCAATATGTAAACGCTCCGACAGCCCAAAAAGCATTCGGTATGGGAAGAAGCGGCAATTATGTATCGGCAGACTCCGCAAAATCAATTGAAATGGACTTTTTTGACTGGTTTTTCAACTTTGGAATTCTAGGATTTGTTATTTTACTCCTGCCTTTTTTCTACATGATTTCTGCGTATGTTAAGAATATCGTAAAAGCAGGAAGAAGCGCCTTAAATGTTTATGCAGTTACTTCGCTTTTATGCGCTGGTATGGGTACTGGAGCAGCTTTTATAGCCGGCCATGTGCTGTCCTATCCTGGTTCTGGCTTGTATCTTGCGATAGTATACGCTGCGCTTGTTGGCTTTTCAAAAAAAGAAAACAGCGACTACTCCGATTTTAATTCAAAAAAAATTGACAGAAAGTGGTAATTATGAAAAAAATACTGCTTATTTCTTCTGTGGGAGGGCATCTGACGCAACTTCTGCAGCTTAAACCATTATTCGAAAAATATAACTACCATATTATTACTGAAAAAACAGAGGTTACGAAAAGCTTAAAAGCAAAATACCCAATTTCTTTTTTAACTTATGGAGCGAGGAACTACCCTTTAAGATATGTTTTTAAATTCTCCTACAATATATTAAAATCACTTTTGCTTTTTTTGAGGCACAGGCCAGATGTCGTAATTACTACGGGAACCCATACTGCGGTACCTATGTGTTATATAGCAAAATTGTTCCGAAAAAAGGTAGTCTATATCGAAAGCTTTGCCAAATCTCATTCTCCAAATATGGCTGGAAAAATGGTCTATCCAATCGCGGATTTGTTCATTGTCCAGTGGGAGTCTATGAAAGAATTTTATCCGAAGGCAGTCTATGGAGGTAGTATCTATTGATTTTCGTGACTCTTGGCACGCATGAACTACATTTTACAAGAGTGTTGAAAGAACTGGAAGCTTTGAAGAAAGAGGGAAAGATTCAGGAAGAGGTTATCGTGCAGAATGGAAACACGAGGTTTAGCAGCGATCATCTGCAATTGATTCCTTTTATGTCTATGGAAGAAATGGAAACTTATATTAAAAATAGCAGCTTTGTAATAAGTCACGCTGGAACCGGGTCGATAACAACGAGCTTAAAACTTGGAAAGAAAGTAATAATCGTGCCCCGGCTGCAAAAATTCAATGAACATAATGATGATCATCAGCTTGAATTATCGGAAACGTTTTCCCGAAACGGGTATGTGCTTCCCTGTTATGAAGAGGATAGACTTGAAAACGTCATTGAAGAATTGAAGAACTTTACTCCTCAAGTTTTTACGGCAGATAATACTAAGATGCTGAATATTTTGGAAAATTTTATTGAAGGAGAAAAACCGGATGCTGATTAGAAAATATGAAAAGGGTGATGAAGCAGGGATCATAACTCTCTTTCATAAGGTTTTTAATAAAGAACTGCCTTTGAAAGTATGGCAATGGAAGTATAACGATGAAATAAATGCACGGGAGTCGAAGGTTTTTGTAGCTGTAGAAAACGACACCATAGTGGGGCACGTGGCGGTGCTGATATTTCCCGCAAGATATAATAATAAAAACATAAAAGTAGGTCTTCGTGTAGATACGATGGTAGATCCTGAATACCGTGGGCAGGGATTATATCAAAAGCTTACAAACATATTGCTGACGGAATTAAAAGAACATAGAAGAGATATTTCATTTTTGTATGGTTTACCAGCGGAAAAGGCAAAAAATGTGCTGTTAAAGACCACAGAAGCTGTGCATCTCGGAGACCTTACGAGAAAGGTTAAAGTGAATTTAATCAAGAAGAATAAATTTTCTTATCGTTCTCCAAATCAAGACGAAGTAATGGAAGAAATACGTTGGTTTGACGATAGGTTTGATCAGTTTAAGCAGGAGAAAGAAGATCCGGAAGCTGTCACACTGATAAAAAATCATCACTTTCTCAACTGGCGTTATATTACTAATCCTTTAAATGAATATAAAATTTTTGCGATCAGCGAATTCGATCAAATAAAAGGATATGTAGTGTTAAAAATGGAAGTTAAAAAAATATTTAATAAAAGAGTGTCTGTGGGTTTTATTGTTGACTGGAGCGTATCAAAAAATGAAGATACCGCCACGTTTGAAAAACTTTTAAAAATTACAGATAGCTATTTAAAAAAAGCATTGTTTATTCAAATATGGGAACCTGTCAATCCTACAATAAACAATGCTTTGAAAAAACGTTTATATATAAATAAAAAGGAAAAAATAAACCCGCTGGTGGTTCACAGTAATAACGAAAACGCTGCTGAAATGAACTTTTCAGATTGGGGATTGAAAATGGGCGACGTTGATTCATTTTAAGTTTATAAAGCTTTGTGAAGACAAGAAATAATGATTAATTAAAGCTGTGAAGGGGAAAGGAGAGGTTGGACAAGATAACGAAAGGAGAGTCAATGTAATGGGATTTATACTATTTCTTATCGTCGGCGGCCTGATTGGCTGGCTTGCCGGTTTAATATTGGGTAAGGACATCCCGGGCGGCATTTTAGGTAACATTATCGCAGGTATTATCGGTGCCTGGATTGGCGGGGCCATCTTTGGTTCCTGGGGGCCGGTCATCGGCAGTATTGCGATTTTCCCGGCGTTAATCGGTGCGATTATTTTCGTCGTCATTCTAAGCTTTATTTTAAAAGCCATCCGCTAATAATAAACGAAGCCGTCCTTTTATCGGGGCGGCTTCGTTTTATGACAGGGCACGGTTTTTACTGATCTGCTGTAGAGCTGTATTAATGCCGAGAACCTCTGTCGCAATATGACCCATGCCGGGAAACGTTTCAAGGGTGGAACGCTCGATATGGTTGGCTAGATAGATCGCGTGCCGGAGGGGGATAATTTCGTCTTCCTCACCCGCCCAAATGTAAGCCGGGGTGTCGATGTTTTCCAAATGGTAGGCCCAGGGTGTCATCAGCGTCTGGAGATCGCGGAGGAAGCCTTCAGCAGAATGGGCGGATTCCTGGACCGCAAACCTCCATTTATCCAGAATAGACGGAGTCACGTACTGCCGTTCTTCCCTGGAAAGCTGTTCGGATTCCGTCTGGAAGATTTTATCCTCCATATTCGTCTGCTCCCATCGGCTGCGCAGAAGCTCCGGTGCTTCCTGGATCGTTTGCAGTGGCGCTTTTAAAGAGGTGTCGAGCAAGCGAAACAGTTCAGGATCCTCCGTGGGACCGAGCGAACCAACTAAATGGAGCTCGCTGACGCGCCCCTTCAGAAGACTGGTGCTGGTTGCTGCGTATGGACCTCCGCAGCCGACACCGATCAAGGAACAGCGCTGGATTTCAAAATGATTCATTACCTCGTCGATATCCTTGGAAAACTGCAGAAAAGTGCCATGAGGATCGGGAGTGGAGAGGCCGTAGCCCGGGCGGTCAACAGAAATAATACGAAGAGAGTTGGAAGCGGCAGCTTCTTCTCCAATTGCGGCTTCAAGCCGGGAGCTTCCGACTCCGTGTACATAAAGGACAGGTGTTCCGTCCGGGTCACCGAACATGGAAATACTAAGCATACGGCCATCGCGTAAAGAAAGCGCTAATTGTTTCAATCGTTCCCTCCTCCTCTTTCTGTGCGGGTATTCACTTGTAAAAGATGCGTAGGTATATTCTAGCATACAATATGAAAAACGGAAGAATTTCATTCAGAACAAAACGGCCCCCGTGATGGAGAGCCGTTTTTTTATCCATTTTATACCGTCCGGGTCCAGTGCAGCACATCTTCCTTGTCCCCGGTCTGAATGCCAGTGATCGTATCGTACAGCTGTTTGGCTAGAGGGCCTGTTTCTTCATTATTGATTTTATAGGTCTGGGCGTCCCAGCGCAGCTTGCCTACAGGAGAAATGACCGCTGCTGTGCCGGTGCCGAAAATTTCCTCAAGCGTGCCCGCTTCGTATGCCGTACGTATTTCTTCCATATCGATGCGGCGTTCCTCCACAGGAATCTCCCAGTAATGCAGCAGTTCAATGACAGAGTCACGGGTGATTCCTTCAAGAATACTTCCATTCAGCGCAGGAGTTACGACCTTTCCGCTGATTTTAAAGAAAATATTCATGCTGCCGACCTCTTCAATATAGCGCTGCTCTACGCCGTCCAGCCACAGCACCTGGTCGTACCCGGCGCTTCCGGCCTGCTCCTGGGCTTTTAGGCTGGCTGCATAGTTGCCGGCTGTCTTGGTGAATCCGACGCCGCCGCGGACACTGCGAACGAATTCGTTTTCCACGTAGATGCTGACCGGCTTCATGGCATCGCCGCCGCTTCCGTAGTAAGAGCCGACAGGCGTTAAAATAATCAGCAGCTTGTAGGAGGAGGATGGTTTTACACTGAGGCTTGCTTCTGTCGCAATCACAAACGGGCGGATATACAACGACTGGCCCTCTCCGCGTGGAATCCAGTCACGCTCAAGCGAAACAAGCTCCTTTAAAGAATCTATCAACAGCTGCTCGTCGATCTCCGGAATGCTCATCCGGCGGTTGGACTGGTTCAGCCGCTCGAAGTTTTTTTCCGGACGGAAAAGCATAATGTTGCCCCCGGAATAATACGCCTTCATCCCTTCAAAAACAGCCTGGCCGTAATGGAAGACAAGACTCGAAGGATCCATGGTAAGCGGCTGATAAGGTACGATTCTCGGATCAATCCATCCTTCTCCCTCAACGTAATCCACCACAAACATATGGTCGGTAAAGTTTTTTCCGAAAGCGAGCTGTGAAAAATCCGGCTTCGTTTTCGGAGATTTTGTACGTTCGATGGTCAATGACTCAGCCACAATAACATCACTCCTATGTATTTATCGTTCCATTTATTTCTCTACTGGTAACAGCATTTAAATTGTATCATACAAAGAAAAGTTCTATCCACTTGAAAGCCAACGACAAGCGCTGTCCGCCTTCCGGAAAATGGCTTTTTCATTTTGCAGGAAGGAGACAGCGACCCCGAGCCGGTGGTGGAGGAAGCTGGACAGCTAAAAAACTCGAGCCGGCAGTGGATAGAACTGGACAAGATAGAAAAGCTTTCTCCACCTGCACACCGGCGCAAGACGATTTAATCCAGCTGCTTTTCACCAGCGTATGCACGCAACTTGCGCAACGCAGATTTCCGCCATGATTTGACCGTAGAGGCCGCTACCCCGTGTTTTGCGGCGATATCACGTATAGGAAGGGAATATACGGAAAAATCAATGAGCCAGGTTCGTTCCCGTTCTGAAAGAAGAGGAAAGTATGCTTCAAGCTCAAAGCGGTCCTCCATTTCCGATGACTGCTCAAAGGGCCCGTGGTCATCAAACAGCTGATGCCGCTCGGAAAACCGGACTTCTTTCCGGAGCATCATCAGCATTTCCCCACGTACGAGGGTAAAAGCATACGCCGGGAAAGCACCCTTTTCCGGAGAAAAGGTAGAGTATGCCTTCCATAATCCTACGTATCCGGCCTGCATATATTCCTCCTGTTCCTGGTAAATACGGAGGCGTGTAATCATTCGTTTGACGAGCGGAGTATATTTTTCATATGCTTCTTCAAATGAAGCAGGAATCGTATCAGTCAATGGTCTCTCCTGCGAAGCCGCGCGCGGTTCTTATTTATTCCATGGTAGATTCAGCATATATAAAAGCTGGAAATATTGCCGGAGTGCTATGTATGGATACATCCTGCGCTATGCGTTGTATTATAGAAAAGAACAAAGCTGCCAGAGTATAGAAAACACACAGCCAGCATATGAAAAAATAAAGCAGATCGGTTGAAAGCATAGAAAGAAAGCGTACAATTGAAATAAGAATGATTACGATCAGGCAGGTGAACAGAAATGCCAAACGAAGATAATGTAGACTGGATCCAGCAGCAGATTCAGGAACGATCGCTTGATATTATGACAGACATGCTGAAGGGACTCGCTGACGGCAAGCGGATGCAGATCGCCCAGGCGCTTGCCCTGACACCGGAATTGAGTGTACATAGTATTGCCGAAGTCATCGACTCCTCCATTGCTACGGCGTCCCACCATCTCCGGTATATGCATAAGCTGGGACTGACGAAGTTCCGGAAGGAAGGAAGAACGGTGTATTATTCTCTTGATGACGAACATGTCAGGCAGGTGGTGGAGCTCGTTGTCAGCCATCAGGCAGAAATTAAAGAACGGCAGGGAAAAGAGACGTAACGGCGTCTCTTTTTTTATTTGCAGTAAACAAATGTTTCCCAATAATACAATTGCAAAAATCAGCTAAATTCATGAAAGCGGAAACAATATTTTGAAACCAACGATATTTTACAAACGTTTAGTTGACGAACGAATGAAATAAAGCTATTATGTTTACAAAGGTCATAATAAAGAACAAATGTAAAAGGAGGCGTTATTGTGACGCAGGCAGATTGGGTTTGGGAAGAGCCGAAGGAAAAGCTGGTCAATTGGCTCGAGCAGATGTGGACCGTTCGCTGGTTCGATGAAAAAGTAGATGAATTTTTCGCCAAAGGCATGATTCACGGTACGACCCACTTATGTGTAGGGCAGGAAGCTTCGGCTGTAGGTGTATGTGCGATGCTTGAAGATAAAGACAAAATCACGAGCACGCACCGGGGCCACGGGCACTGCATCGCCAAAGGAGCAGATCCGGACCGGATGATGGCAGAACTGTTTGGCCGGGAAACCGGCTATTGTAAAGGCAAAGGCGGGTCCATGCATATTGCGGATGTTGAAAAAGGCAACCTGGGTGCCAACGGTATCGTCGGAGGAGGCATACCTTTAGCTGTAGGATCAGCACTTACTTCAAAGATGCGCCAGGAAGGTTATATTACCGTCTGTTTCTTCGGGGATGGGGCGGCAAATGAAGGCAGCTTTCACGAAGCAGTGAACCTGGCTGCTATTTGGGATCTTCCAGTCATTTTTGTCTGCGAAAACAACCAGTACGGTATGTCCGGCCCGGTCAAGGATATGGTGAAAATCGAAAATATTGCCGATCGTGCTTCCAGCTACGGTATTCCGGGCCATGTCGTTGACGGCAACAACCTCCCTGAGGTTATGACGGTTATGAAAGAAGCCGTGGAGTATACAAGAAACGGAAGCGGCCCGGTTCTCATAGAAGCAAAAACATACCGGTGGAAGGGCCACTCCAAAAGCGATGCGAAGAAATACCGGACAAGAGAAGAAGAAAAAGAATGGAAGGATAAAGACCCGATCCGTTTTTTCCAGGAGGCCTTGATTGAGCGCGGTATCATCACCTCGGAGGAAGCCGAAACAGTGAAGAAAGAAACGAAAGCCCAAATTGAACGATCGGTGGAATTTGCGGAACAGAGTCCCGAACCTTCTGCGGATACACTGCTTGAGGATGTCTATGCTTAATATAGAAAGGAGTGCCTGACGATGCAGTCGAGCGCAGTAAATTCTTCAGATAACAAGGAAACCACACGGAGCATTACCTTTGCCGAAGCCGTACGTGAAGCACTGTCACAGGAAATGCGGGAGGACCAGGACGTTTTTATTCTCGGAGAGGATATCGGAGTATACGGCGGAGCCTTCGGTGTTACCCGCGGAATGATTGAAGAGTTCGGACCGGAGCGGATACGCAACACCCCTATTTCCGAGGCGGCTATTACCGGTGCTGCGATCGGATCGGCTCTTACTGGCATGAAGCCGGTCGTCGAGCTGCAGTTTTCGGATTTTATTACGATTGCGATGGACCAGCTGGCCAACCAGGCAGCGAAGCTCCGGTATATGTACGGCGGCAAGGGAAACGTGCCGATGGTGCTGAGGACGCCTTCAGGCTCCGGAACCGGGGCGGCGGCCCAGCATTCACAGAGCCTGGAAGCTTGGGTAGCTCATGTTCCTGGCCTAAAGGTAGTACAGCCCTCTACGGCGTCAGACGCCAAAGGGCTGTTAAAGGCCGCTATTGCCGACCCGAACCCAGTTATTTTTTACGAGCACAAACTGTTGTACAAAACCGAAGAGCACGTTCCGGAGGAAGCGTATACGATTCCTTTGGGAGAGGCAGACGTGAAGCGTGCGGGTAAGGACGTAACGATCGTTGCAACTGCTGTGATGGTGCATAAAGCGCTCGAGGCAGCGGAGAAGCTGGCTGAGGAAGGCATCGATGTGGAAGTGATTGACCCGCGGACCCTCGTACCGCTCGATGAGAAAACAATCGTGGACTCCGTTAAAAAAACTGGAAAAGTAATCGTTGTGCATGAAGCCGTTAAAAGAGGCGGCTACGGCGGCGAAATAGCGAGCATGATTGCAGAAAGCGAAGCTTTTGATTATTTGGATGCTCCGGTCCGCCGGCTCGGGGCGCTGCCAATCCCTGTGCCGTATAATCCGGCGCTTGAAAAAGCAATGGTCCCGCAGGTGGACGATATTATGCAGGCGGCGCGTGACAGCGTCCACCGCCGGTAAAGGAGGGCAGTATTCATGGCAAAGGAAGTATTTATGCCCAAATTAAGCAGTACAATGGAAACCGGAACGCTTCTGCAGTGGTTTAAACAGGAGGGAGACCCAGTGGAGGTCGGCGAGCCGCTGCTCGAGGTAATGACCGATAAAATAAATATTGAAGTGGAAGCATACGAAGAAGGTATCCTGCTGAAGCGCTACTACGACGAAGACGAAGAGGTGCCGGTGAACGGTATTGTTGGCTACATCGGTGAAGAGGGCGAGCAGGTGCCCGAGGAAAAACCGGGATCTGAAAGCAAATCAGAACCTGAAAGCGTCCCGGAGGTGCCGGCTGCCGAAGCGGCAGAGCAATCAGTGGAAGCTGAACAAACAGAAGGCGTGCGTGCTACTCCGGCAGCACGGAGGCTGTCGCGTGAACAGGGAGTAGAGCTTTCCTTAATACAGGGAAGCGGAGCGAGAGGACGCATTCACGCTTCGGATGTTCACGCTGCTGCAGAGGGCGAGCACGTGCGCAGTACGCCTCTTGCTAAAAAAGAAGCAGAGGCAAATAACGTGGATCTGTCTGCCGTAAAAGGAAGCGGCAGCTACGGCAAAATCACACGGGCTGATATCGCCGCGCCACCGGTGGAAGAGGATCTTCACTCTGAGCCGCTTCAGGGCATCCGGAAAGTGGTTGCAGAGCGTATGCAGCAAAGTGCAAGCGAAGTGCCGCACGTAACGCTTAACACTGAAATTGATATGGAAGCTGCTATAGAGCTGAGGGAGCAGCTGCTCCCAGTTATAGAAAAACAGACCGGCCAACGGCTGTCCGTGACGGAGCTGTTGATATTTGTGGGCAGCCGGGCGCTCCAAAAGCATCCGGATGTGCATGCCTCTATGACAGACAACCGGATCACAAAGCAGTCGTCTGTGCATATGGGAGTCGCTGTAGCCACAGACCGGGGGCTGCTGGTCCCGGTGATCCGCCATACAGAAACAAAAGGACTCGCGGAATTAGTCGCTGAAACCAAACAGACAGCTGCCGCGGCCCGGAACGGAACCCTTCCCGGCAAAGAGCTTTCGGGCAGTACGTTCACGATCAGTAATTTAGGAATGTATGCAGTTGACCATTTTACCCCGATCATTAACCAGCCGGAAGCGGCTATTCTTGGGGTTGGTCGTATACAGGAGAAGCCGGTAGTAATAAACGGAGAAATCACGGTGCGCCGGATGATGGCCGTAAGTCTATCCTTTGATCACCGTATTATTGATGGGGCTCCGGCTGCTGCATTTTTAACAGACTTCAAACAAATGCTCGAACAGCCGTACCAGCTGTTTGTCTAGAAGGAGGTGGACCGATGGAAACGTTTGACCAGGTAATTGTCGGCGGCGGGCCGGCGGGCTATGTAGCTGCGCTTAGGGCTTCCGGCCTTGGGCAGTCCACGGCGCTTGTCGAAGATCGCGAGCTCGGGGGGACGTGCCTGAACCGCGGGTGCATACCGTCTAAAACGCTTCTCCAGAACGCAGAAGCAGTGAACTACGTACGCAATGCTTCTAAATACGGCATCCAGGTGGAAGGCTTTCATCTGCGCTACGAAGAAATGCTTGAGCGGAAGGACCAGGTGATCCAGCAGCTCCGCCAGGGCGTCCAGTCGCTAATGAAAAAAGGACGTATCCAGATTTTTTCTGGGCGGGGAAAAGTTCATGCAAACAAACAGGTTACTATCACCGGTAAAGACGGCCAGGAAACAGTAGTAGCCGGCAGAGCCGTCATCATTGCTTCAGGCTCCGTACCGGCAGTACCTCCTATTCCCGGTCTTGAAGATACTGAATATTATACGAGTGACACGATTTACGACCGCCAATCGCTTCCTTCGTCAATGGCCATCGTCGGCGGGGGATTCATCGGTACTGAATACGCCTGTTTGTATCAGTCACTCGGGGTGCAGGTGACAGTTATTGAAGCGGCTGAACGGCTGATACCACAGGAGGACGAAGATGCTGCGAAAATGCTGGCCGGGGCACTTGAAGAGTCGGGAGTGACTATTCTGACAGGCACCTCGGTTACTTCTGCCAGACAACATGGAAATCAGGCAGTCGTCAACGTGCAGGATGCCTCCGGAAACGACCGCGAGCTCACAACAGACATGCTGCTTATTTCCACAGGGCGCTCGCCTGTCATCGCGGCAGCTGAAGACCTTGAATTACGCATGGACAGTCGCTTTGTAGCGGTGGACGATGCGATGCAGACATCGGTACCGGGTATTTATGCTGCAGGAGATATTGTCGGCGGATGGCAGCTTGCCCATGCGGCAAGTGCCGAGGGCATTATTGCCGCAGAGCATGCTGCGGGCGCTGCGCCTTCCATGGATCTCTCGCTCGTGCCGAGGTGCATTTATACCCTTCCGGAAATAGCGTCAGTGGGCCTGTCTGAGCAGGAAGCAAAGCAGAGGTACAGCGATATTAAAGTAAAGACCGTGCCGCTGCAGGGAAACGCGAAAGCGATGACAATGGGCGAGACCCGGGGTTTTGTCAAAATCATTTCCCGGGAAATGTTCGGCGAGATTCTCGGCGTTGTGATGGCTGGACCCCACGTTACCGAAATGATCGGAGAGCCGGCCGCCTATATTCATCTTGAAGGCACCACCGAAGAATGGAGCAGTCAGGTGCATGCGCATCCTTCGCTGTCGGAGGCGTTGTTTGAAGGCGCGTCTGCGCTCGCGGGGCGTCCGGTTCATCAATAAAAAGCCATGTAAGCGTATATAGTTTTTTGGCAGGGAGTGATATACTGGGAACAGATGAATCTACGGAATAGAGGGAAGAATTATGCTCAACTGGGAAGAAAAAAGAGAAACCGTAAAAGTAGCGAAGCTGTATCATTTCGATGGCTGGACCCAGGCCCAGATCGCCAAAAAGCAGGGTGTTTCCCGTCCGGTTATTTCCAAAATGCTGCAGCGGGCCCGGGATGAAGGCATCGTTGAAATATATATTAAAGATGAAAGTGTGCATACCGTTGATCTTGAGCAGAAGCTTGAAAAGAAATACGGCCTGAAAGAAGCAGTAGTCGTTTCAACGACAGGCTTCACACCTGACCTCGGCAAGCGTTTGATCGGAAAAGCAGCCGCTTCCTATGTAGCGAAGAGATCCGAGCAGGTAAAGCGAATCGGTATTTCATGGGGATCAACTCTGCGTTCACTTATTGAAGAGTATCCGTACGTCGAACATAGAGACATTCATATTACGCCGCTGATCGGGGGAATGGGGAACAAATACGTGCATCTGCACTCCAATCAGCTGGCATTTCACTTTGCCCAGAAAATGAACGCCTCCTGTTCGTATTTGTACGCTCCGGCGATGGTTGAAACTGACGATTTGAAAGAGCGTCTCGTGCAGTCCAAAGACATTGCCCAGGTGCTGGAGGAAGGGCGGAACGTGGAGCTTGCCCTCGTGGGTCTAGGCAACCCGCTTCAGGACTCCACTATGGAAACGATGGGATACCTGCAGGAAGAAGACATCGTCACGCTCCGAAAGGCCGGGGCAGTCGGCGATATCAGCTCGAAGTTTTTCGACGCTCTCGGCCACGGCGTGGATCACCCGATCAACAACCGGGTCATCGGCCTGACTCTTGAGGAGATCAAAAACATTCCCGAGGTCGTTGGTGTGGCGCAGGGCTCCCATAAAGTCCTCGGCATCGAAGCAGCGCTGAAGGGTGGTTATCTGGACGTGTTGATCGTAGATAACCAGATTGCAGAAGCGTTAACCGAATAACGTATGACGGCTCCTTGAAAGGGGCCGTATTTTTTTAACATATATGAACATATGTGCTATTTAAAACATATGTAAAATAAAAGAAATATTTTACAATCAACACGCCAATGCCGTAAAAAATTAATTTTTAAAATATCTGAAAAAAATATTGACGGTTATATGAAAACGCTTTAATATGGTTACAAAGGTTACAAGTTGTTACAAATGTAAAGGAGGGGTGAGGATGTGGGGTTATTTTATCGCCGCGTTCGTGGTGATATGGCTGATTCAATTTTATCTAACATTCCGCCAGATGAAATACTACAACGGAATGATTGCTTCAATGGGCAGACGTCCTTCGGGGTACCTTGGGACAGGCATTGATAAACGCCTGCTTGGAATCGGCACGGTGATTCTGCTCGTAACCAACGAAGCAGGCACGGTGATCGACGCTAAGATTATGAGAGGGGTAACGGTGTTCGCCAGGTTTGCCGAAGCGCCGGAGCTGATGGATCAAAACATCCATGAATTAAAGAAGCAGTGGGAAGCAGAAGGCGCTGCCGGAAAGAAGAAGCACCCGAAACGGGCTCATCTGATGGCTGCCCAGCAGATTTTGGCAGAACAGAAGCGCAAACACAAAAAGGGGGATAACAAATGGATTTCTTAGTAACGCTCGCAGAAGGCTTTATTGGAATGTTCGAGGCAGGCGGGGAAACATTTGTCGGACTTGTTACAGGTATTATTCCGACACTCATATGTTTAATTCTTGCCGTAAACGCTTTAATCAAGTTTGTCGGGGAAGAACGGATCTATTCGCTGGCTCAGAAGAGCACAAAGTATTTCTTTCTCCGCTATACGCTGTTTCCGGTACTGGCCGTGTTTTTCTTAACCAACCCAATGTGCTACACGTTCGGGCGCTTTCTGCCGGAACGGCAGAAGCCGGCCTTTTATGATTCCGCTGTTTCATTTGTGCACCCGATTACCGGCTTGTTTCCTCACGCGAACCCGGCTGAACTGTTTGTTTACACCGGGATCTCGGCTGGTATTACGACGCTTGGCCTCTCTGCCGGGCCGCTTGCCATCCGTTTCTTTATCGTCGGTCTGATCGTTATTTTAATCCGCGGTGTAGTAACGGAATGGATCACCGCCATCATGCTCAGACGCCAGGCAGCTAGTGCAGAAGGCGATTCGTCGGAAAAAAGCGCCAGCGCATAAATGAAAATTTAAAAGAAAAAGCGAGGGAAGAATAATGGCTGAATATAAACCGGTAGAGGTAACAAAGGGAAGAGGTGGCTGGGGCGGCCCGCTCGTCATCCATCCGAATGATCAGAAAAGATATATTATGTCGGTAACCGGCGGAGGTATTCATCCGGTCGCCGAGCGCCTGGCGGAACTGACAGGCGGCGAAGCGGTGGACGGATTCAAAGCCTCCTATGATAAAGAAAATATTGCCGCAGCTGTTATTGACTGCGGCGGAACCGCACGCTGCGGAGTTTATCCAAAAATGGGTGTGCTGACGGTCAACATTCACGGTACATCCCCGGCCGGCCCGCTTGCGCAGTATATTAACGAAGAAAATTTTGTTTCCGGCGTGGGCGAAAGAGATATGAAGGCCATCAGCGCGGATGAAGTGCCGGCGGCCGAAGCGGAAGCAGAGGACAAAGCTTCCCCGTACAACTCCCTGATGGACCGCGACGTAGCCAAACAGGTGAAAGACGATGCGAAAATGAAAGCAAAAGGCTCCGGACCGAAAAAAGGAAATATTATTGAACGTATCGGCCGTGCCGTCGGCAACGTGGTAAGCGTATTCTTCCAGGCCGGTCGGGAAACCATTGATACGGTCGTACGAAACATTCTGCCGTTTATGGCTTTTGTCAGTACGATTATCGGGATTATCACATTCACCGGCATCGGGGATCTGATCGCGAACTTTGTCTCTCCGCTCGCAAGTAATATTTTCGGGCTGCTGCTTTTATCCTTTATATGTGCAATTCCAATTTTGTCCCCGCTGCTCGGCCCGGGCGCTGTTATTGCCCAGGTGGTTGGGGTGCTTATCGGAACCCAGATCGGTATGGGAAACATCCCTCCGGCAATGGCGCTTCCAGCACTTTTCGCTATTAACCCGCAGGTAGGGGCGGACTTCGTGCCGGTTGGCCTGACGCTTGGGGAAGCAGAGCCGGAGACCATTTCCGTCGGCGTGCCGGCCGTTCTGTTTTCAAGGGTTATTACCGGCCCGCTTGCCGTTGTGATCGCTTATCTTTTCAGCTTTGGCCTGTATTCATAAAAATAAATCGGCGGGTAGACGCGCTTGCCCGCCCTGTATTTCCTAGGAGGAGTGACCGTGCAGATGAAAACAGAAGTATTTACAGCCACCGTGGTCGGCATTGGAGAGGATGCCCAGATGCTTATGGACGATGGCATGATGATTTTATTCAACGAAACAGCACCGAAGGATTTGTATGATATCAGCTTTGTTCATAACGCCGAAGGGTTAAGCGAAGACCTGGAAGCCGGGGATGAGCTGATCATAGACGGAGAAGCGTTTTCCCTGACGTTTGTTGGCGGTAAAGCGAATGAAACGCTGCGGGATCTCGGGCATGCAACCTTCCAATTTAACGGAGAGACACATTCAGATCTGCCGGGAACGGTCTGTATAGAAGCCAAACCGCTGCCTGCGATACAGGTGGGAAGCACCATCGTATTCCGTAAAAAATAAAGCTGGATAGGAGTGGAGAGCAATGATAGGAATTAACCGAAAGCTGCAGGCACTCGAAAGAGAGGGCCGCTACATTAAAGTAGGTCTTGTCGGCGCCGGGCAGATGGGTCGCGGCATGATCGCGCAAATTGAAAACATGAAGGGCATGCGGGTCGTCATTACGGCGGATATAAATGAAGATAACGTCATTAACGCATACGGGCATGCCGGTATTGAGCGGGGAAATATTGTTTCTACTAACAATAAAGAAGAAGCCTCGCAGGCCATCCAGCTGAACAAAGTGGTGGCGTCCACCAAAGCGCTGCTCGTATGCGCGCTTGATGAAGTGGATGTGGTCGTCGATGCGACCGGGGCGCCAAATATTGGAGCAGAAATTGCCTGGAATGCCATTTTGAGCCGGAAGCACATCGTCATGCTGAACGTCGAGGCGGACGTTACCGTCGGGCCGCTGCTGAAGCGGATGGCAGATGCGAGCGGCGTTGTGTACACTGGCTCTGCAGGGGATGAGCCGGGAGCGATCATGGAGCTGTATGATTTTGCTGATGCGATTGGCTTTGAGGTGGTGGCACTTGGCAAAGGCAAAAACAACCCGTTAAATGTGGAAGCCAATCCGGACACGGCAGCAGCTGAAGCCGAGGAAAAGGGCTCAAGCCCGAAAATGCTTGCCTCCTTCCAGGATGGCACGAAAACGATGGTGGAGATGAATGCTGTGGCGAACGCGACCGGCTTTGTACCGGAAAAGCCGGGCATGAATGGATTTGAAGCCGGGGTCGCAGATCTTCCGGAGCTCTTCCAGCTGCGGGAGCAGGGAGGGAAGGTCGAAAAGCAGCAAGTAGTGGAATACATCAACGGGATCGCCCCGGGAGTGTTTGCCATCGTTGCTTCTGATATGGAAGAAGTGAACGCGGAAATGAAATATTTGAAAATGGGGGACGGGCCAAACTACGTGCTGTACCGGCCTTACCACCTGACAAGCCTGGAAACACCGCTTTCCGTGGCGCGGGCGTATCTGGACGGTCAGGCGACGATTGCTCCGGACGCCGGCCATATTGCTGAAACAGTGGCCGTAGCGAAGCGCGATCTGGAAGTGGACGAGCATCTGGATTCCATTGGCGGCTTTACCATTTACGGCACTGTAATGGAAGCCCTGGAAGCCAAAGAAAAGGGAGCACTGCCAATCGGTCTCGCAGACAAAAATGTAAAAATGACCCGGGCTGTAAAAAAAGGGGAAATCATTACGTATCAGGACGTGGAGCAGACAGTGGAATCCACCATCTGGCGTCTTAGGAAAATGCAGGATCACGAGTGGAAATAAAATGAGAAGGAAGCGCTGCCGAAATTAGCGGCCGCTTCTTTTTCCGTCTTCAAATCGTGGTATAATAAAAGAGTAATAAGTAAAGGAGGGGCTGAAGCGATGAAAAAACGTAAGGAGCTCATTTACTTACAGTGCGCTCATTGTAGGGAAGAGACGCCCCACAACGTGGAATACATTAATGGGGACGTGTACAGCATGGAATGCCGCACGTGCGGCCGGGAGCTGACATTAAACCGCGATATCATGAAGGAATGGTATAGCGAAGTGTATGACCGCGTGACTACCAAGCCAACCCGTTTAACAGAGGAATATAAAGAAAGCGGAACGCCGTTTGTCGTACGGATGCCGTTCCGGCTGGCAAGCAAGCCCTACCGGCTGATGCGGGATTTAAATGATACCCAGAAAACATTGCGCTACTATAAGAATAAACAAAAGAAATCTTCCTGACCACGCGCGAGCGGGGAGGAAGATTTTTTATGGATAGATATATTTATCCGCTGGCTAACAGCCGGCGGGGCGCAGGAGTCTTTTCATACGCGCGGTTGAACTCCAGCAGAGGGCATGCAGCGCAGGCCTCTGACACTCCGGTGCATGTAGCAACAGAGTCAAACACGCCATCTTTATAAACGTAGGATAATTCGTGAAGCACCTTCTGTTGTGTAATCGTGCAGTAAATAATCTGACGCGACATGGAGTAGTCCATCATATTTCACTCCTTCGGCGTATAATAAATGGTGTGAATAAAAGCGGTATATAATAATTTACTTAAAGACTATGTACCCGGAACAGCTTAAAAGAAAACCAGAGGTTGTAAGCAGATAGTATTAAGCGGGGGAAGTTTACGCCGGGCGGTATCCGGGAAAATAATATTTCTGACAGCCCATTTAACCTTAAACAAACTACCAGTAATTTAAACCAGCAGAAATGTGACAGTCATGGCATATCTGAGCAGATAGCACACCCAACGGCTGAAAAAAGAAAGGGAAGAGAGAAAAGGGGGAGCATCCATGGAACAAAAGTATATGCTGATCGCAGTAGACCAGGACGGCCGTGAAATTTCATTAAAAAACTATAAGGGCCGTGAGGCGAAAGAGGAATTAATTTTAGAGGGAAAAGACTGCGCAACGACGATGTATGAGCAGTTAAAGGAAGAGCTGCACCCGAACTCGGTGAAAATGCTCAGTCTGTAAAAACTAATATCAGCAAGTCCCCGGCATTTACGCCGGGGGTTTTTTATTATCTTTCAATCAGTTCGAGGCGGTTGCCAAACGGGTCCTCGGTATAAAAGCGGGGAGAGCCGTTCAGCGGCTGTTCGGGTTTTACAGGCCAGTTAAACTCCTGCAGGCGCTCCCTGGCAAGCTCGAGATTGTGCACGCGGAGCGCCGGGTGTGCCTTGCGGGCCGGAGAAAACGGCTCTTCAACGCCAATGTGGATTTCAAGGCCGCCACAGTCAAACCATACGCCGCCGCGTTTGGCCAAATCTTCGGGCTTTGGTATTTCGGGCATGCCGAGGATGGTGTGAAAAAAATGACGGGCTTTTTCTTCGCTATCCGGCGGTGCAGCAAGCTGTACGTGATCAATTCCAGTAAATAATGTCATAAGAGGGTCATCCTTTCACTTTTTGGACAATCGTTTTTCCAATTTCAAGCGAAGCTGTTGCTGCGGGCGACGGGGCGTTTAATACGTGGAGACTGCGGGAGCCCTCAATGAAAAAGAAATCGTCCATCAGCGTCCCGTCTTCCTGAAGAGCCTGGGCTCGTATCCCCGATTCGCCGGGTACAAGCTCATCGGCTGAAAGAGAAGGAATCAGCTGCTGCAGCTCTGCGGTAAATGCCTGTTTGGAAAAGGAACGCACGTATTCCTGCGCTCCTGCCTTCCAGTAACGGGAAGCAAGCTTCCTTAACCCGGGGGAACGGAGGTGCTCCCAGGCATCTGCCGGGCTAACGGCCATTTTGCCGTACCCTTCCCGCTCAAAGCTTAATACGGCGTTCGGGCCTGCTTCTACACCTCCCCGGCTCATACGGGTGAAATGAACGCCGAGAAATGGAAAAACCGGGTCCGGCACTGGATAGATGAGCCAGGAAACTTTATGTGCAGCCTCCGGGGCGAGCGTATAGTATTCCCCGCGGAACGGAACAATACGGACATCGGTATGGTAGCCGGCCATGCGGGCGATCTTATCACTGTGCAGGCCGCCGCAGTTGATGAGCTTCCGGCCGGTAAACGTCTGGTCCGGGGTAGTGACGCTCACGCTTTGTTCAGTCTCCTGAATTTGTTCGGCCCGCTGCCCGATCAGAATATCACCGCCCCGTTGGCGGATTTCCCCGGCAAGTGCCTGGGCGACTTCACCGTAATCGACGATGCCGGTTTCGGGCACAAGCAGCGCGTGCTGGGCGCTTACATACGGCTCTCGTTCTGCAAGCTCCTCAAGCGACAGGTAGCGCGGCTGCAGTCCGTTTTGTCTGCCGCGTTCGTAGAGCTTCCGCAGCTGCAGTAATTCGTCTTCATTTTTTGCGGCAATGATTTTCCCGCAGATCGTATAGTCGACCCCGTGCTGGTCGCAGAAAGCAGCGAGCGATTTCCGTCCCTTTTCTGTAAGAACAGCCTTCAGGCTGCCGGGGCGGTAATAGATGCCCGAATGAATAACACCGCTGTTTCTGCCTGTCTGATGCGAGGCCAGATGGGATTCTTTTTCTAAAACGACTACTCCGGCGCCGGGTTCTTCTTCAAGCAGCGCATAAGCTGCAGCAAGTCCGACGATTCCGCCGCCGATAATGATATAATCGTACATATCGAAGCTCCTTTAAACGACAATTTTTTAAGAGAGACTGCCTACGCACAAGCATACCCGTTTTTTTAAAACTTACAACGGGAGCATTTTTTAAAAATCGTGTTTCTATTATAATGATTAAGTAGTGTAGCCTGGAAAGAAAAATTGGAAGTTTACCGCGCTGCAGAAAAAAGGAATAGCAGATATGAGGTACATAATAAACACTCGGATTGGGAAAGGATTGCACGCGTCATGGATGAGTTTAACGATGATATTTTAACAGACTCGTTAATTTTAAAAGCGATCGATCATTCGAAGGTCGGACTGGTTATCACAGACCCGAATAAAGAGGATAACCCCATCGTTTATGTGAACCGGGGCTTTACCGATGTTACCGGTTATACGTACGAAGAAAGCGTAGGATATAACTGCCGTTTTCTTCAGGGGGAGAACCGAAACGAGCAGGCAATAGAAAATATGAAACGTGCGGTGGCAGCCCGGGAGGAATACGTCCTCGAGCTCGAAAATTTTAAGAAGGACGGCACGCCGTTTTGGAATGAGATTTATATTGAGCCCATTTATATGGAGAACCGTCTGTATTTTCTCGGTGTCCAGCGCGACATTACCCGGCAGAAAAAATACGAAGACGATCTGGACAAAAGCGAGCGTCAGGTGGACCGGCTCTCAACGCCAATCGTGCCGATCACAGAAAAAATATCTGTGCTCCCGGTGGTCGGGGATTTGTCCTATGAACGGTTTGAAATGATCTTTCATAAAATTTCCGAAGCGTATGGAAATATCCATTATGAAAAGCTGATTCTTGATCTTTCCGGCATGGATGAGTACGACGAGCAGGTGGCCGACGGCATTATGAATCTGCATCATCTGCTCCGACTTCTCGGATCAGAGCTGATTGTAACCGGGATCAGGCCGGAGCTTTCAATGGATTTCACATCGCAGAACATTTCGCTTTCCTATCTGCGGACCGCAGCTACGGTGAAAGAAATGCTGCAGGAGCTCGGCATAACGTAAAAAGCCGGAATCTTTAGCATTCCGGCTTTACCAATGCTGCTTATTTTTCCTCGTCCTCTCTTTTGGCGTCCCCGGCTTTGTTCTGTACTTCGCCTTTTACTTTATCTTTCTTGGCGTCACGCTGCATTTTCGGGTCGTCCTTGGCATTGCCTGCCTGATCCTTAGCTTCACCCTTTACTTTATTAACAGCGCCCTTTACTTTATCGCTGAAGCCTTTTTTATCTGCCATAAATAAATACCTCCTGTATTAGGTTCGTACTGGGAATATTCCCGGTGACGCCTGGGATAAAACAAATGATTCCACAAAAATACGTATGCAAAGGAGCACACCTGTATGTCTGTCATTATTGCCTATACGAATCCGCCGGAGCATGTCCGGGAGTACCTCGAAGCAAGGGCGGAGCTTCATGTGATCCGTCCGAACAAAGAACGGGAAAAATTTATGGAGGTGCTGCCGAACGCGGAGGCGCTTATCGGAGCAGGACTGCCTGTCGATCAGGAGCTGTTGGATAAAGCGCCGGAGCTTCGGGTAGTAAGCAACGCTTCAGCCGGGGTGGATAACCTTGACGTCGGTCTGCTGACAGACCGGGGCATTGTAGTTACAAACACTCCCTCGGCAGTTATCGATACGATGGCGGACACGATGTTTGGGCTGATGATCGGCGCTTCGAGGCGTTTGATGGAAATGCATGAGCTTGTTAAAAACGGAGAATGGGACCGGAACGCGCCGAAGGAATGGTTCGGCTTGAACGTTCATCATAAAAAGCTCGGCATCATTGGCATGGGAGGCATAGGAAAAGAAGTCGCCCGCCGGGCAAAGGAAGGCTTCCGGATGGAGGTCAGCTACTATAACCGTTCACGGCATGAACAGGCGGAAAAAGAAACTGGAGCCGTCTATGAGCAGCTCGATGATCTGCTCGCTTCGTCGGATGTGGTGATGGTACTGCTGCCGCTAACCAGTGAAACCAGGCACATGCTGGGTACAGATGCTTTCCGGAAAATGAAATCAACAGCGGTATTTCTGAACGGCGGGCGCGGATCTGTAGTGGATGAACAGGCGTTGATCACGGCACTCCGGGAAAAAGAGATTTTCGCGGCAGGGCTCGATGTGTTTGAAGAGGAACCGCTGCCATCGGATCACCCGTTTTTCACGATGCCCGAAGTGACGCTGCTTCCTCATATCGGCACCGGTACGACAGAAACCCGGGAAGCGATGTACATGGAGGCAGCTGAGCAGTGCGTAAAAGCCTTAAAGGGTGAAAAGCCGGAAGCCCTCGTCAATGAACAGGCATGGGGTAAAGGCAGAAAGTAGGCGCCCCGGTGGCAGACAGGAGGCGGTTTTAGACATAAGAATAACCGCCCTCTGTGTGCGAGAACGGCTGTCTTTTTCAGCGTTTATATGAGCGCTTTATGATTTCAGCGCTTTTGTTTGCGGTTTTTCCACCATTTTCGTACATACGGATAAACAAAAGGTCCAACTTTGACAGCCATTTTAATTAGTTTTCTCATAGTAGATAACGTCCTCCATCTTCAAATTCTTACTTAACGGATACCCTGTTGAAGGACGTTGTAATCATGAAGTTTGGTTTCAGCTGCTTTTCCGTTTACGGAATTTGCGCTTCGCAGCCTGTTTTGGTTGTTTGACCTGCTGTTCCCCGTTTTTGATAAGGTCTTCCTGCATGCGTTTGCGGGCTTCAATAAATAACATGAAAATGCCCCTTTCTTTTGAAGATTGTACAGGGACTATTCCCAGGATAAAACGATGATAAAACATCGTTTTTAAAGAAAATGAGCTTATAAAGGAGCTATCAGTGAACAAACAGTGAAAATCACTGAAAATGGGAGGAAAGGAGATTATGTATGGAAAAACCATTAGTCGCTGCATACAACCGGGTCAGCAGAGAGGCCCGTGAAAAACTGGCAGAAGTGTGTGAAGTCCGGTATTTTGAACAAAGCGAAACGCTCGAAGATCCGGAGTTCCGCGAAACGATGGCTGAGGCTGCAGCCATTATCGGTATCGAATATGAAATCGATGAAGATTTTCTGGAACAGGCTCCAAATCTCCGTATTGCCGCCAACGTTTCTGTTGGCTACGATAATCTGGATCTGGAAGCTTTAAAAGCCAGGGGCATATATGCTTCCAATACGCCGGAAGTGTTAAACGATACGACGGCAGACGCTATTTTCGGTCTGCTGCTGGCGGCGGCCAGACGCATTCCGGAAACCGACCGCTACGTTAAAGACGGGAGGTGGCAGAATACACTCCCGGATGATTATTTCGGTGTGGACGTGCACCACCGGACGCTCGGTATAATCGGCATGGGGCGCATCGGGGAAGCAATTGCTAAACGGGCCCGTTTTGGCTTTGATATGAACGTTTTATATTACAACCGTTCGCGAAAGCGCGAAGCGGAGGAAAAATACGGCGCCTCGTGGACAGAACTTGAGCCGCTGCTTGAACAATCGGATTTTGTCTGTACGATGACGCCGCTTACCAAAGAAACGTATCATTTAATGAACGAAGCAGCTTTTCAACGGATGAAATCGTCAGCTGTATTTATTAATGGGTCGCGGGGAGGCGTCGTAGATGAACCGGCGCTTGTCAAAGCGCTTCAAAATCGGTGGATACGGAGTGCCGGTCTGGATGTATTTTCGGAGGAACCGGTTCCGTCCGACCATCCACTGCTCTCGTTTCCACATGTAGTGACGCTTCCGCATATTGGCTCCTTCACCGAAGAAAATGAAAACAATATGTCGCTGCGGGCGGCGGAAAATGTGCTGCAGGTATTGAACGGCCAGGAGCCTCAGGATCAGCTGTGAAGCAGGAGAGAGGCTCCTGTTTTTTTGGCATAATTGGTATAGACAACTATATTTTATACTGGTACGATATAGAAAAGGAGGGGACTCGCAGTGGAAGATACTATTATATGTTCAGCGACTATTGTAAACGCAGACCGTACCTCAAACGATCAGTTCATCTGGATCCGCGGGCAGGCAATCCACCGGACAGGAAGCATGGAAAGCCTGCGGGAAGTGCCAGAGGAAATACGTCGGAGGGCAGCGATGGTGGACGGCTCCCGGGGCTTCTTTATACCGGGAATGATTGATATGCATATTCACGGCGTCCAGGGAGCAGACGCGATGGATGGTACTGCGGAGGCACTGGAAACAATGGCCAGGGTGCTGCCGGCTGAAGGTACAACAGCTTTTCTTCCAACTACGATTACCCAGAAGAGCGAGGAGATTACAAAAGCCCTGGAAGCAGTGGCTGAACACCGGAAAGCCATGACGGGAGAAGGCCAGGCGGAGATTGCAGGTGCACACGTTGAAGGCCCGTTTTTTGAACCTTCCAAAGCCGGTGCCCAGCCGGCTGAATTCATGGTCCCGGCTTCGGTGGATTTGTTTGAAACGTGGCGCCGTGCTTCCGGAAACGCAATTCGGATTGTTTCACTGGCTCCGGAGCATGATCCGGACTTTACGCTGACCGCTCACCTGCAAAGCATCGGGGTCGTCGCTTCCGCAGCGCATTCGAACGCCTCTAAAGCGCTTGTGGACGAGGCAGTAGAGAATGGTCTTTCGCACATTACCCATTTGTACAACGGCATGAGCGGGCTGCATCACCGGGAGCCCGGCGTTGCTGCCGCAGCGCTTTTAAATCCGGAGCTTACCGTTGAAATTATAGCAGACGGCGTCCACAGCCATCCGGACATGGTCAAGCTTGCCTATCAGGCAGCCGGTCCCGGGCGAATCTGTGTTATTACTGATTCCCTGAGGGCTAAAAATCTGCCGGACGGTTCGTACGATCTCGGCGGCCAGCAGGTAACGGTGGCCGGAGACAAGCCGTATCTGGCAGACGGCACGATCGCCGGCAGCATGCTTGCGATGGATCAAGGCTTCCGCAATATTCAGGCGTTTACAGGCTGCAGCCGTGAGGAAGCGGTGCGCATGACCTCCTGGAACGCCGCGCATGAAATAGGACTCGCGGAGCGGAAAGGCAGCATTCAGGCTGGAAAGGATGCCGATATTGTCTGGATGGACGACAGTATGCATATACAGAAGGTCTGGTGCCGCGGACGCGTCGCTGCGCCTGAACAGAAAGGAGAAGTGAAGCCGTGAAGCTTATCCGTGTGACTGACAGAGAAGCATTGAGCGTGCATGCGGCAGAAATGATCGCCGGAAAAGTGCAGGAGAAACCGGACTGTGTGCTGGGGCTGGCTACCGGCGGTACGCCTGAGGGTACGTATCAGCAGCTGAAGAAAATCTATGACCGCGGGGGCCTGGATCTCTCCCGTGTTACGACATTTAACCTTGATGAGTATGCCGGTATGCCGGAAGACCATCCGCAAAGCTATCATGCATACATGCAGCACAAAGTCTTTCAGCCGCTGCAGCTGCAGCCGGAACAGACGCACCTTCCGAACGGAACAGCCGATGACCTGGAGCAGGAATGCAGGCGCTATGAAAAACAAATTGCTGCAGCCGGGGGCATTGATATGCAGCTTCTCGGCATTGGTGAAAACGGCCACATTGGATTTAATGAGCCCGGCACCTCCTTTTCAAGCCGGACGCATGTGATACAATTGAAGCCGTCAACGAGAGAGGCCAACGCCAGATTTTTTTTGAGTATTAAGGACGTTCCAACACAGGCGGTAACTATGGGAATTGAAACCATTATGGACAGCCGTGAGATTCTTTTGCTCGTGTTTGGCAGACGTAAAAAAGAAGCCCTTCTTCGTCTGTTAGAAGGAGAGGTGCAGGAAGACTTCCCGGCTTCCGTACTGAAAAAGCACTCCAGTGTAACGGTGATTGCTGACGAAGAAGCGCTGGCGGATGTCCCCGCAGAAGTGTTGCGGCGCTTTACCGGGTGAAAACGTGAAAACGGGAGGATGCCGTATATGAAAATTAACAAAAAATCCCCGCTGCCGATTTATTATCAAATACAGGAAATGATCCGTGGAAAGCTTGAGAGTGGCGAATGGCCTCCAGGCTATATGCTTCCGTCCGAGCGTATTTTTGCTGAAGAATTTGATGTGAGCCGTATGACGGTCCGCCAGGCGGTGACGGAGCTTGTAAGCGAGCAGCTGCTGACAAGGGAAAAGGGCAAAGGAACGTTTGTGGCTGAACCTAAGATTGAACAGATGCTTCAGGGTCTCACGAGCTTTACCGAGGATATGAAGGCGCGCGGCATGAAGGCAAGCAGCGAGCTGCAGCTGTTTCAAATGGAAGAAGCGGACGCGGCAACAGCGAGACTGCTTCAGCTGAAAGGCGGTTCGGTCTACAGGATGGAGCGGCTTAGACTCGCGGATAATAAGCCGATGGCGCTAGAGAATTCCTATCTGAATGCAGAGATGTTTCCCGGCCTTGGCGAAGAATCGGCATCAGGCTCTATTTATAACCGGCTTGAGCAGGATTACGGCATCATAATTGGGTCCGCCGATCAGTCCCTTGAGGCATCCCTTGCGTCGGAGCGCGAAGCAGAGCTTCTCGGCATTGTACCGGGAGCCCCGGTTCTTTTAATCTCCCGGACTACGTATACTGCGGATGGGGAACCGTTTGAACACGTTATTTCTTCCTACCGGGGGGATCGGTACAAGTTCCGTATTCATATGCCGCGGTAAGGGTGGCCGAAGCGGCTTTCCTGGTTTTCTGGGCTGATTTACGTTAAAATGCTCGCAGGATAACGATTAGCTGATAATGAGGGAGGCCGCACAAATGGATGATCGATTGTTTAAAGCAGCCATGGGCAAATTTACGACCGGTGTTACGGTGCTTACGACGGAGCTTGAAGGAACAGTTCATGGCATGACGGCAAACGCGTTCATGTCTGTTTCACTTGAACCAAAGCTGATTCTCATTTCCGTGGCGAAAACGGCATCGATGCACGAATATATGCAGGAAGCAGATCAGTTTGCCATCAGTGTTCTTGGCAACGGCCAGGAGGCAGTATCGCGCTACTTTGCCCGCCAGACAGAAGAAGACGCAGAGGTGAGCTTTGAGCGGTTTGAAGACCGTCCGGTCATTGAAGGAGCCATCACGCAGCTTGCCTGCACGAAATATAACGAAGTCGATGCAGGGGATCACACACTGTTTATCGGTTCCGTGGAAAATGTGACGGTCCAGGATGAAGCACCGCTCGTTTATTTTGAAGGCAAATACCGCTATATGGAATAAATCATCCGGCTTTCGGCCGGGTGTTTTTTTATATTCCGGCTCTTTTTTCTCCAGGAAGGGCGTGCTACATTATATGTAAGAAAACGCTTTCAAAAGAGAGGTGCGAATCGTGAATAAAGCGGAATGGAACCGGTGGTCGGAGACGGGAATACTGGACCGTACACGGATGGAAAAGCGGATCGCAGAGTCATGGCATATATGCGCAAGGGAAGGAGTCGATCCAGCTGGAGGCATCGGCCAGCTGCCGGAACGAAAGGAGTGGCTGGCCTACAAAAAAGAACGGGAAATGTACCTGGAAGCGGCAGATCCAATGCTTCGGCAGCTGCAGGAATTTTGTGAGAGCATGAAGCTTTTGCTTCTGCTTACGGATGAACAAGGCAAAGTGCTGTACATCAACGGGCATCGGCAGGCTCTTGCTCATGCCTCAAGCATTCATTTTGGAGAGGGCGTTACCTGGACCGACCGGGCGGTAGGGACGAATGCCATCGGGACCAGTCTTTCTACAGGGGAACCGATTGCGGTCTTCAAAGAAGAGCACTACTCTAAAGCCTCCAAAAGCTGGGAATGCGCAGCGGTACCAGTATACGACGGCAAAGGGGGCATCCTTGGCGTGCTTGATATGTCGAGTCCCTTTGGTTTTACGCAGAAAGAACAAATTATGGGCACGGTCGTTTCAGCAGCATTTGCGATTGAGCGCTCCTGGCAGGAAAAGCTCCGTCAGCAGGAAATCGAGCTGCTTCAATACGCCCTCGCAGGCGACCATACGTTCACACCGTATTTGCTGACGAATGCTTATGGCACCGAGGTGTACCGTCATCCGGAATGGAAGGAAGACGAGCAGGGAAATGATCCGGCCATCAGCCGACTGGCAGTCCCAATCTATTCTGCAGCCACCCGCCGGCTGCTCGGTTATCGGTATCAGCCTGTGCGTACGAAGGTGGAAAAAAAGAAGGTCCCGGCAGCCCGGCCTTTCTCCCGGGGGGAAGCCGTAGGGGTAAGCCCGGCCTTTGAACAAACGATCGCGGAGGTGAAAAAGGCTGCCAAACAATCGGTCTCCGTTCATCTTTTCGGTGAGACCGGGACGGGCAAGGAAGTTATGGCAAGACTCTTGCATGACAATAGTGAATACCGAAATGGTCCGTTTATCGCAGTCAACTGCGGCGCTATTCCGGAAAACCTGCTCGAAAGCGAACTGTTCGGCTACGATAGCGGCGCATTTACCGGGGCGAAGAGAGGAGGCTCCGAGGGGAAAATCCGGGAAGCGAAAAACGGCACCCTCTTTTTAGACGAAATCTCTGAAATTTCCCCGGCAGCCCAGGTGGCACTTTTACGTGTGCTACAGGAGAAAAGGGTCACGCCGGTTGGGAGCAGAGACTCCATCCCGGTTAACTTCCGGCTTGTTACTGCAAGCAACAAGCATATTACTGAGCTGGTTCAGGAAGGAAATTTCCGGGAAGATTTGTATTACCGCATTTATGTGTATCCGCTCACGCTGCCGCCGCTCAGAGAGCGGATGGAGGATCTGCCGGAGCTGATCCGCTACATTTCAGAGAAGCAGGGATGGAGCATTACCTGGCCGAAACAGCTGCTGGCCCAGATGGCCGGCTACGAATGGCCGGGCAACATCCGTGAACTCTTTAATGTACTGGAGCGTATGTATACGTATTATGAAGGAATTGTGCCGATGGACGTGCTCCTTGATCCTTTTCTTTCTGCCCCGGAAGCCCGGCAGCTCACGACGAGCCGGTTTACCTACCGGGAGCAGATGGAGTGCGAGCGGATCGAACAGGCGCTTGAGGCCTGCAGCGGCCGTGTAGCGGCTTCGGCAAAGCTGCTTGGGATGGCGAGAAGCACGCTTTACCGGAAGCTGAAAAAATATGGGCTGGAATAATTGCGACAAAATGAGACAATCCGGAGCATCATGCTCCGGATTGTCTCATTTTTTTGTGGAGCAAAAGCCTGAAACTGAAGCGACTGCCTGAAAATAACGTAGATATTGTTGGCACAAAACTTGCAAGTGTTTAGAGCGAGAACGCCCGCAGGCTTCTTTTGCCTGCAATAAATGAATATTAAAGGAGGATCAGTATGGAAGCGTCCAACACAAGAACACAGACGATGGATTCCCATCAGGCCATGTGGATGTATCAAAAAATGTCTGAAATTCGGTATTTTGAAGATACTGTCCATGAAACGTTCAGCAAAGGAGTGCTGCCGGGATTTGTTCATTTGTATGCAGGAGAGGAAGCGGTGGCAGTCGGCGTATGCGCGCACCTGAATGACAAAGACAGCATCACAAGCACTCACCGCGGGCACGGTCACTGCATCGCGAAGGGGTGTGATCTGAACGGTATGATGGCCGAGATTTATGGTAAAGAAACCGGGCTTTGCAACGGTAAAGGCGGCTCAATGCATATTGCTGATGTTAGTAAAGGCATGCTCGGGGCCAATGGCATCGTTGGCGGCGGTTTTCCGCTCGCTACTGGCGCCGGCCTGACAGCGAAGCTGCAGAACACGGGAGGCGTGGCGGTCTGCTTTTTTGGAGACGGGGCCAATAACCACGGCACATTCCATGAGGGGATTAATATGGCGGCTATCTGGAATCTGCCGGTCATCTTTGTTGCCGAAAACAACGGCTACGCTGAAGCGACTCCATTTTCCTACGCCTCGAGCTGTGAAAATATCGCCGACCGGGCAGCTTCTTACGGCATCCCGGGAGAAATTGTTGATGGCAAAGACGCAATGGCTGTATACGAAGCGGCAGCAAGGGCGGTCGAAAGAGCAAGAAACGGTGAAGGCCCTTCCTTGATTGAATGTAAAACGTACCGGAACTACGGTCACTTTGAAGGCGATGCCCAGAAATATAAAGGCTCGGAGGAGCGCGAAGAGCATCTGAAGGATAAAGACGCGATTTTACAGTTCCGCCAGTATATGCTCCAGCACAACCTTTCTAATGAGGAGGGCCTGAACAAGCTGGATGAACAGGTGAAAGCCTCCATCCAGGCCGCGGTCGAATTTGCAGAAAGCAGTGATTACCCGGATGCCGGCAGCTTAATAACTGACGTGTATGTGGATTACACGAATACAGGGAGGGAGTCGTAATGGGACGGACCATCAGCTTTTCTGATGCAATTAATGAAGCACTTGCCGAAACGATGCGAAGAGATAAAAACGTTATTTTAATGGGTGAAGATGTAGCCGGCGGCGCGGCCGTCGATCATTTGCAGGACGAGGAAGCCTGGGGTGGGGTCATGGGTGTCACGCAGGGGCTGGTGCAGGAATTCGGGAGGGACCGCATTCTCGATACCCCGATTGCAGAAGCAGGCTATGTCGGCGCGGCCGTCAGTGCAGCAGCAACCGGCATGCGCCCGGTGGCGGAGCTGATGTTTAACGACTTTATTGGCAGCTGCCTCGATGAGGTAATGAACCAGGGGGCGAAGCTGCGTTATATGTTCGGTGGTAAAGCGAAGGTGCCGCTGACCATCCGGACGATGCATGGAGCGGGCTTTCGGGCTGCGGCCCAGCATTCGCAGAGCCTGTATGGGATGTTTACCGCAATACCGGGGCTTAAAACAGTCGTTCCTTCCACGCCGGCAGAAGCGAAGGGACTCTTGATCGCAGCCATTGAAGATGATGACCTGGTGGTCTTTTTTGAAGATAAAACGCTCTACAATATGAAAGGCGAAGTGCCGGAAGGCTATTACAAGACCGATCTCGGTAAAGCGGACATTAAGCGCGAGGGCAGTGATGTCACGATCGTTGCTATCGGCAAGCAGGTGCATACCGCGCTTGAAGCGGCAGAGCAGCTGTCGGCCAAAGGCATTCAGGCAGAAATTGTAGATCCGCGAAGTCTTTCGCCTTTGGATGAAGAGACGATTTTAGCTTCAGTGGATAAAACCAATCATTTAATTGTCGTGGACGAAGCGACCCCGCGCTGTAACGTAGCGACCGATATTGCAGCGATGGTCGCAGATAAGGGATTCGATTCCCTCGATGCACCGATCAAACGGATTACCGCTCCGCATTCTCCGGTGCCGTTTTCGCCGGTCCTCGAGGATCTGTATCTGCCGTCGGCGGACACCATCGTCCGAACCGTCATGGAGCTTACTGGTGAAGATACTGCGATGACTATGTAAACGGAAGGAGGGACAGTATGGCCACTGAGATCGTAATGCCGAAGTTTGGAATGAGTATGAACGAAGGCACCATTGCCGAATGGCTGAAAAAAGAAGGAGACGATATTAAAAAAGGGGAGCCGATTGTAACGGTCAGCTCGGATAAAATCACAAATGAAGTGGAGGCTCCTGCAGACGGTCAGATGCTCAAAATCACCGCCGCAGAAGACGAGACGCTGGCGGTTGGTCAGGTGATTGCCTACATGGGAGAGCCCGGTGAACAAATAGCAGAAAGCACGTCAGCCAAAGAAGAGCCGGCGTCGGCGGCCCCGGAACCGGCAGAAACGGTAGCAGAAGAACCGGTTATTTCCCGGGAAATAAATCATGCGCCTCAGGCTGAATCGCGCGTACGGGTATCTCCGGCCGCTAAAAAGCTGGCATCGGCGCACGGTATTCCGGTAGAAAACATTGAAGGCACTGGACCGAAAGGACGAATTACCAAGAAGGATGTGGAAGCACTAGTAGAATCCGGTGGCGAGGAAGAAAGCACTGCTCTGCCGCAAAACGAACCGGCATCAGCCAATCCATCGCTCGACACGACTCAGGTGACGGCTGTTAAAGGAATGCGTAAAGTCATTGCCGACCGTATGCAGCAGAGCCTGCAGGAAAGTGCCCAGCTTACGCTGATGAGAAAGGCAGATGTTACCGGGCTGCTGCAGATGCAGAAGCAGGCCAATGCCGAGCTTGAACAGAACGGGGAAGCGAAAACGATGACACTGACTGCGTTCATTGCCAAAGCAGCAGTACTGGCTCTCCGAAAGCATCCGGCAGCGAACGCTTCGTTTCAGGAAGGCACGCTTTACCGCTATGATCATGTGCACCTGGGAATAGCGGCCGCATTGACAGAAGGCCTCATGGTGCCGGTCATTTTTCATGCCGAAGCCAAATCAGTGCGGGAGATTGGTGAGAGCATCCGCTTGCTCGGGCACGGGGCAAGGGAAAACCAGCTAGCTTCTGAAGATATGCAGGGCTCCACGTTTACGATTACGAATGTTGGTTCGACCGGTGTCGAATACTTTACGCCGATTTTAAATACACCGGAAGCGGCTATACTGGGTGTCGGAGCCGTCCAGGACGGGGTACAGTTTCACGAAGGCATTCCAATGGAGCGAAAGCTGCTGCCGCTCAGCCTGACATTTGATCACCGCGCCCTCGACGGCGAACCGGCCGGGCGGTTTCTCGCAGAGCTTACCGGTATTTTAGAGAATCCGCACCGGTTGTTTTACTAATACGTCCCCCATACAGGGTTAAGCCGTTTCCATAATGGGAACGGCTTTTGTATGACAAAGGAGGGAGTTTATGACTGGAATTACCCACATCGGTTTAACCGTGCCGGATATTGACGCAGCTGTCGAATGGTACACGCGGGTGCTGGATTTTGAGCTTCTGGCCGGGCCATTCACGGCGAAAGCTGAGGAGACGGACGATGCTTCCACGAATATGACAATGGATCTTCTCGGCGAAGAGGTGAAAGAAATGCGCAATGCTCATCTGACGACGGGCAACCAGGTGGGACTCGAGCTGTTTGAATTTGTTGACCCGAAGCCTGATCTGAAACAGAGCCCGCCGTGGCAGCAGCGATTTTTTCACCTGTGCCTTCTTGTTTCTGATGTAGAAGAAACGGCTGTACAAATTGAATCGGAGGGAGGAAAACGGCGGAGCAGGACATGGCACCCGAGAGAGGGAAAGCCGTACCGGCTTGTTTATATGGAGGACCCGTTCGGCAATATCGTCGAGCTTTATTCCCACAGCACCGAAGTCACCTATGGAAACATGGACAGCCCATAAGCCGCCTGCGTGAGGTGCCCTTTCCGGCTGATCAATGTTATTCTATACAGATGAGTAGAACGGACGGGATATGTCAGCAGGAGGCAAAGTTATGTATCACGCAGAAACGATAAAAGAGAAGCTGCGGCTGTTTATGGTTATTTTAGTTCCCATTTTGATTACACAGCTGAGCTATTTTGGCATGAATTTAATAGACACAATCATGTCCGGACGGGCTGGAACGGACGATCTGGCGGGTGTGGCGATTGGGGCTAATCTGTGGATGCCGGTATTTACAGCGGTGAATGGCATTCTGCTCGCCATCACACCGATCGTCTCCCAGCAGCTGGGGGCCGGGGAAGGGAGAAAGATTGCCGGAACGATTACACAGGGACTGTACCTTGGCGTACTTTTCGGAGTGCTTGTTATTACGCTCGGAGCGGCGGCGTTAAGCCCGGCTCTTTCGTTTATGTCGCTCGAACCAGGTGTTGAACGGATTGCGGCCCATTATTTGATTGGTCTCGCCTTTGGAATTATTCCGTTCTTTTTATCGATCGTGCTCCGGAACTTTTTTGATGCCCAGGGTCATACGCGGATTACGATGGTGATCATGCTCGGTACGCTTCCGTTTAATGCGTTCTTTAATTACGTGTTAATTTTTGGCAAATTTGGCTTTCCGGAGCTCGGCGGTATCGGAGCAGGCTACGCGACGGCAATTTCCTATTGGATCATTTTTGCGTTCAGCATCATAATGACGTTCCGGATTCCGGCGATGAGGAAGTTCCGCATTTTTCTGGATTGGTACAGGCCGTCCTGGCAGTCGTGGAAGGAGCAGCTGCGGATCGGCGTGCCGATGGGGATGTCGCTGTTTTTTGAATCGAGTATTTTTTCGGCAGTGAGTCTTTTAATGGCTTCGCTGTTCAGCACAGTTACAGTCGCTGCCCACCAGGTGGCGCTCAGCTTCACGTCTCTGATCTTTATGGTGCCTTTAAGTATTTCCATCGCTTTGACGATTGTGGTGGCGTATGAGGTGGGCGGCGGCTATCTTGAGGGTGCGAAGGCTTATACACGCCTCGGGGTGGCGGCAGCCATGGGTATCCTTGGTGTAGCCTCTATTGGTATATTTCTGCTGCGCGAGCCGATCGCCTATATTTATACGACCAATGAAGAAGTTGTGCAGCTTGCTGCCCAGTTTTTCCTGTTCGCGATCGTCTATCAGATTTCAGATGCCGCCCAGGCCTCGCTTCAGGGGGTGCTCCGGGGCTATAAAGATGTGACCGTTCCATTTTTCACGGCGCTCGTCTCCTACTGGGCGCTCGGGCTGCCGGCCGGGTACCTGCTTGCTGTCACGACGCCGCTCGGTCCGTTTGGCCTCTGGCTTGGCATCACTGTCGGGCTGACCAGTGCCGCAATCGGATTTTTCATCCGGCTGAAAGTAGTGGTAAAAAGACACGAAGGAGGCTTTGGTTTCTCTTAGTCCCCGCTTTCTTTAAAACCCAAGCCGGTGACGGTATTTCTGCAGCCATTGTTCGTTTTGGTCATCCCCGCCGTCAGCATTGCCGCTCGTAAAAATAGGCGGCGTTTTCCCCCGGTCCGCCGTTATTTCAATCGCACGGGCAATAGCTGCCTGCAGCATGGCGGTTCCTATCGCTGTAGAGCTTGAGGCAAATGGAGTCGGGAGATCCGGGTGCGTCAGCAGTGCATCTCCGGGCGGCGCATGGTTATCGAGGACAATATCGACGACATCCATCAGCCTGAATCCGTCTTTATGACGGGAGGACTGGCCCGAAGAATAAGCAACCGAGGTCAGGCCGGCGACTGCAGCGCCGGCTTTTTTGGCGTGGAGGGCGACATCGATCGGTACAGGGTTTCTCCCGGAGGTGGAAATAACGATCACAGTGTCCTCCGGCTGAATATTTTCGTTCGCTAAAAACGTAGAGGCGTAATCGTTTGTACGCTCAAGCTCGGAGGAGCGCAGAGCCCCTTCGTGAAGCATGACCGGTTCATGAAGAATGGGGTGGATCGGAACGAGGCCGCCGGCCCGGTAGTAGACTTCGAGCGAAAGAAGATGTGAATGTCCGCATCCGAATAGGTGAATGACCCCATCGTGTTCCAGTGTATTGGCGATCGCTCCGGCGCATGCTTCCATCTGGCTATGTTCCTGTTTTTCCACAGCGCTCAGCTGCTGGCGGATACTGGAAAAATATTTTTCTATCATAATACGTATCATCCTTTCTTCACGATAAAAGTATACCTGTTTTCAGGCAGAGAAAAAGCCCCCGCCTTTGAAACGGGGGCAATGATTATTCTGTCTTGGAATCAGGATGCTGGGCGCGCATAGCGTCTGCGACAAATTCCACCTCAGTGCCAATAATAACCTGCAGGTTGGTTTTATCTACTTTTACTACACCACGTGCCCCGTTTTGCTTCAGCTTGTCTTCATCGACTTCGTCTATGTCATTCATCTGAAGCCGCAGCCTTGTAACGCAGTTATCGATCGATTGAATATTGGAATACCCTCCGAGGGCAGCTACGTAATTTTTGGCGAGCGATTCATATTTGTCATCGCCACTGTTTGCATTCGCTGTCGTGACCGTTTCCTCATCTTCGCGGCCCGGGGTTTTAATATTCAGCAGACGGATAAGCGCCGAGAAGACGATGAAGTAAAGAATACCGAATATCAGCCCTATCCCGAGCAGCAGCACAGGCTTGGTCGCGATGCCGAAGTTAATCAAATAGTCAATGAACCCGGCAGAGAACCCGAAGCCGTTTAATATGCCAAGCTCGAACGTAATCATCATCGCAAGTCCGGTCATCAGTGCGTGTACTACATAAAGCAGCGGAGAAAGGAACATAAATGTAAATTCAATTGGTTCCGTAATACCGGTCAAAAATGAAGTGAGTGCCAGGCTGCCGAGCATACCGGCTACTTCTTTGCGGCGCTCCGGCTTTGCTGCCAGAATCATTGCCAGGCAGGCACCTGGAAGACCGAACATCATAATTGGGAAGAATCCGGCTGTGTATGCACCAGCGTTCGGATCCCCGTTGAAGAAGCGGGTCAATTCACCGTTGTAGCCCTGAAAAGAGCCAAAATCAAACCATATATATACGTTAATAATATGGTGCAGCCCGGTTGGAATCAGGAGCCGGTTCAAAAATCCGTACAGTCCGGCGCCGGCGGAACCAGTATCCGTAATTACGCCGGTGACCTGGTCAATGCCGCTTTGAACCGGCGGCCATACATAGCCAAAGATAAACGCAAATAAAAGCATCGTAACGGCGGTGATAATAGGTACGAACCGCCTGCCTCCAAAGAAGCCGAGGAACTGTGGCAGCTGTATGTTATAAAAGCGGTTATATAAAAGTCCGGCCGTAATCCCTGCGATAATGCCGCCAAGCACCCCCATATCGATATTTTCGTCAATGCCTGTAAGGCCACCGTCCAGAATCAGATAGCCAACCACGCCTGCAAGTGCGGCAGCGCCGCTTCCGTCCCTGGAAAAACCAATTGCCAGGCCGACTGCAAACAGTAGTGCCAGGTTGTCGAAAATGAACTGGCCGGCGCTTGCGACAAAGGCTATGCCGAGCAGGTCATCCTGGCCAAAACGAAGAATAAGAGCTGCAGCCGGAAGAGCTGCGATCGGAAGCATCAGCGAGCGCCCGAGCTTCTGGAACTTGCCCATGATTTGAATGTTTCCAAGCATAAGTAGATCCCCCTTTAATATAATGTATGATGAAAATGTACCTTATTTTAGTTATAGATGTCTATACCAATTTTCTTAAAAATTTAAAAACTCTGTTAAAGAATCTGACGACATCTATAAGGTAACGCTTACAAACATAGTAACACATTATATATAGATGTCTATACCATTTTCTCAATAGATTTTTAAAGCAGGCATGATACGATAAAAAGAAAAAGAAAAGGTGATAAAAGTGAAATTTGACCTTCATAACCATCACGACCGCTGCGGGCATGCAGAAGGCACAATCGAGGATTACATTCAGGCAGCGATTCGGAAAAAGCTCGACGTAATCGGTATTTCCGACCATTCCCCATTTTTTGCTAGTACAGAGGAGCAGCCGTATCCACGCATTACGATGGCCAGAGGAGAATTCCCTGCGTATATTGAGGAAATCCGGCAGCTGAAGGAAAAATACATAAACGACATTGAAGTGCTTATCGGCGTGGAATCGGACTATTTCCCGGATAAGGAAGCACCTTATCGGAAGCAGTATGAAAGGTATCCAATGGATTATGTGATCGGATCGGTCCATTTTGTAAACGGCGTGAATATTTTCGATACCTCAAGATGGGAAGGTATGGACGATGCGGATATCCGTCAGGTAAAGGAAGAATATTACCGTCAGATTGCGCTGTCTGCCAAAAGCGGCATGTTTGATATTCTGGGCCATATCGATGCCTTAAAGGGTTATTTCCCCTATGCGGAAGAGATCGATACTCCGGAAGTGGAGAAAACGCTCCGGATAATCGGGGAGAAAGGCACAGCCATTGAAATTAACACCTCCGGCAAAACTAAATACTGCGGAGGCTGGTATCCATCGGATGAAATGCTCGAACGCGCCCTGTATTACAACGTTCCGGTTACGTTCGGCTCCGATGCGCACGTGCCGGAGAGAATCGGGGACGACCTGGAAGAAGTACAGCAGCGCCTGAAACAGATCGGCTATCGTTCCTGGAGGTTTTTTCGGAAGCGCCGCCCGATGGACGTGAATCTGTAAGCTATATAAATTTATATATGTAAGCTGGAGAAGAGTGAATGTACGCTTTTTTCCGGCTTTTTTACGTTAATGTAGCGATATTAATAAAGACCGCTGTAAATATCGAGAATGAAGACCGATGAAAGTAGTAGAAGAATAACGTACGATAGAAGAGGTTTCGTGTGTAATTTATAATTATACAGTAGGAAAGTATAGACGCCGGGACGCCAATATGAAAAAATGTATTAAGTATAATTCAAATGTTTAGTTATTTTTGCACCTGTACAGCTAAATGAATCAATTTCTATACAGAGGCAAAAACGATTAATATTACGGAGCCCGTCACTGAAGAAAGGAGATTTACCCTTAATGCCAGCAAAGTATGAAGAACAGTTACAGGAAATTCTGTACGAGGCGATCCAGGAGCATAACTACGATCGCGCCGAGCAGGCCGTAAACCATATGCGCAACCTCGAGCGGATGGAGGCATTTATCGCAGGAGAGGACGTCACTTATCCGGAACGAAGCAGCGCAGAGGCTGCAGCTTCCGGGGAAAACGGATTGGTCGACTTGTCCGCTCCCACAGTCTCCTTTAGAGAGCAGCCCCGGATGAACGGAAACAATATTTCTGCAGGACGGGGCCGGGAGACGCTCCTTTTATACTATATTGAAGAAGAAGGGCTGCTGAAATTCAAAAAAGCACCGCAGACGTATGCCGTAAGCGTTGATTTTTTCCGGACATTTTTGCAGAACCTGGTCTCCTGGGAAAATAAATCTCCTTTTTCCTCCAAGGATTACTTTGAAGCCTTCGGGGATTCACTGAAAGAAAAGTCCACCTATCAGGCCTCCACGCTGCGCCAGTTCATAACACTTCTTTTCCGCTATTGCGTAAAGCTTGATATTCTTGAAAAACCGGAAGTGCATCAGCGCAGCAGATACATTCTGGCAGACGATATCAGCGTTGAAGAGATCATCGACTATATTAAAGAACATAGAATACTACAAATGTAATATAAAGTTAAAGAAAAGCTTCCTCCGCTGGATTTCAGGCGGAAGAAGCTTTTTTATTTTACTAAGTCTATTATAACGGGCATAAAGTTTTACGTAGGTCTAAAATCATCAATAAAGTTACGGATTTGTGTGCAAAATTACAGTTGTGTAACAAAAGTGATCGTTCTATTGAATTAGTTAAACCCCCAACATATAATACGAATAGCTTATAAAACGGAAAAAACATATTAAATAATTTAAAAATAAAATAACAGGAGGTGTGATCGTCTTAAACTCTTAATAATAAAAAATATCCCTTTTATTACATATATTTCTATCAGATATTTCATTCTGAAACTTTAGAACCACAACATACACACTCCGGATATTAAGAGACTTTACAGGCGAAAACATAATGAAAAAATTCTTATTCAGCGCTGCTCTGGCAGCAGGACTTCTTGCAACACCGACTGTCGCGGATGCGGCGCTTGGAGACCAGACGTTAAAAGTAGGCCACCGGAATTCAGATGTAAAAGAACTGCAGGAGTACCTTAAAAGCGAAGGCTTCCACACCGGAGCAATTGACGGGGTGTTCGGACCAGTAACAGCAGGCTCGCTAAAATCATTCCAGCGTTCCAAGAGCATTGGCGTGGACGGCGTGGCCGGGCCAATTACGTTCAGTAAAATGAACCTTGGCGGCAGCAGCTCTTCCTCCAAAGTATCTTCGAATTCTTCGGGTTCCACCAGCTCAAGCGTTTCTTCAAGACTCCGTCAGGGCGACCGCGGCAGTGAAGTAAGAAGCCTGCAAAGCACGCTCAAAAGCAAAGGGTTTTATAACAGCTCTGTGGACGGGGTATTCGGTCCAGTGACGGCAGCTGCCGTTAAAGACTTCCAGCGCACAGCGGGTATTGGCGTGGATGGAGTTGTCGGACCAGTTACACAGAAGGCATTAAAAAGTAATGTAACAGCTTCTTCCGGCAGTTCGAGTTCTTCCTCCAGTTCAAGCAGTACGGTAGCCGGAGTATCAACAGGATCTTCCTCCGCAGTAGTGGAAACAGGCAAACAGTATATTGGCACCCCGTACGTGTGGGGCGGCACCTCTACGAGCGGCTTTGACTGCAGCGGTTTCGTGCAGTACGTCATGAAGCAGCACGGCGTCACAACGAAACGGACAGTCGCACAGATGTGGACGCAGGTATCGAGGGTGTCGAATCCAAGCGTAGGTGATGCAGTATTTTACGAAACAAGAACCGGTCCGTCGCACATGGGCTTCTACGTTGGAAACGGCAAGTTTCTCCATGCCGGTGCTTCGACCGGCGTTACTATTTCCGATATGAACAGCTCCTACTGGAAATCCCGTTATATTGGAGCGGGCCGCTTTTAAACAACATAAATAACCGTGAGGCTGAAAAGCAGAGTAATTGCTTTCAGCCTCTTTTTTGTGATAAAAGTAGCAGTTGGCGCAGGGTGTAAGACTAAGATATTTTTACTTTGTTTGAGAGGTTGTGTGCTATACTTAGATAACTTAGTCGTTTTCCATGCCGAAGAAATAATACGGGTAACAAACCAAAGGAGTGGAAGAATTGATTGACATTAACAGCTACATCTTAAATGATGAAGACGAAACGGCGGAGAAAGAACATAATGTCAGGCAATTACTCGAAGAGTACAACCAGGCAGGAATGAAAGATATTATTGTTGCTCCGAAACAATGGCATGGTAACGAAAAACGCCCGGGAGACACGATTCCATTTTTAATTGAACAGTTTCAAAAGCAGTGGCGCGGTGAGTTGGGAGTTCTCCGTATTCATCCAGGTCAGTGCGTACGACTGACTAATACACTGGTAAATGAATTAAAAACGGAAGAAGCATTAACGCTAAACGGCAGCCGGTACGTGCTTGTAGACTGGAGCGAAGAACTTTCCTACCACGAAATGCACGCGCATTTACATGAATTGCGTATGGAAGGTTACATGCCGATCCTGGCAGAACCGGAAAAAGAACCGGGATTCCAGGAGCACCCCGAAGAGCTGTACCGATTGATTAAAAATGGATCACTTGCACAGGTGAACGCGGAGAGCTTCAGCAAATCGGCGCCGAAGCCGGAGAGACAGCTGGCAGAGAAAATGATCCAGTACCGGTGGATAAATATTGTGGCGAATGTAACCATCGATTCCTTTGATGGAGGCCTCTCCATGGAAGCCGCTTTCGACAGTATTGAAAAGCTCGCTGGAAGGGATTACGCTGAAATGATCAAAGACAACGGGACCTGCGTGCTGGATAACCGTTATGTCAGTACGGAAGAGCCGTTTTCCTTAAAAGAAAAGCGGAGATGGTTCATGCCAAACCGCTCCAAAGCCAAATAAAAAACGGTGTCCTCTGTGGAGGGCACCGTTCTCGTTATTCTGCGGGCGCTTCTTCGCCGTCTTCAAGCTCGAGATGATCCCGCAGCATGTTCGAGATTTCCTGTACTTCGGCCGGGTCCTGTTCCATGTAGTAAATACCGTCAATGGTCCGGTCCTGTCCATTTTCAAAATTGATATTTTCAATATCGTTCCGTGCGCTGAAGTAATTCGAGCGCAGATCCTTCATATCATCGAAGGTCATGTTCGTGCGCACATTTTCTTCCACGACATCAAGATAGTCGCCGATACGTGTAATGGACGTAACACTCTGCCCCTTGTTCGCAATAGCTTCAATCACCTGGCGCTGGCGTTCGTTGCGCCCGAGGTCACCGCGTGGATCTTCTTTTCTCATGCGCACGTAAGTGAGTGCCTTTTCCCCGTCCATTTCGATTTCACCTTCGGGGAAGTCGTATCCATCGTCGCTGAATTCAAAATCGTTTTCTACCGTAACGCCGCCGACCGCATCCACCATATCCTCAAATCCTTCGAAATTGATGGTCGCATAGTAGTCAATCGGCACATTCAAAAAGTTTTCTACTGTATTCATGGCCATATCGGCACCGCCAAACGCGTACGCATGCGTAATTTTATCTTTTGTGCCGCGCCCAACCATTTCCGTGTACGTGTCACGAGGTATGCTGACCATTTTAGTCGATTCAGTTTCAGGATTCACGGTCGCCACAATCATTGTATCCGTACGTCCGGAAGTACTTCCGTTTCGGGCGTCGACGCCCATGAGCAGAATGGAAATCGGCTCGCTCGTATCCATATCCACATCCGCGTCGCGAAGGTCACTTTGGCGGTCATCGCCTTCGTTAATATTTTCTGCGGTATCTGCCACGGAATCGTAGAGATACCAGGCGTAAATGCCAACTGCGATAAGGAGCGCGAGAAACAGCCCGCCAATAATAAGTAATGCTTTTTTCATATGTGTTCATTTCTCCTGTCTGCCTGGTTATGTAGTATTGCTTTATTTTATAGTTAATTCAGCAATAGTTCAATAGGCTGTAATTATATGATATTTGCCACAAATAATAGTCGCCTTAAATGCCAGGAAGTTACAAAAAAATCCAGACAATATAATTGCCTGGATTCGTTTCGTTATTTGTTCAATCCCTTAATGGATTCCGGCGTAGCCCCGGCGGTCAGCGCACAGAAGGCTTCCTGCTCTTCAAAGGAAAGCGTCTGGATAAACTGCTGCAGCTGTTCATCGTTCGCCTGTCTGCGAATTTTCTGCACTTCTTCTATATAAAGACTGCGCACAGAATTCGGCAGCGCCTGGACGTCTGGCGGCAGTTCTTCTGCCGGCTGAAGCAGCGCACAGAGACTTTGATAGCGGAGCTGAAGCTTCCGGGTCAGCTGAACCGCATGGGTCCACAGCGTATACAGCTCTTCGTTGCTTTGCTTCAATGCGCAGCGTTCTTCATCGACGCTCCGGAGCGTCTGGATACTAGTTAACGTGATCATACTGCATGCCCTCCTCGTGTTCATCCCATGGTTTTTCCAGGGTAATGAACTTCGCGAGTTCCTTGCTTTTCTGCCGGTGTTGCTTCCGGTCAATCTCGCGATCCTGGCCGGTTTCAAACAGCGTTTTTTCTTCCTCAGTTTCCGGAATAATATCCGGGACCGGCACTGGTTTGCCGTGGTCGCCAAGAGCGACAAAGGTTAAAAAGGCAGTAGCTGCAATCCGGCGTTCCCCGCTCATCATGTCTTCAGCGATAACCTTGCAGAAGATTTCCATTGAGCTTGTGCCGGTATAGGAAACGAATGATTCAATGCAAACCGAATCCGTCTGGAAAATCGAGCAAAGAAAATCGATGGAATCGGTCGAAGCGGTAACGCATTCCTTCGCGCGGGAATGCCGGCGGGCCGACAGCGTGGCGCAGCTGTCGAGTTTTTTCATCAGAACACCGCCAAAAAGGGAATTGTAGTTATTTAAATCGTTCAGCAGTACCTGGTCCGTGTTGACGATACGGCTTTCACGCATTTTCCGTGACTGCATAGTGAAGTCTCCTTTCATTTATAAGGATACTCCACACATGACCATAATAAAAATGAATGATTAATATGATTATCATAACTTTCATCTATGGTGTATGCATTAATCCTCCTGCTTCATTTTGGAAAGCACCGGAATGGAAAAATCGAGCCACTCCTTAGCGATAAACGAAAGGTAATGCTCGCGGTGCCAGATGAGGCCGAGCTTCCAGCGGAGCGCCTCCCCGGCAAGCGGCCGGATAACAACCTCGCCGCCAAGCTCCCGGCAGATACTTTCAGGCAGGAGAGTGATGCCGAGGCCGCTCACGACCATTTTCTCGATAAAATCCCACTGCGAGCTTTCCGAAAGAATATTAGGCATAAATCCAATGTCCCGGCAGGCAGTAATAATCTGCTGGCGCAAAGAGAAATCCTGGTTAAACAGCAAAAAACGCTCTCTGCTAAGCTCGGCAAGTCCGACAGATGCCTGAGCCGCAAGCGCGTGACGGGCAGGAAGCACGACCTGGAGCGGTTCGTCGACGAACGGGTGCGTATGAAAAAGCGATTCCTCGGTAGGCAGGACTACGGCGCCGACATCGAGATCGCCGTGCAACAGAGCCTCTTCAATTTTTTTTGAGCCGTTTTCTTCAAGATGCAGGGTGATCTCCGGATACTTTTCGTGAAATGGAGCGATCACCCGGGTGAAAAAGGAGGAGCTTAAGATCGGCGGCAGGCCGATACGGAGCTGCCCGCGCTTCAAGCCGCGGAGGGCATCGAGCTCGTGCTCAAGACCGTGATAGGCGTGACGTATTTTTTTGGCCTGCTCGAGCATGACAGCGCCGGCATCGGTAAGAGTCAGTTTTTTACGCGAACGGTCAAACAGCGTTACTCCCCATTCCTCCTCGAGCTGCCGCAGCATCTTGCTGATTGTCGGTTGGGTGACGTACAGGTGTTCAGCGGCGCGCGTTATGCTTTCGAGCCGGGCAGATTCCATAAAATAAACGAGCTGGCGGTAGTCCATGCGATCACTCCAATGATTCAGATGATTTTATTGTAATAGAGTCATGTCAAAAAAGAAAATGTTGACTTTCCAAAATGAAAGCGTTAACATTTAATTACTTATTAAAACAATTTTAAAAAGTATAGGTGGCTATCATGACAGTAACAAACGCAAATATGTTAAAAACAGCAAATCGCAGGCGTATATTTGAATTGCTTCATCGCAGTGAAATGCCGATGACACAGCAGGAAATGGCCAAAACGACAGGCTTAACCGTAGCTTCCGTCGGTAATATTTTAGTTGATTTGGAAAAAGCACGACTGCTGCAGGAAGCGGGGCAGGCGCTGTCCAACGGCGGAAGAAAACCGACATTATATACCCTGGATGCTGAATGGCACTATCTGGTTGGTGTAAGCATTTCCGTGGAAGAGGTCACGCTTGTGATTACTACATTAAAGGGGGAGATAGTTTACCGGAAAACAAATTCTTTTTCGTTAGAGGAAGACCCTGAAGCCGTACTCGGGAGAGTGATAAATGAGCTGAAAAAAATTACAGCTGCCCCGGAATTTCAATTGAAGGAAATGGCGGGCATAGGAATCAGTTCGCCAGGGCCGATCAACGCGTCAGAAGGAATTATCTTATCGCCGCCTCATTTGCCTTTATGGAGAAACGTCCAGATTGTTTCTTTATTTGAAACAGCGTTTGAAACAGATGTCATCCTGGAAAAAGATGCAAACTGTATGCTGCTCGGCGAATGGCATTACGGCCGGGCGCGGGAAGCAGAAAATGTTCTTTATTTTATGATCGATTTTGGGATAGGAAGCAGCTATATTATAAACGGCCAGCTCTTTCGAGGAGCTAGCCACCTGGCAGGAGAGGTAGGCTTTGACAGCAGCCGGCTTCGTCCGAAAAATAACGCGACTGGCAAATCTTTATACTCTATTCTTCCTATTATGAAAGAAGCCAGAGAGCGAATACATCAAGGCGAATCAACATCGCTGCCCAATAATTTAAATTCCATAGACCAATTCATTGACTGCTACGCAAAAGAAGACCCGCTGGCCCGGGAAATTATCCAGGAAAGCATGGAGGACGTCGGCTGTGCCATTGCAGACAAAGTCAATTTTCTGAACCCGGAGCTGGTTGTGATTGGCGGCAGGTTGATCACGGCTGTACCGGACTTTGCCAAAGAAGCGGAAAAGGTAGTGAAGGAATGCGTTTACCCTGAAACGGCAAATGCGATGAAATTCATATCCTCAACATTTGGCTGGGAAGCGGAAGCTATGGGCGCCGCTTCGCTGATCTTAAAGCAAATGCTGCATTAGTGTTGCAGCCTTTAGCTTTTACTTACTTATTAAAATCATTTTAAAAAGTGCAGGGTTATAAAATATTGCAGATCGGAGGCGGTGCCTCATGAAAAAATCAATATCTATTGGAATATCTATGCTGGTAATAGCAGGGCTGGCAGGATGCAGTGGAGAAAACCCGAGCGCCGAAGAAAAAAAGACGCTCACCTGGTACACGACAGCAGGTTATTCACCTGAAGCCCCATCAGCCGCCACTTCAGATTATATTTCAGGAAACGTACAGTCGTTTGAAAAAGAGCATCCGGATATGGATATACAAATAAGTCTTCAATCGAGCAATATTGATGAAGCGATGGCAAGACTCCTTGAACAGGCAAACACCGGCCGGGCCCCGGACATGGCTGCGATTGACGGTTATATGCTGGACCGTTATAAGGAGTATCTGCAGCCTTTGGATGAACTAATGGAGGAGCGCGGCATCGATCCGGATGATTACCTTCCATTTGCGGAAAAGGTGTTACGGGGCGATGACGGGAAGATTTATGGCTTGTATATGAGCACGGATACGAGAATGCTTTACTATAACAAAGAAGTAATTGAGGAGCCGCCGTCGACATGGGATGAAGTAATTGAAGTCTCCAATGAAGTACAAAAAGAAGGCTATGAAGGGCTTGTTCTTCCGCTGGGAATCGGGGAAGGCACGTCGGTGACGTCATTATGGCCGTTATTCTGGTCGCAGGGCGGCGAGCTGGTGGACGAGGAAGGGAACCCGACGTTTGGCGAAGGTAAGAACCGAGAAGCAATGATCCGTACGTTTGAGACGCTCGACCGTGCCCAGGAAGAAGGAGCGGTTTCCAAACGCATGGCAAGCTCGGGACAGGAAAATGATGCAAACGGCGAGGTTGCTGCCGGCGATACGGCCATGTTCCTTGGCGGAAGCTGGCAGGCGGCTACGATAGAAGAGATACTTGGTGACGACTTTGAAAACTGGGAAGTAGCTTCACTCCCGACAATTGAAGAAGATGATCCGACCGTGTCAAGCGCCGGCGGCTGGGCGTGGGGGATCTTTACAGAAGACCCCGAAAAGAAGGAAGCCGCCTTTGATTTTCTTATGGATTCCTTTATCAGTGAAGAAGGAATGGGCGAATTCACCTCGATTCAAGGGTCGCTTCCGGCCCGGCAGTCGGTCTATGAAGCCGATTCCTACAATCCTGGCGCTTTCAATGACGAGTTTCTGACATCTCTGGAAACAGAAGCTGAAGCCCGTCCAGGATCTTCAAAATACAATGAAATTTCGGTACAGCTGCAAACGGCTATTTCCCAGGTAATATCCGGAAGTAAGGAGCCGGAGCAGGCGGTCGATGATGCATGGGAGATTGTTACCTTTGGAGAAGGCGGTGAGAGTGAATGAGCACATACGACAAAGCGATTCCCCCTCAAAACACGGAAAAAAAGCGGAGGCCGAGAAGGACCATGTGGGATACACCGTACCCTTGGCTACTCCCTCTCTTGTTAGTGCTGGCTGCAGTGTTTCTTTATCCGATTCTCCAAATAGTGCGGCTGAGCTTCACTGATGCAAATATGATTCAGGTGGGGTACGACTATACGCTGGAATCATACCTTCGAATGTTCACGCTCCCAGGTTTTCTGCCAATGATCGGCACGACGGCGTTCTTTGTATTTTTCAGTGTGGTTTTTCAACTATTTGCCGGATTTATCGTCGCGCTTCTCATTGTCCAGGGGGAGAAAATGAATTTGAGAGGGACGGTGGTCGTGCGTACGTCCGTGCTGGTAGCCTGGGCAATTCCAGGTGTCGTCATCGGGGTTATCTGGGGTATGCTGTATAACGAAACAGACGCAGGCATTATCAATTATGCTCTGAGTACCGTTGGCCTCGGACCCGTTTCCTTTCTTTCCGACCCCACCATGGCACTTTTGTCCGTGACGCTTGCGAATATATGGCGGGGGACAGCGTTCAGCATGATCTTAATGTATGCAGGTTTGAAAACGGTTTCGAAGGATGTGCTCGAAGCGGCGGTCATCGACGGGGCAAATGCCCTGCAGCGGATGAAAAGTGTTATTCTCCCTGCGATCGCTCCTATTATTCTGGTCAACCTCATCATTATTTCGATCGATACCTTCAATACGTTTGATATGGTGATGGCGCTTACAGGCGGCGGGCCGGGTAATAGTACAGAGGTTATCGCTTTAAGTATTTACACCGCTATTTTCAGGGAGTTTAACCTTGGAGAAGGTGCTGCGACCGCAGTAGTGCTGTTGGTTGTGAACGTAGTGATGACGCTTGTGTACTTAAAGGTACTCGGCCGAAGGGGGGAAGAATAAATGATGGTAGGTGCGAAAAAACAGCGTTGGATAAGGATTGGGCTGTATACAAGCTATGTGCTTGTCGTACTCAGCTTTTTATTTCCGCTTCTCTGGGTGTTCTCCCTGTCCCTGCAGACGAGGTTTGAGGTGCTTCAGGTGCCTCCAAGCATTATCCCGACAAGCTTTGCGATCGGGAATTACCGGGAGGTGCTTGATACAGCTCCGGTGCTTCAGTATTTGTGGAATTCATTCCGGATTGTCGCTTCCACAGTCATATTAACACTACTCATCGCAGTGCCGGCGGCGTTTGCCTTATCAAGATACCGGATGAAATTTAAAAACCATCTTATGATAGCCATTTTAATGACACAAATGATCTCTGCGGTCGTGATCACAATACCTATTTACCGGCTGTTTGCAAGCTGGGGGCTGCTGAACCAGCTGTGGCTGGTCGTTCTCGTGTACGTTGCTGTGGTGCTTCCATTTACCACCTGGTTTTTGAAAAATTATATCGATACCGTGCCGGTTGATATGGATGAAGCAGCCATTATCGATGGATGCAATAAATGGCAGATGCTTAGCCGGGTTCTGTTTCCGGTCAGCATGCCAGGGATTGTGTCGGTGGTTATTATTGTCGCTGTGCAGAGCTGGTCGCAGTTTGTCATTCCATTCATTTTGATCGATGATGCGTCGCTGTACCCGGTCTCGGTCGGCGTCGTAAATCTTCAGTCCACCCAGACACAGATTACGACCCACCTGCTTGCTGCAGGCAGCATCATGTCCATTATTCCAGTAGTCATTTTATTCGTCCTGCTGCAGCGCTACATTGTCGGAGCACTGACAAGCGGAGCTGTTAAAGGATAGCAGGGATTTATTTCAGAGAGGATGAGAATCATGTTTTGGACAGAAGAAAAATTGGCACAGCGGATAAGTGAATTAAAGCAATACCGGTATACAGGAAAGCAGCCCATCGAACGCTTCGAAACGGTGGAGGAGGAAACGGGAGAAGAAATTATTCACTCCATGCCTAATCAGGAGCCAAAAGAAATGACTATTGGCGACCGCTGGGAAGGAAGAGACCGCTACCTGTGGCTGAAAACAGAAGTGGAGATTCCGGAAGAGTGGAGCCAGGAAAAAATTGTCGGTGTGTTCGACTTTGGCAAAACAGGCGGTGGTCATAATTCCGGGTTTGAATCCCTGCTGTATGTTAACGGGGAACCGATGCAGGCAGTGGACGGAAATCACAAGGAGGTATTTTTCCCTAACCGGATTGCCGGACAAAAAATCACGCTGGAATTCCGGCTCTGGTCAGGCCTTGAAGGAATTAAAGGAAACCAGGAAATCCAGGAGCACCGTCTGCAGACTGCCTTTATTTCCTGCCTGAATGAACCGGCGGATGATCTGTATTACACAGCGGAAGCGGCTCTGGAAACGACGGCTGTGCTCGACGGACGGGATGCTAAACGGGCGCTGCTGCTGCAGGCGCTTGACCGGTCGTTTAAGCAGATCGACTGGCGTACCCCGGGAAGCAGTGAGTTTTATTCCTCCGTGAGACGAGCAAACGAACAGATGCACGAGGAGATGGGTTCCCTGCAGGAGGAACACCCGCTGACGGTAAGGGCCGTCGGCCATACACATATTGATGTTGCCTGGCTCTGGCGTCTGAAGCACACAAGGGAAAAAGCGGGACGCTCCTTTTCCACCGTGCTGAAATTAATGGACCAGTATCCGGAATACCAGTTTCTGCAGACCCAGCCCCAGCTGTATGAGTATATAAAAAACGATTATCCGGACATTTACGAACAAATTAAGCAGCGGATAGCCGAGGGCCGCTGGGAAGCCGGAGGGGCAATGTGGCTCGAAGCCGACTGTAATATTCCCTCCGGTGAATCCCTGAGCCGGCAGCTGCTGTACGGCCAGCGTTTTCTCGAACAGGAGCTGGGAGTGAAGCGGTGCCGGTATTTGTGGCTTCCGGACGTGTTCGGCTATTCATGGGCGCTGCCGCAGATATTGAAGCAGGCAGGCATTGATACATTTATTACAACCAAAATCAGCTGGAACCAGTACAACCGGATGCCGCATGACACCTTCACCTGGCGCGGGATCGACGGGACAGAGATTGCTGCGCATTTCATTACGACGCCGGACGGGTCGAATAAATATACCTACAACGGTGAAATTGAAGCCGAAAGCATTCAGGGCATCTGGGATCAGTACCGGGACCGCTCCTTTAATAATGAACTGCTTCTCTCCTACGGATACGGGGATGGAGGCGGAGGGGTGAACCGGGACATGCTGGAAAAAATCCGCCGGTTTGATGAAATGCCCGGGCTTCCGAATGTAAAAACAGGCAGGGTGGATGAGTATCTTGAGGGGCTTCATGAACGGATGGAACAAACCGATCAGTACGTCCACATATGGGACGGGGAGCTGTATCTGGAGTACCACCGGGGTACGTACACAAGCCAGGCGTACAATAAAAAAATGAACCGTATCGCCGAACAGCGTTACCGCCGGGCAGAATGGCTCGATACGCTTGCCTATCTTCAGAACGGCTCATGGAGCAACGGGCATCAGGATAGACTTCACGAAGGGTGGAAAATCATTCTGCGCAACCAGTTCCATGATATTATCCCCGGCTCCTCTATTAGAGAAGTGTACGAGGACAGTACGAAAGAATACGCGGAAGCGCTGGAGCTGGCGGCCAAAAATGAACAGGAAACAAAGGCGAAGCTTCTGAAAATTGACCCCGCCGGCGAGAAATTAACGGTATTTAATCCAGCCTCCCACTCACGCGGGGCAGTAATTCAGGTGCCGGACGCAGAGCACAGCTGGACCGACCATACAGGAAACCAGCTGCAGGTGCAGACAGAAGAATCCGGAGAGATGCTCGTCCATGTACCGAACCTGCCAGCACTGGGATATAAGGTCATCTATGCCAATGGAACTGCCCAGCAGAAGCAGGATACGCCGTTCCAATACGACAACCACCGGCTGGAGACCCCTTTTTATACGATTGATTTTAATGAACACGGGCAGTTGGTGAGTGTGTATGACAGGGAAGCCGGAAGGGAAACGCTTGCCGGGCCGGCGAATGTACTTGAAGTGTTTGAGGACAAGCCGCTCGCATTTGATGCCTGGGATATTGATATCTTTTATAAGGAAAAACAGTACACCGTTTCTGAGCTGAAAAAAGCCGAGCTGGTAGAAAACGGTCCGCTTCGTGCAGTAATAGCCCTGGAATGGAGCTACCAGTCTTCTGCGGTATATCAGAAGGTCATCGTGTACAGCCATTCGCGGAGAATTGACTTTGAAACGACGGTCGACTGGCACGAGCATCAGCAGCTGCTTAAAGCAGCGTTTCCGGTCCAGATCCGTGCCACCGAAGCGACCTACGACATTCAGTACGGCAATGTGAAGCGTCCGAACCATTGGAATACAAGCTGGGACATGGCGATGTTTGAGACGGTGGGACATCAATGGGCGGACCTTTCGGAGCGGGATTACGGTGTAAGCCTCCTCAATGACTGCAAGTACGGCTACGATATTAAAGATAACGTTATGAAGCTGACGCTGTTAAAATCAGCGATAGAACCGGATCCGACCCAGGACCAGGGCGAGCACATGTTTACGTACAGCCTGTTTCCGCACCGAGGAGACTGGTTTGAAGGAGGCACTGTTCAGGAAGCCACGGAGCTGAATGTACCGGCAGACACTGCTCCCGGGAGCATGGAACTGGAGGAATACAGTTTTCTGCAGCCGGATTCGGCCAATATTACTGTGGATGCCGTCAAGCAGGCGGAGGATGATGACGGAATTATCGTTCGTCTGCATGAGCATGGAGGTATGCGAGGGGAAGTGACGTTTACAAGCGCCCATGATTTTTCCTCCTGCACGGAATGCAGTCTGCTCGAAGAACCGGAAAAAAAGCTCGCCGCCGGTTCCAGCCTGACGCTCGATTTTAAACCATATGAAATCAAAACGATTAAGCTTACTGTTTGATCAGCAAAAAATCACAGCCAGGAAGACTTCGGTTAACGACGTCTTCCTGGCTTTTTTTGTGTCTGATCGCCCGCAGGTCTTCTGCATAAAATTACAAAAATATGATAAGCTGTTGATATGGAATAAACGTAAAGGAGCAAATGATTATGATTGATTTGCATTCACATATACTCCCTGGTATTGACGACGGGGCTGGAACGATTCAGGACAGCATCGAAATGGCAAGAGCCGCGCAGTTAAACGGCATACATACTGTTGTTGCTACACCGCACCATAAAAACGGGGCCTGGGACAACAGCGGCCAGGACATTCCGCACCTGGTGGATTACGTAAACGAATCACTAAAAAGCGCCCGTATTGAAGTGAAGGTTCTGCCGGGTCAGGAGAACCGGATTAACGGTGAACTGGTCGATGATTTGAAAAAAGGGATCTCAATCGGTTTAAATCACAGCCGCTATGTGTTTGTCGAGTTCTCGAGCGCCCAGGTGCCAAGGTACGCCAAGCAGCTGATGTTTGAGCTGCAGGTAGAGGGCTATGTGCCGGTCATCGTACACCCTGAGCGGACGAAGGCATTCCGCGAGCAGCCGGACCTTTTGCATGAATTTGTGAAAAACGGCGCTCTTACACAGGTTACTGCCCACTGCTTTACCGGGAAGATGGATAAAAGCATTAAGCAGTTTGCTGAAAATATAATAACCCACAACCTCACGCACGTGGTGTCGACAGACGCCCACAACATTGATATGCGCCCGTTTGACCTGCGTGAGGCTTATGATTACATTGATCAACATCTGGGTGGGGAATACGTGGATACCTTTTTGGAAAACGCCGAGCGTATTATTGAAAATAAAGACCCGCTGCTCGACGAACCGTTAAAGATCAGAAATAAGAAAAAATTTCTCGGACTATTTTAAATGAACTAAGAGAATACTAAAAAAAGCCGGGCTGTTTGTGTAGGAACTCGAATTAAAAGGGGAAGACAATGCCGACTATAATTACAAGCGCAATTATTTCAATTGCAGTAGAAGCAGGACAGGAAATTATGGATGTGTATAAGCGGGATTTTACCGTCGAACATAAAGAAGACGATTCCCCGCTGACAGAAGCAGACAAGCGTGCACATAACGTAATTGCTAAAGGACTTCACGAAGCAGACCCGGAAACTCCGGTCATCAGTGAAGAAGGAAACACCGTGGATTATGAAAAGCGTAAAGACTGGGAAGCGTTTTGGCTCGTGGACCCGCTGGACGGCACCAAGGAATTTGTGAAAAAGAATAATGAATTCACGGTTAATATCGCAAAAATAGAAAACAAATATCCAGTCATGGGTGTCATTTACGTTCCTGCGCAGGACGTACTTTATATCGGCGGAAGATCATTTGGAGCCTACAAGATTAACGATGTTACCTCCAAACTGCCCCTCAGCGAAGAGCTGCTCCAGCAGCATGGCGAGAAGCTTTCATCTTCCAAACCTGAAGGAGAGGTGAACGTTGTAGCGAGCCGCTCGCACATGTCAGCAGAGACAGAAGCGTTCATTAATGAATTGAAAGAGACTTACAGCAATGTGGATGTAGTGTCCGCTGGCAGTTCATTGAAGTTCTGTCTGATCGCAGAAGGGAAGGCTGATTTTTATCCGCGCTACGCTCCAACGATGGAGTGGGATACCGGCGCCGGCCAGGCAATCGTTGAAGCGGCCGGGGGGACGGTAGTAAGATACGAAGACAATGAAAGATTCTATTATAATAGAAAAGATCAGACCAACGGCTGGTTTATCGTAAAATCGTTTTAATCATAATAAACTATGAACTAATGAAAAGAGACTCCCGCAGCGGGTCTCTTTTGCTGTATAATCATTCCTATAAGAATGGTAGGAAATAGAGGGGTACATATGACCATCGAAATGGGTGTTGTATTAATATTAATCGTGGGGATGCTATTAGCGCTGTTTTTTGAAATCGCACGGCCGGATATGATCGTTTTTACCGTTTTGGTCATTCTTTTGATCAGCGGTATTCTCACGACAGAACAGGCCCTGGTCGGTTTTTCCAACGAAGGAATGCTAACGGTCGCGCTTTTATTTATCGTCGCCGGAGCAGTGCAAAAGAGCGGGCTTGTGGAGCGGTTTATGACCAGCTGGCTGCAAAAGAGCCGTGGTCCGGTTTCATCGATGGTACGCACCTTTGTTCCAATATCCGGAATGTCAGCGTTTTTAAATAACACCCCGATTGTGGTGGCCTTCACCCCGATTATAAAAAAATGGTGCGAAGACCGCGGTTATGCGCCTTCCAAATTTTTAATCCCGCTGTCGTACGCCACGATTATGGGTGGAACAATTACGCTGATTGGCACGTCGACCAATCTGGTGGTCCACGGTATGCTTCTGGATTACGATATGGCGGGATTTGGCATGTTTCAGCTGGCACTCGTTGGTCTGCCGCTGACGATTGTTGGTCTGATTTATCTGTTTACGGTCGGCTATCGGCTACTGCCGGCCTATGAAGGAACGCAGAAACGGATGGAGGATGAGGCGAAGGAATATTTGTGTGAAATGAAGGTTGAGCCGACGTTTCCATACGTACGGAAAACCGTTCAGGAAGCAGGGCTCCGGGACCTGCAGGGAATGTTTTTGATCGAAATTATCCGCCGGGATGAGCGCATATCGCCGGTAAGCTCCAATACAATTGTGCAGGCGGGGGATCGTCTGATTTTCACCGGGGTACTTGAGAAAATGGCCGACCTGCAACGGACAGCGGGGCTTACGCTGAAAACGGGAACTGAGTTGACGCTGGATGACCTGCAGAATGGTTCGAACCAGCTGGTGGAGGCCGTCGTCTCCCATCAATCCTCGCTTCAGGCCAAAACAATTAAACAGGCGCAGTTTCGTTCGTCCTACGATGCAGGTGTAGTCGCAGTGCATCGTAACAACGAACGAATACAGAGTAAAATCGGAGATATTCGCCTTCGACCCGGGGATTCGCTTTTGCTGCTAGCCGGATCGGATTTTCTGCAGAAATACAAGCGCTCGAACGATTTTTATGTCGTTTCTGCCCTGGAGACCCCGGGCTCGATCAGGGAGAAGCCAGCGAAGGGCTGGTTCTCGCTCGGGGTACTGCTATCGATGATTGCGATTGTGACGATCGGATGGCTCAGCATGTTTCAGGCAATGGCGCTTGCGGTACTCATTTTCTTGGTGGCGCGTATTATTACACCCGAGGAAGCAAAGCGCTATGTGCAGTTTCAGGTGCTTCTGTTGATTGCAAGTGCCTTTGGGGTGGGGCAGGCAATGACTGAAACAGGACTCGCGGCCTGGATAGCAAAGGGGCTGCTTGCCTTCGGGGAGCCGCTTGGCATCATTGTCATTCTGTTTTTCATTTATGCCCTGACCAACCTGTTCACTGAGCTGATCACAAACAGTGCGGCGGCTGTGCTGATGATTCCGATCGGGATCAGTATTGCCGAAAGCCTGAATGCCAATCCGATGGGATTTGCCGTAACAATTGCGATCGCCGCTTCGGCGAGCTTTGTAACTCCGATCGGGTACCAGACGAACCTTATTGTGTACGGGCCTGGTGGCTACAAATTCTCCGACTATATTAAAGTTGGTCTTCCGCTCACGATTATTGCGATGGTGATGACTGTCGGCATTGTGAACACATTTTATTTTTCTTAGATTGTCAATTTAAGCGCAACACTTCTTCGTGAAACACTTCTTCCGTGGTTTTCCCATGCAAACAATTTCTGG